>JAEOTA010000068.1 GCA_016840085.1 Promethearchaeota archaeon
AGACTATATCGGGCATACTTGATCGTCCATTCGGACTCTCCTTCAATATGAGAATCTCGATTTCGTTGCTGCCATGTGATATACAGGTCAGTCTCGCTTATCGCAAGTGAGGGTGCTAATTGATAGATATTATCATCACCAGGATCATAAATCCTTGTTGGTGTTGAAAATTCTCCATCTGGTCGGAGTGCATGAGTCATATAAATTTTCCATTGATCATCCACACTATATCGTCCTGCAAATACAATTATAATATATCTGTCATTTGAAACCACCTTTGGTACTACAAATCTTTGCCGAATATTCTCTAATGAACTGTCTGAATCCCCTACACTCGCAAATTCATCATAAATCACGCTTTGGAAGATATCAGATACGTTTACTGGAGGGTTTAAAGCAAATAAATCAAATACTGCCATCTCATCGCTCCATGTCGGACCAAGATTTAAGGCATCGTTCCTCTCAAATTCTATTCCTTGGCTATCAGAGAATAAGCCAGAATATGAAGCCCACGATTCGTCTATCCTAAAGTCTTCATCAAAATAATTATTTGTACTAAGTCCAGGATAATTTGCATAAGCTAAAATATCATTACCTAAATTAACAGGATGATTGATATCCCAATATAATGGTTCGCTTGTGCCCATAAGAGGGGACGCGAATTGATTGAACCCATCTTTGAAATCAAACCACCGAGCATACGTTGGGGCGTAAAACGCTTCTAAGGTAGCCCAATCAAACCTAATGGAGATATCATTTGTATATTCGGGATCAAACTCAAATTCCGCTTGAATTCGAATCTGAAACATTTGCCCTATTTCAGTAAAAAAGTCGGTTACATCGTGATAGATTGTCTGGTAATTTGAGCCTTTGGTATTATAAAATCCCTCATAATCTACTTGTTCAAACACGAGTTTATCATCTCTAAAAATCTGAGAGGTGAGCGTTACATAAATATCATCGCTGTCAGGGGTTCCATAATTAAAGAGCTCATACCGATAGGAAAAGGACGCAATATCAGCTACCGTGCCAATATATCCCAAAATGGGGCTTTCAATATAAGTGGTTAAATCATCACTCACATCCAAATAGATGATGTCAGGGGGTCCATTTTGGTAATTATAGGTAGGATCTTTAGTCCATTGGAGCTCATTGACATTAAATTCGGTATGATAATATAAATGAGTGGTTATTTTAAACTCATTTTGATTATAATCCTCCCAACTTGTCCCGTTATAGGTATATTCATCTCTATCTGGATATGTAGTAGTATGAAAGAATTTATTTTGAGCCACTTCGCAATCTTCCCAGTGAATTGTATCCTTTAAAAAGAGGCTTTGACTTCCGTTATAGAAAATCTTCCCTCTCATATATTCTTTGAAATGAGTGCGTGTGGTGTTCATAAAGGAGATGATCCCATTTGTACCGGTGATATAATCGGTTAATTTTTTGTATTTAATCGTATTATAATCTCTTTGAGTCAAATATAAGGAGAAACTCCCCTCTACCGGTCTTCCTAATGAATCCGAAGCAACTGTCTGAAAGTAATTATCCCAGCCCAAAATCTCACTATTATAAAGGGAATAGATGCTCCCTCGCCTCGACGTGCGTAAGGCATCTTCAGTATAATAGGGAGTAAAGTATACTCTATCTTTTTCTATAGTAACATTATAGGAAAGTGTCCGTGATCTTCTGGTGAAAATACCCCATTCCCGTGCCGAAGAATATACTTCAAGCCGATATTCTCCAGGAAGCACAGGAGTCTCTTTTTTATCTAAATTAATTTTAAAAAATATATCTTTAGCTTTAAAAGGCCCTTTATATTGGATAGTACTGAATTCATGAGTCTTTTGTAACCTCTTCGATTCCTCATGTAGCGTGCCGTTAACTAACACATCTACAGGCACGAGTCGCGCATTTATTCTTACAATTTTCGTTCCTTTTGCTTTCAAATTAAATTTCATAACAAACATAGAGTTAAACGTAATTTCATCAAGATCTTCAATATCCTCGACATAGTCTAATTCATTAAAATTATATTCAATGCCGTACTTTCGCGAATCTTGGGGAACAAGCCCAAACATAGGGTCTGGAATCTCTTCAGTTAACATTGAAGGTAGAACCCAACCTAAAATCGTTGAGAAAAGGATACAGGGAAATAATAATGCCAATGCCTTAATTTTTAGAGGTTTGTCATGCTTGATAGTGATTTTATTTTTGAAATTTTGAAATCTTAGCCGCAGATTTTTATGATAGTTTTTTGTGGAAATAGTAGGCAATTTACACTCTTCAGAAAAGGATTTGGTATTCTGCTTCGGGGAATTTGGTACGAAAATAACTAATAAGAGAAACATGACACCAAACGTGGCTAAACCTATCCATATCAAATTCAGCACAAAAATTTGGATCGCTAAGACAAGACTAAAGACCACGAAGATGATAGAGAAAATAAAAGTATAGAGAGTAACTCGTGGTTTCTGAAAAAGTCTTCTTATTTGATATCTACAACGTAAGGTATCAATGTCATGCTGGGTGACACCTTCCCTTTTTTCTGTAAAAAGATATACGAAAAAGAGAATAATACCTACCATTGTTGCGTATAATGTGATCGCGATACCAATTGGAAGTCCTATGAAGAAGCTAAAATTAGCTAACGGCACAAAAATACATAACACGGAAGCCAAAATAAGAATCTTAATAAGTCTAGGCACATCTTCACAATTCCGCTTCCGATCCTGACACCAACCTGATATTTTTTCCCATATCATTTTACCTTACCTCTTTCATACAAAATTACTTTTTTTATTTCGTGGAGATAATATTGAGTTAAAGAGCGTTTTTCAGGATGAAAGATCATCCTCTTCTTAAGTGAATTAATTTGAAGTAAAGCGGTACTATATCTTTTTTTATCCATCCCAGAAGATATCTGCTTAAAAAGAGAAATAAGCTTTTCCACATCATGCTCCTGCTTTATTTCAACATCGATATCCTCTTCAGACTTCCATGATGTGATATAATTTATTACAGTCTTCTTATCTATAGCCATAATTCTCAACCATACTTATAACTGATTTTTTTAAAAAATAAATTAAATTTAGAACTTTTAGACAAAAAAAAATCATATAACTTAGTAGTGAACTCTTGAAATTTGGGGCTCTAAGCCTGCCTACCTTCCAAATGCAAGATGTTAAAAGTAACACCCTTTTGATAAAGTCTTTACTTTTTTTCGATATAATATATACTTCAGCACAGTATTTAAATATTTCTGCATTTTATCGAGGAAAAAGACTTTAGGTAACTATTAGGTCTTGGATATTACTATATAAAAACATTCTATTACATACAATGATGGATTTGTGGTCAAATTCTATCTAAAGCGACAAATTTTTGGTAAAGTCTCTTCGAAGAGAAAATATTTTGTACATAATTGACAGTGTGATTTTTTCTTTAAATATAACTAGTAATAATGGCAAGTAAAGACGTTCTAAGGTGATTTTTTAGATGATCTTTCAAAAAATAAAAGTAAAATTAAATAAGTTACTCATGTTTAAGTATCTTCAGTGTAGCTTTCTCAAATATGAGATATTCGAGTATATCATATTAGTAAATGAGTGTACCATCAATGAAATAGCGGAAAGATTTGATATAAACCAAAAGACCTACTATAAAAAAGCGAAATGGTGGGACAAAATGCGACTTATTGATAGAGATAGGAGTAAAGAAAAGCAGAGAAATGGATCACATTTTATTATTATCGCTAGACCGGAATTGAAGGTGGTGCTTGATAAATTCAGAAAAAAAGTCTCTAATTTCCTTGCCCATTCAACCGAACTTAGCATACTTTTTGATAACAAACCCTCCGCACTTATTGAAGAAAATGAAGATTTTGGGAGCAAAAAATCAGAGCTGAAAAAAATTCTCTCTGAAGAGAATTTACTTATTAGCGAAGAGTAATAAATTTTAAATAGTGGTCTAATAAAAAAATATATAGGGTCTAGATGAGTAAGGCTTTATTTAATTTGGCGCAAAAATACAAGAATGAGTATAGTGAATTAATTCTTTCAGGATCATCTTTGGCCGACAAAAAGGAATTCTTAAACTACTTATATGAAAAGGCTCATATCTTAGAAGGTTCTAAAAATGAACAACGCAAAACTGAATTTAGACAAAATCGAGAGAAATTAAATACTCTTATTACTACTCGTAGAAAATTTATTCGTCTACTTGACAAATCAGAGCAAATATATAGTAAAATACCTTTTGTTAGGACAACTCAAAGCACTCTCAATAGATTAGAACATAAGAAAAAATTCCTTAAAACCTATTTAGAAGAATTTGACGAGAAAAAGGAATTAGAAAAACTCGATTCCTATACAAGTTTAACAAGGCAAGAACGAATCGGCAGAATTAAGAGTCAAAAAGAGGCAGTAAAAAAAGAATATTCCCAGATAAAGGCAGAGATAGCGCAGTATATCGATCCTGCGGTAATACAAAATGAAAAACTACGACACGAATTTATTGCTTCCCAATGGAGTTCATATGAACCTTTCTTCTCTGAGAATCCTGAGTTTGAAGATATGATACGTTCCATTCTTTATGAATATTTTACCAATGAGCTTCAATATACCAAAGAAGAGGTAAAGCAAATGTCTCACGATCTCAAGAATAATCTAATTACTTTCCTTTTTATTCGAAAACAAATTAATAAGAAATTGAAAAATAAAGAAAAAGAAATCCAGAAAAATCTAAATCAGAGCAAAAAAATGAACTCACAAAGAATCTCGTTTTATAATATTTTTGCCTATATCTTAACTCAGTCAGATTTTAAGGTAAAAGAGGATAAATCTGCCCTTATTTTGTCATTTAACTTACAGAAGTTATATAAGAATTTCTTTGACACACTTTCTCACTATTCAAAACGAAGATTTCCTCTTCACGGTAAGCTTCAAATAGATAGTAATCATTTTCTCCTAACTGATTTTTCAAGAACTCTGTTAAAACAAGTTAACACGGAATTAAAGCGGTTTAATGATAATATTCTCATCTACGAGCACAGGGGGGACAGGATGGGTGTAAAATTAAACCTCCAGCAGATATTAGAACCGCTTATGGAAGACTTTTCTCATCAACTCCCATCAAGACTTCTTAAAAGAACAATACAAGGGAAAGCTAAAAAGCGTAATATTGGGGAGCGATATCATTTAAAAATAGCTGTTCCTGTAGTAATATTTCTAATACTAAGCATTGCATTTTTTGCAATATTTTCTGTTCCAGATGAAGACAAATATTTTGTTCAGAAATATGATTCTGTGCAAATAGACTATACTGCATGGGTATCAAATCGATCAAAAGACTATGATGTATTAAATCCTATCGTCGATATAGTATTATGGATCGAAATGATCCCTATTATCGAGAATGATACCACCGGACTCATGCTAGGATTATATAATAACTTGCTTGGAAGAGAACTCTATTACGAAAGTGAGTTAATATGGCTAGACAGGTGTATTGATGAAAATAGAGATGGGATTGATGATCTCACTAATGAAACTGCATTGACGTATGGAAACAGCACCGACCAATATTTTAACACACCGTTAATGATTAAATTCACGATTCTGGATATTGAAAAGGCGCCTAAGATAGATGAATTTCCTTTTAATAGAGAAGATATGTTCGGATTTATATTAAATATTTTTCAAATGGTATGGACTATCACTCTCCCTATACTGCTTATACTTATACCAATCGTTATCACCCTAATAATAGATTTTATTTCTCGACATCCAATAGATATTCGAAAAATAAATATCCGAAAGACTTTTCTTTTATTTTTAAAATATGGGATATTAATAGGCATTTTAGTATCTATTCCTTATATTGTGTTTGGAATTATTAGGTTGAGATACTCGCCATCGCTTCTTAAAATTATGTGGATGAAATATCCAGGAGAAATTATTTTTATCATCACCGCAATTAGCATTCCATTGAGTATAGCAACTGCAATTATGTATTTCTTGCTCTATAAAAAAATAAGGTAAAAAAAAAAAGAATATTATATTATTGCTCCAGTCACATCACAGAACGCTATAGTAAATATATCTGAACTCAATGAGGAATAGTCTTGTAACCATGAAGGTTCAGTGCCAAAAGATATATCCCAAGTAGGATCGAGGACACACCACGTAAAATCGGGGTAATAAGGATCAGACGTGCCAAATTGCCATAATCTGCATGTTGGGTAGCTTAAAGAGAACGCACTTATATCTTCAATATGGATAAGGCATACTCCGTGATAAAATGCTCCTAAAGTCGGATGGCTTGGGTCATGAAATAATGCTAGTGCAGTATCAAACCCGCATGATTCCAAGTATGCCGCATCTAAAATTGCCTGATCTTCACAATCCCCCATTGCCCGAAATGCAGTCTCCACAGAGAATTTTGCATAATCCAACTCAAAATATTCTTGTCCTACTGTAATATTTTCATCAAATTCATAGTCAATCTCATCTACACACCATTGATGTATTGTATCTATATCAGTGAGTTCGTTTCCAGTTAAGTCTTTTCCTAGCCAATTCAATAACCAATCATCAAATGTATAATTCATGATATATTGGCATAAAAGCATTGTGTCATCGCCATATTTTAACGCGTCTGAGAATGCATTAGAGACATTCGTAAAATAATTATGGTGCCCACTCTCATGAAGAATAATATCACGATAAAACCACGTAACCTCTTCCCAGTATGCTTTACTCATAGCTGAAGCAACATAGATAGGCATATAGTATCGTCGTACTGCTTCAGCAAATAATCCATACTGCACAGGTAAAATCTGCTTTTTAATGTAGGAACATACTGAGGAATATTGACTAAGGAGTGTTTGGTAATCGTCGAACGTGGAATTATACTCTCCGGTTAAGATTTGGTAATCCTGCAATAATTGGTCATATTCTTCTGATAAGTTGCTATACTTTTTTTGTAGTTGAGGAACTATGGTGAAATAAGTTATGCTGAAAGTACCAATATTCGTACCAATTAAAGCTATTAATATATATACCAGCACTTTTCTTGAAATCTTATTTTCAGTTTCATTCATTTATATCACAATTTTATCGTCTTTCCTTCGTTTTTAGAAGGTTTTTCCCAAGAGCCGTCAGATTTTCTCTTAATACACCGTAGAAACATATAAGGTTCGGTTTTTGAGCTGGTTTGAATGAACAGTCCGGTATTTTTTCCAAAAAAGGGTTGGTTATGTGCATCTACCATACTAATTTACCTTGGTACTACTTAGTTATTACCTATAATTTACAGGGATTTATAAAGAAAAAGAGAATATAAAATGTATTTAATCCCGGATTGATAACTATTAAGAAAGATGAAGACAAGACTTAAATATCAAATCTACATTTAAAAATAGTAATCCAATTCTAAAAGAAGTAATAGTTTATGAAAAATAAAAAATACTATTTGTTAGCCTTAATCTCAATTCTATTTTTTAATTTCTTGTTGTATAACAATATTATTTTTTTCAGCAACAACATAGATAAACCCAATAGAGATTTTAAAATTAATTTGTCTACGAATATTTCTTACGCATTTGAATGGAATCGTACATGGGGTAGAAAATGTTATTATTGCATGGATTTTAGCGATGATGTAGCTGTAGATTCCTCAGATAATATCTATGTGACAGGAGACTCACCAAGTTTGTCGGGAGGAGGAACAGATGTGTTCATTTTGAAATATACAAGTTCTGGGATACTAGAATGGAATTCTACTTGGGGAAATATGACTTCATCTAATGATTATGGCTATGGAGTGGCAACAGATTCGTCTGATGATGTCTATATTGTAGGAACTACAATTAGAGATTATATTGCTAAAGATATTATTCTGTTAAAATATGATACTTCTGGAGTATTTAAATGGAGTCGCACACTAGGAGATATAATTCATGATGAAGGCGTGAGTATAGTTGTAGATTCGTTGGACAATATTTATTTTACGGGAATTTGGAATAGAGGTTGGCATAAGCAAAAGCATGATATCATTCTGGCGAAATATGATCAGTCTGGTACGCAGCAATGGAATCGCACTTGGGGTGGAAGCGATTTTGATCGTGTTTCTAATGTTGTGGTGGATTCATTAGATAACATATATGTTACGGGAATTATTAGTCAAGTCGGATTTCTTGTGAAGTATGATGGTGATGGGGTGGTTAAGTGGAATGTTACTAATCCACATAACGGGGGAAAACTAGCAATTGATTCATCAGATAATGTTTATATATCGGGTGGCGGATATCTTATCAAATATAGTAGTTCTGGTGTGTTACAATGGGAAACAATTATTTCAACTGGATCTGATATAGTATTAGATTCACTAGGCAACTTCTATTTCGTAGGAACGTCAGACGACGATATTTTTCTGATGCAATGTAATAGTTCAGGTGTAAAACAATGGACTATCACTCTGGCTTCGGACTATTATGAAGATGGTAAGGCAATAGCAATAGATTCTTTAGATAATATCTATCTTGCTGGAGATACTTCATTTGAGTATGATACAATTCTAGTAAAATTTAATCCAGTGGAAGAAGAAGAGGAAGAAGAAGGGAAGGATGGAGGAGGGACAAAAATTATTCGAGGGTATCCATTATTACTATTTCTTAGCACTATCGGTTTACTTACGGTATTTTCTTTAAAGAAAAAATTTAACTAATATTTTATTTTTTTTTAATTTTTTTCCTTCTAATTTGTTATTCGATTCCAAATTGAAATCTGATATTTAAAAAGAAAATTAATAATTTTAATTCAAAAATGGAAGATCTACAAGATGCTATAATAAAAAATCTTAAGCCTATTGTATTTAGTTTAAAAAATAAAAAAGGCAAACATAAATACTTTCAAGAGAGTTTAGTTTATTTTTTTCGAGAACTTGGATTCAATACATGGTATGAATATAAACTCAGTTGTCTATGGAGACCTCGTCGGAAAGTAGACCCTGAGGAACTTTATAAATTAAGGACTGGAAGAATTGATGTGTATACACAATACAAAAATAATTTTGAAATAGCGATTGAATTTGATCCAGGAAGACATGTGAAAATGAAGAGCTTAGAAAAATTATATCAATGTAATGCTAAATTATGTATAGCTATAATTTTTGACGAAAAAGAGATTACTGAATCAATAAAAAAGGAGAATATCAAAAACAATGTTAGAAGGTTCAAACAAATATTCCATGAATTAAAGAACTATTTTGAAGAAAAGAATGATCTACAAAAAATCCATTTATTAGGATCAAAACAGATGTGGTTAGGTATTATTAATTATCACATTTTGGATAAGATTAAAAATCTCAATTCTCCCGATTAGATCGAATAATATGTAAATTCTATTATGACTTTTCTTTTTTGAATAAAAAAAGTCCTGTATATTGACTATCTTCTATTTTTAGTGTCTTTACTACGATATTTATCTCATCTTTATGTTCCCAATTTAACATTTTTGCTACTCGTTTGGGAATAGTAACATTTGAAGAAGTTGAGCTTTTATAATCATAAAATTTAGTTGTATCTCCACTCATTTTATTTTACCTTGAAAAAGTTTATAATTATAACTATAGTTAAAACTATAATATTTAAATATTTATATTGATACTATAATAATAAATATAATGATAACTATATTTAAGACTATAGTCTGATAATAAAATGAGTATCGAATCCAATAGTAGTAGGAATAGATGTCCTGAATGTGGGGGATTTTCAATAATTTCAAGGCAGGAACGGGGTGAGAAGGTGTGTAGAATTTGTGGTCTGGTGATCGAAGAGCGAATAATCGATACATCTGTCTCCGGTCAACGATATTTTACTCAAGAGGAGAGGAATAAGAAAAAACACACTGGACCACTTATTTCTACTTATTCGTCTTCTTTGGAATTATCACCGAAAATAAACTTATCTGAAGCACGAAATTGGGATCAAAGAAGGATTTTAGCTAAGAATCCAAGAGTTAAAGATTACAAGAATAGACATTTATCAGATGCTTTTTCACATTTAACCAGAATATGCAATAGTTTAAGATTAAAGAAAATAATAATAGAGCAAACTAAGGGATTATATCTCCAAGCAAAACATCTTGCACAAGGACGAACGGTTTTAGGATTAGTATGTGCCTGTCTTTTCTATATTTGTAAAATAAATAACATTCCAATAACATTTAAGGAGCTTGCGGAAAACATTACAGGGTTGATTGAAAATCCCTTAAAAAAAGTAAAGAAATGCTATTTAATTCTCTTCAAGGAATTAAATCTACCATCTCCTAGAGTAAGTCCATATAGTTTTATTTCATGTTTTATTTCAGATTTAGGACAAACAAACATAATTGGATTTACGACACAATTAATAACACTATATCTTTCTAAAGTGGGTTGTAAAGGTACTGATCCAAAGGGTATTTGCGCAGCGGGAATATATTTAGCATGCATAAGACTTAACATAAAGTGTACTCAAAGAGAGATTTCAAAAATAGCACAGATCAGTGAGGTTACTCTGCGATCAAGGTTAAAAAAATTTCAGAAAGTTATAAAAGAAAGTGAATTTCTCAAAATTTCGAATGAGCACAAAAATCTCTAAGGGTGTTTTTAAACTTGATTTCAGATAATATTGTAATGGAGGATAGTAATAAATTATATTCTGCGTTCTGTCCTACTTTAGATAAAGAATACTCCATTGATAACTTACCTGATAAGTATGAACATTTTAAGTGGAAATGTCCCGAATGTGGGAGAAAAGCATATTTTGAAGAGAGTTTAGGATATTTCCAGCATAAGGGTGTTCCTCGATGTGGGAGAGAAGCGGAGTCAATTGAGCATAAGGTTATGAAAGCTTATTGGTATCTTATGATTCCTAAATTTAATCAGGTAAAGACAAAAGAAATTGAGTATAAAATAGAAGGCCACGAAATAGATGTGTATTTCGAATTTGAAAATGGGAAAAAAGTTGCAATTGAGTGTCAGAATTCTATCATGAGTAAAGATAAGTTAAGAAGACGTACTAGAGATTATGCTAAAAAAGATATCTATACCTTATGGATTTTTAACGGGCATGGATCTTTTGTAGGAGATAAGAAAAACCCCCAAAACCAAGAAGAATTAGCAGTTCGGAAGGCTGAATTGGCGGCTCACAGTATCTATAAGGGAAGGGTGTATTATATGAATGTTGAGGGAAAAAAGATTATTAGTCCCCCTTTCGCGCTTCATATTGCCTCGACTCTTGAGCATAAGACTTCAGATCTTAACCCCCTCGGGTATGATAAATTTACTAAGAGTAAATACAGTGTGACGATAGGGAAAATACCTTCTTATGAGATTGTCTTTGAATCAAGCAAATTTTATAAGATAACTCGATTCAATGATAAGAATATAGGTTCATCATGTAATGAGAAGATTACTAAATTCATTACTGAATATTGTGATACCCAGTTAAAGAAAAAGACCAACAAACGAATAGTAAAGATCCCTATAAAGGAAATAACTTCCTCATTAGAACCGCGTTTTGGATACAATTTAGTGTATCGAAAATTAAAAAAAGCTAATCATATAAAAAAGATAAAAACTCAGCAGAAATTTGATGATACGGGTAATTTACATGATTATATCGTCATTAGAATTACTGATTATATTAAAAAGGAGCATTTTTTCTAATTTTTTCACGTTTTCTTTTCTATGTTGTGAAAGTTCATACGAAATTTTGGCAAAAATTAGATATTAGTCAAAATAAACAAGTTGAAATTGAATTTGAAGTAAATTTTTGTCCATATTGTGGAAATTTTGTTTCAAAAATAGATCTAATTTGTAACGAATGTGGAGCGAATTTAAAATAATAAATATTTGGGATAATGTAAGCTAGCTTTTAATAAATTCGAGTGTCCATTTATTTTGACGCTTCCAATTCATATACTTTCTTTTGAATGATTTTTGAGCCACCTTATTCTTTTTAAAGGAAATATTATTTAATTTAAGTTCTTTTTCACAGTTTCTACACCAATATCTCTTTTTTAAAAATAATCTTCTTGAATAGACACAATCATCACATACAATTATCCCACACACCCTACAAATTCGAAACCTTTTCTTTGAACCACCTTTAAAAATTAAATCCTGACAAGATTGACACATCACTACTTGTCCAGCACTTATTATATTTAATGGAAAATTTAAGCACCTTATTCCTATAATTATTTTATCTCTGAGTCCAATTCTAAACAAAATAATTATTGGTAAGGGTTAAATCTATGCCTGTATACAATTTCCAGTAGTTATTAATGGATTTAATAGAAATATTTCTTGAACTTGGTTGACACGTAATAGAATACTCTTGATTATTACGACCAATATAAGTTTTAACTACTGTGGTCACTTTTTGAATAAAGGATTTTATTTCTTCTATACTATAATTAGAGTATTTATTTTTAATGAACGGGATTTTATACTTACCTAATTTTTGCTTTATAGAGCTTAAGTCTTCAAAATCTTTATAATCAAATTTTGGAATTAATTCTGCAAGACCATTAGGAGAAATATAGAGATCTTGATCTTGGTAAGACATTGTCCATCGCCAACTACCTGTAGAATTTTGAAATTCGTGATTCAAAGAGAACTTTATCCAAAAAAATCTTACATAATTAAATGGAAGCATTTCTCTTTTTTTAATAAATCTTGAAGGCGGAAGAGGGTAACTAAAAATACTGTTATTTAGAACTGATTCACTTTGAGTTAATATGGTTTCTATATCTACTGATGTACAAAGAGAAGTCGATCGTGGTCGTTCTTCAATTAAAAAAATATTTACTTTTAGGGCATATGCAATTGCTTGTGGCGTAAAATCAGAAGTAGTAATTACTATACCTTTCTCAACGTTTTGAGAAACCATTATTGAATGGAGTTTCTGTATAACTGGACGTCCAATTTTACCTTGATGTTTCTTAACTTCTACATAAATTTTTCTTCCTTTTCGATCAAATCCAATTATGTCTCGTCCTTTATCACCAGATGGTTGAGTTACTTGAACATTTGACCATCCTTTACATCTATACATTTCTGCAACCATTTCTTCAAACTCATAGGGACTCAGATTGTCAATATTTTTTAGATAAGATTTAAGTAATGAAATATTTCGACTACTCATTTTACAATTTTGTAATAATTACTTTGGTATATAAATATTTATCTTTAATCTTTTAATTTATATCGAAATACGCAATAGAATAATATTTTCTAACACAATAGAAGTATATTTTAAGAAAATTAATCAATCTTTTTTGCAAACTACTTCTATTGCATTTTTTAAATATGTCCGGATTTCATTTTCTGGAAAATACTTGTTGTAATTTGCTTTTAAGTGATATTTTGTGCGACTGCAGGAAAAATTAATCATCCTCTCCATGAATTGATATGAAGGTAGATTCTTATTTTCATTTAAAGGACGATATAATTCTGGGTCTAATTGAAAGCCTAATCGAATACGGTAAAATCTACCGTCTTTAATAGAACATGATTTAATGCCCATTTTCATATGATTACGTAAAATATTTTTAGGTATTATTGGTTTTGAATTTTCTACAAATTCCACTTCAATAGAATTTATAATTTCATCCAATACCTCCAGTTGCTTCTGATTTAGAGTCAATTGTTGATTAGGAGGTTTCTCAATATCTCTAGAAGGTAAATCCTCTATTAAAATATAATCATCACTTTCAGGCATTAGAGGTACATTTTTATCAATCCATTCATCAAGTTCTTTTATAGTTGATTCGAATGTGGATGTTAATGTCTTTTTTATTAGTGTACTTAGTTCTTCTTTTAGCATTTGTAGCTCTTTTGCCATTTGTCTTAATTTCTCTTTTGTAATAGATATCTCGACTCTATTTTTATAGTTATATATCATTTTTTTCTATTTTTTACTATTATCTAATTAATTTTTCATTCCATCTATTGTGTTAATTAAACTAAATCCCCATTTTATTAAATATCGTCACTTAAAATTAATATCTTCCCCCTTATATCTACGCCCTAATTGATAAATACGGAATTCTCTAGAATTATCCTTTATTTTGGTGAAGAAAGAGACTATATCAACCTTTATAATTCTTTCTGTATCTTTCATTCCTTTAAGAGTCGGTATCATTTCTCCATTTCGAAAGATTGGTTCTCCTAATATAGGCTCTTTATCCTTATAAGAAAAAATAATATCTTTACGCGTTCCTTCCATTATATTTCTAAAATTAATAGGAAAAGATTTCAGCTTATAATCTATGAAAGGCCATATACGATTGATATTAACTAATAATTGTCCTATATCTTCAATAGTAATTTTAGGAAGTGAATCTACTGAGCTAATATTTTGATAAGTATATTTATATAACAGTGATTTGGTAACCATCTTTTTCAAACCTTTGCTGAAAAAATTTTTGATGATAATTTAAACACAATTATTTACTATTTATTTATTTGAAGATCTACATCGCAATTATAACATTTAATCGATTCACCACTAATATATTTTTGAACTAATTCATGTGAAATGTAGGAATAACAATATGGGCAGATATTTGAGAGTATTGATACTCTCAAGTCGTAAAATTTATCCTCTGTAGCTATTACATTACTTTGGATTAATTGTTGTCTTATTTTATCACCCATTTCCGCAAGAAAGGCAGTTATTTGCTCTTCATCATTTCCAGAAACCTCTACTTTTAGAGTCCGATTTTCACCATCCAATAGGACATATGTGATGACTTGGTTTTTTTTAACCTTGGTAATTCCAAAATACCAAGCTTCTCCAAGTCTATCTTCCTCAGAAAAATCTTTAAAGATTAATTTTATATCAAATTTGCCTAGGACTGATATAACAGAAGAAAAGACCGAAGAGCTATATGTATTATCCACAATTGGAAATATCCTTTTATCTTGATGTGTAAGCCTGCGTCGAAGACTTTTAACTCTAGCTAAATTTGCGTCAGTTTCAGTAAAGAATATTGGACATGTAATTGAAACCATTTTAGGTTCCATGGGTATGGCTCTTGGTTTATCTTTCACATTATAAAAGCTAACTGTAGCATTGACAGGGCTTTCCATACAATTAATCGGTTCTAAATAAAGAGAGACTGCCTTTTTTTCTTTTGCTCCCAATTTAGCAATTAATATACTATCTCCTTTCCGTTCGTAATCAGGTTCGTGTAAGATCCACTTTAATGCTTTTGGAATGTCAAATGTAATTTTAAAATTGGTTAATGAGTATTGTGTATTATTTTTTACTCCGACTTTAAATCTAATTTGCCCACCAATAAATTCATATTCTCTCATAATTGTTACAAGTTTTTTTGCCTGCTCTTCCTTTATTATTGGTGGAATTTCATGTGATATTATGTCATCAACTTTAATTTTTGCCTTAGCTGTTATTGGAGTTATACCAATCAATTTATCCATTTTCTCTTGTAGGTCTGATTGAAATGCTCTAGCTTCAATTATTCTTTCTTGTAATTTTTCTACAATATCTTGAAATTCGTTATATTTCAATGCTTTTTCTTTTGCTTGAGAATATCTGAAAATAATATCATTGACAAGTTTTATTGTTCCTGTAAGGTCTTTTTTTTGAAAATTATGGGCATACTTTAGATCTTTGTCAGAATCTAGATATGTTTTTTCGATCTCGAGCCGCTTAATATTCATTTGAATTGAACTTATGCTATTTTTAAGATCACTGTAAGATTTACTTACTTTTTTAGTTTTTATTAACTCCATAGCTAATTGTATGTTATCGATGGCTGAATGCCATTCATCTTTTGCTTCTTGTAGGTTCCATTTTTTATATCTTTCTTTTCCTTTTACCGTGTGAACTCTAGCATTTTCTATGTAGGCATTATATATGCTTTCTATGAGAATTTTTAAGTTGTGTTTAATTCTCTCCTTTTCTATAGCTTTTTTCAACAATTCTTCATAGTAGGAAATGGCTTCCTTCCATTTTTCAATAGCAACATCAAATAATTTTTTTGAGTAATTTTTTTTACCTTCATTCACCGAATCTCTTGCTCTTCTTAAAAGAAGTTCAAATTCATTTAGTAGAAGTTCTTCTTCTTGTGTTTTGATACTAATATGGTACTCTTTTTTACTTGATAAAAGAAAATTGAAAAGAATTATAAAGGAAATAGCACTAATTGAGCCCAAAATACTGGATATACCCAAAAACATTCCATTAATTAAGAGAATTAATATTAAAAATATAGCTTCAAATCTTTCGAAAAAATCAATAATCTTTGTTGATAATTTTCTTGGAATTTGTATCTCCTTAGACTTTCTTGTTGGTACTAGGCGGCTTTCTTGATGCTTGACTTGATCGAAATTATATTCAAGCCTAAGAAGTACTAAAGCAATGGCATAAATCGATCCTAAAGCTACCCAGACACCGAAAATGATTTGCCACGTAAGCCATCCATTAAAATATGTAGATTCTCCTATAATACATAGATGGATACAGATTCCAAGCCAAAATGGGTAGAATAATATCAATGATTTTATTACCCTTCTATAACGTTCAAAATTAACTGTTCCAAAATAATATATTACAATAGACCATGAATAAATTCCAAAAAAATATGATGAAAAGGTATTAGTGATAATAAGGTATTCATCAGTTAATGTTGGCCATTCATATATCCATACATCCCATTCAATTTCAAGATCTATTAAATGAGATATTGCTGTCCCTATATCAATCCACCATAAAATAAAGAATGTTAATATAGGTAGAAATAAGCTAATTTTTCTTAATTTTTTTATAATTAGAATTCCTACACATGATAATATAATATCTATGAGAATGGTCCATGCAATTATTGATTGGTAAATAGGAAAGCCCCAAGGAGTAAGCTTTGGTTCTGGAAATCTGAAAACTATAGTTAAAACCGTGCCTATTATTGAAACAATTGTTATTAAGGCAAGAAATATTATTATTCTAATTTTTGTTCTATATAACATTTTTTAGTCATTATTTTTTAAGTCTCTTTAATTTTTCAAAACACTCTTTAATTGTAGAGTCATCCTCATTGAAAATTTGGAAGTAAAGTCTAGAAATCGGATTTGAAGCACAGAAAAAATCATTTTCTTTTGTTGCAATATATTTTAACTCCTCTTCATCAAGTTCATCAATAAATTTCTCATAAAAAATCAATTTAGCTAATATTATTTGTCTTAATACAGGAAAAGAATAAATTAAAACATCAGTGTCTTCTATTGTGGCACATCCTCTCTCGTTTATTAAAAGCGACAATGCTTTTGAGCATTGTAAAACATCTTTAAAAGATAATTTCGAACTTAGTTCACAATGAGTTAAAATTGTGCTTATCGTATTTTCAACTTCATATTCTTCTTCATACCCAAATCTCTCTTCATATTCTTCCAATTCTTTACGAGGAACAAGTTGAATTTCTTCAGGGAGTTTTTCTAACTCTTTTTTAGTCTTTTCAAAGTTAAATTTTTTACAAAATTTGTGTTCCATCTCTGTCTCTCTTTGAAAATATTCTAAAAACCGATCTTTGTTAAATCGAAACCTATTTTCTTCAACCATTTCTAAAAAATCAGTCATATATCTAATTAAATTCTCATCAGAGGTTGAAAAGATCCCATTTTCAATATTCTCGGAATTTTCATCTAAGAAGCTTCCAAAATCATAATATCCTATGCGCACATGTCTACAAATGCCTTTACATAAGAATTTCTCTGGACAGTTTACAGCATTAAAAAATTTTCTAGCAACAACAGGTTCTTCGCCATTTATGGATATTGCTGTTCCTTTAAGATTTCCTACCAACTCAAATAACTTTGTCAAATCTTTATCTTCAGGAGATTCAAAATTTATTTTATAATATCTGTCTTCTATAAATCCCCCATGTTTTTCTGCTAATCTAATAGCTTCAGGGACATTTTGTCCGCTTGATTTTGAATTAAATTTAAATTCTATTTTCATTAGACCACCTCTTCATCATCTTTCTATTTTTTTAATTTTTAATTAAAAATTTTTGACTTGCCTAACTCATCCCATCCAATCATGATTCGATGTGGGAATTGTTCTGCAACATCTTCTAAATGAGTGATGAGAATAATTTTCTTAAACATTGATTTCAATTCTAAAATTTTTTCTACAAAACGTTGTCGGGCTGATTCATCATCCAATGTTCCAAGATCTCCTTCATCAATAAACAGTGTGTTTGATTTTCGAAATAATGCCCCTGTCGTATCTGGAATCTCTGCGATATGCTCCATTATTGCAAATCGGATAGCCGCATTAATCTGAGTCTTTTCGCCGCCTGAAAAACTACTTGCTTCTCGGTCACGTTCACCATCAAAAACATTGATTTCAAATCCAACCCTTTTTCCCTTTAATGGTTTAAATGTAATTTGGTTAAATTTCCCATCAGTAAGATCGCTTAATATTTGTGAAGCACTAACTGAGATAGCAGGGAGAATTTGCTCTACCGCAAACTTAGGAACTCCATTAAGATGGAAAATATCTTCTCGTAACAACTTATATTTTTCAATGTTATCTGTAATCTCTTGTATTTCTTTTTTTATTCGCTTAATTTTACTCTCTTTTTCTTTTATCTTTTCTATATCTTTAGCAATGAAATTGATTTCTACTTTTAATCCTTCTATTTTATTTTCCAATTCTTGGAGTTCTTGTTGTTTTTTCCCATATTTATTAGCAATCTCTAAATATTGTTGATATGAAGATTCTAATTTTAATAATTTTTTGTTCAGTTTTCCCAATTCGCTTTCTTTTTGTGTGAGATCTTCTTCGCTTTTTTCAATCATAATGGAGAAATCTTTTATTTCATTCAATTTACTTTCTATTCCTTCTCTTTCTTTCTCAGTATCTTCTATTCTCTTGAATCCTTCCTTAATTTTATTTAATTGTTCCTTAAATTCAGAAATTACTCCTTTTTGTTTCATATCTTTATTTAATGTTTGAATTTTTTCTGAGAATGTAGAGATCTCAGTAATTTTCTTTTTTTCTATTCCATTATATTGATTCATTATTGTGTCTTTATCACTCTTAATCTCATCAGCAATGAAGACTGCTTTAGTAATTTTTTTTTGCTTGGGTTTAATTTCTTCTAATTGTTTATTTGTTTGACTTTCTAATGAAGTAAATTCTTTAATACGTGTGGTATCATTATATTCTTGTGCCATGGGAATCTCAACGTTCTGGAGTCGATAGAGCCTTTCCGTTAGCATTCCATTATCTTTTAAAATATTGAACGCATCGTCTTTTGTTATAGTGACATCTAAGCTTTTAAGAGTAACATCCTTCTCATTTATTTGTGTTGATAAATTTTCTAATTGTTCATTATATTGTTTCTCAGTTTGTTGCACCAAATTCTTATTGCTACTAATTTCAGATTGAAGTAATTCAAGCTCGTGAATCACTTTTTCAATTTCTTCTTTTTTAATTTGTAATTCCTTTCTTTCTTTTTTCACATCTGGTAGATTTTGTAATTTATTTTGTAGTTTATTATATTCTTCTTGCTGTTGCTTATATTCTTTCAGCTCTGTTTTATCCTCCTCGATCTTTTCTTTTATCCCTTCGATTGATTTTTGAGTAGTTGTATAATTAAAGGCATCCGTCTGAGTGGCTTCTGTTTTTTCTTTTAAATCCTTTATAGTATTTGATAATTCAGTTTGTCGCTTTCCTTTCTCTTGGAGTCCTTCATTTATTTCTTGTAACTCTCTTTCTTTTTGAGGTAGTTCCTCAAGAAATTCCTCTAACCCGATAATCTCTCCTTCAAGAGTGGCTTTCTTACCTGTGAAATCATCAATCGTAGATTTTAAATTTTGATATATATTGCTGAATATCTTCAATTTAAATAATTTTACAAGCCTTTGTTGCCTTTTTTCTGTTGTTAGAGTAGAAAAGATCTGAAGTTCTTGTTGTCGTATGAAAAAAGAAGATGTAAAACCTTCATAATCATACCCAATGATATCTTCCAATTTTTTCTCTTTTTCTGGAACGCTAAGTCCAGAAAATAAGGGATCTCCATTATACTTTATTTGTAATTTTGGAGATGTCTGACTCCTCTTTACTGATAAGTTCTTATCTCCAATCAATAATTCTAAGGAGACATATCCACCTTTGTATAGGATCTCATCTAACGTAAGACCCACATCTTTTCGAGAATTTCTTTTAAATACTGCAAAAGTAATAGCATCTAAAATGGAAGATTTACCTGAACCTGTAGGTCCTTTAATAACATATAGATCTTCATCGAAACTTATTTTATTTGGCCCTTTTCCATATTTATTAAAATTTTGCATATCAATCGATTTAATAGATAATGAACCTTTTGCGGTAAGATCTACTAGCGATAATTCTCTATCTAGCAATTCTAATCCGATATTTTTTAGATCCTTATAATAGTTATGAGTAGCATATTTTTGTTCTAGAAAATCTTTAAATAAGCTTTTGGGATCTAAGTTAACTTCTCTTAATTTTGGACTTTCTTTAAAAGCTTTCTCTATGTAAGTTAGATCAACATTATAAGAAGACTTGAAATAGTTATCTAATTGATATTTATCAAGGCTAGTCTCTTTCCCTTGAGGATAGTGTATTTGGATTTTACATACAGCTTCTTTAATTTTTTCTTTTTCTGGTAAATGGTTTAAGGAATATTCGGTTAGGTCTTCAGCATCATCAGGTATTTCAATCTCATGCTGTAATAATTTTCTACACTCAATTTTTCGAAATTCTATATCATTATTTTCTACATCATATACGCAATAAAATTTATCAGAATTTCTCTCTCCCATATCAATTCTATCTATTGAACCAGGAATAATTATTCGATCATCATTCCACATGGTTTGCTTTAAATGAATATGTCCAAATATAACGAGATCAAAGTATTCTTTTTGAACCATTCCTTTATTGAAATGAAATTCTCCATAAATCATAGATGGATTGTTAGTTTCCCTGATTTTTGCCCCTTCCAAATAATAATGACCTAAGAGAATTCTTTTATCACATTCTTTTAGTTTATTTTCACAGGTCTGTTTTATAAAGGTTCTAAAGATATGTTGCGTAATTATATAATTATCTTTGTCTTTAAGAAAGTCTTCACTTATTATTCTCTTTTCCTTAAAGATGTTCACTAATACATCAAAGTGAAGATAGGGTAAAAATATAAATCCAATCTTACTCCCATTAGTCTCTATTACTTTCGATCTTATACTCGTATATACCTCAACATTTGAAAAATTAGCTAACTCTTGAATATCCACCCCTCGTTGTGGATTTCTTGTTGAATCATGATTACCTCCTAGAATAATTGTGTTAATATTACTCTGATTTAGGGGAAGGAAAATTTTTTCTCGTACTATTTTTCTAATGGTAGGGGAAATACTTTTTCTGTGGTATAGATCTCCTAAGAAAATTACAAAATCAGCCTTGTCTTTAATGGCTTCATTTATGATTTTTTCACAGTTATTAATGACATCCAAACTTCTTTCAGAAATATTAAGTTCATAATTTTTCCGGTAAGGATACGTCTTTCCAAAATGAGTGTCCCCAACAAAATAAATTTTTGTCATATTCTTTTCAACTTTATTTATTTTCAATTACTATTAAAGAGTTATTTTTAGTCATCTTCTAATGTCGTTAAATCTGATTCTTCAATAGCTTTAAGAGTTGCTGAAATTGGTACTGTTATTTCTAATTTTTCCTTTAACTTTACTTCATCCTTATAATTTAGTACTTCAACTATAGAAGGTACAGCCACAGCATCCCCTCTTACGAAACATTCCCTTTTTTGAAGTCCAGAAATCACCCCACGCCATTTTTTTGCATCCGGTAGAGTTTGTACTACCCGTTTTATATCTTTATCATCAGTCATATGCATTACAAAAGTATTTGCGATTTGGGAATACACTTCTTCATCAATTTGAGAGGGTCTCTGGTCAACAAAAGCTAGTGTTAATTGGAATTTTCTTGTTTCTCTAGCTATACTATCAAAGATTGTATGTTGAATAACACTTGGTTTTAGAAATTTATGTGCTTCTTCAACCACTACGACTAATGGGGGCAATTTGCTTTCATCTTCTTTTTGAGAGTACATAGTATATAATCTTCTCGTAATCATGTTTGCCACAAATAGATATAAGTGAGAATTTATGCCATATTTTCCAAAATCGATTACTATTGATTTTCCTTCTAGTAATTTATTAAACATATGTTCTAAGCTATCTTTTCTTTTACTCTCTCCTCTATCTCTTAAGAATTCATATCGTTCAAATCGAATTATTCTATTTTGTAGTGCATTTAATGTCATACTGTGTAACCCATAATCTTCAGCCTGAATATTGTTAATCGCATCCAATAGATTATCATGTGCAAATCCTTCAGTCTGTAATAGCCCCTCGACGCGAATTAGGGCGTTTACTGAAGCTTCTCTCAATGTCTGAGCACTTGCGATAATATCTCCCGAAGTGATAGTATCTTTATAAACAAAAAAAGGTTCTGCGCCATCTATTACTTCTTCTTCCTTCTCTATATCACTAAGCCGATAAATCTGAATTTTATCTAAAAAATAGTAAGCTAATCCTTTTGTCTTATCCGAGCGTGATATTAACCCATATTCACCTTGCATGTCAAATAATACTAATTGAGAGACTTGGTGCTTTAAAATGAATAGACATAAAATTTTGTTTAATATTGATTTACCAATTCCTGTTCTTCCAAACAGACCATAGGGTTTTTCTACTAAAAGTTTAAAATCTATTGGTACTTCATATTTAAATCCTCGAAGGGTTCCTATTACATCTGAGTACTCGGACACTCTATAGATAAGGTTTATCTCCTCGTCAGTAACTCCTCGTCCTTTTGAAAAGATTGGCGGAATGGTATCAAATCCACGCATTAATTCTTGGTATTCTAATTCGTCTTTTGGTTTACTCGGTAATACTCGAAGACAGCTTAAATCAGCAAGTCCATAAAATTCTTTTCCTCTTACACCTTCTATTTGTGGTGGCGGTAGCAGACCAGTAAAAGGAGTGTTCGCAAACTTTTCAGCTAATTCATTGCTAGGATAATACAATCGTGTAATTAATGTATAATACAGCAATTTATCGGTCTCTATCACTAGTGGTTGACCAAGGCGTAAATCATCAGGACGTCTTTGGATCTTCAGAGTGATTACACTACTTGGAGGTCCTGTATCTGCGGAACAAACTTCTCCAATTTTATTGGGTTCTTCTATTGTTTCTAATCCTTCTAATTCAATATTTAATTCATTATTTTCTTTATCTGACATTTTCATACCTCTTTTTAAAATAATTTTTTTATCTTGATATTTGATCTAAAATTTCATGAAAAGAATTAAATTCTCTTCCATCCATATCGACAGCACCATCCAAAATGTCTTCAGATCGTAATCCTAATTTTTTGAGCTCTCTTAAGAGTTCTAATTCATAGGACTCTTTAAAATCCCTCACACTTTTTGCCAATTTATGGGCTTCTATCAGACCAATTGGATATCCTGGTAATAAATGAACCATAGAATATGCTGCAATAGAAGAAAATAATTGTTCCTTGTCTAATATATCATGGTTAATGTCTACTCGAAACCATTTCACTGCTTCTCTATGTAATTTTGCAAAATGAACATCTCCCCAATAATCGAATTTTGTCTGCTGTTCAATTACCGCTTCAGGAACATATACATAAGTTAAATCATAGAATTGTGTATTATAAAATTTTTTCAGACAATAATCATCAGTATATTGATTCTCTAAGAAATGTGTGCTTGTTGATTTAGATACACCAGCAAATAACACATTATTCATTCTACAATTAACTAGGATTCGTGTATAAATATCTTCTCGTTTTAATTCTTTAAAAGTGAGTAATGCTCCATCTTTTACAAGAATGCAATTTTTTCGAGTTTCCGAGATTTTCTCTAATGCTTTATCTTCGAAATAACTCATAATATTCGAAGCAAAGATTTGAGGTTTTCTTTCTTGAAATCTACTTGCAATTTCTGAGGCATTAGAAAAAATCTGTGGTTGTGAAGCTAAAACATTTTCATTAAAACTTAGTAAACTAAGATTATCATAAATCTTTGGTGGTGATTTAATGCAATAATTTATTCTTCCCTTTCTCATTTCAATACAGTATTCTGTTACAGCAATTCTAAAAAGAACAATCCATGTCTCAGCACCTAAAAATGAAAATAAAAAGCAATATGAACCGTCAACCGATATTAATGGTAACACTTCTTCCATGTTAGAAGGTAGAGAAAATGTTATTGCTTCAAGTTCAGGTTTCTTACCTTCTTCTCCTTCGTCTTCCTCATATTCTCCTAACTTCGCTAGTTTTAATAACTCGATAACATTTTGGATGTCTTTATCTTTCACATTAAAACCCTTATAACTTGTCTTTTATATTTAAATATATAATAGTTTTATACTTAATTGTTAGCAAAAATATCACCCCTTTTTTTACCTCATTTTACCTTGGATCGTAAGGCACAATAATATCTTCCTTAGTTAATTTTGCTAAATTCTGAACAATGTGGAGTGGCAATATTGTTTTTGGCTGTTGAAATAGAGAACTCCAGTCTAAATAACGTAAATCATTAAAAATTCTCACTATCTGTTCTATGTTCATATTATTATTAATTTGATAGGTAAGATTTAGTCGCGTTGAAGAAGCAGTTCCTATTCTTGGTTTCGACGTGACAATTATCGCATCATGTGGATTTCGGATTAACCCAGAATAATTTACTCTGTATCCATATTTTTCTTCACCATAAAATCTATGCAGTCCTCGTTTAATAGCAGCAATGACTTTAATATCAGATTCTTTTTCCATAATATGTTCTTGAAGTAACCTTTCCTTAGCCAACAGGGCCCCTTTTTGATATTCTTTTCTTTCAGAAGGATAGATTGGCCCATCTTTAAAAAGAAAGATAGTATCAATCTTTTTATTATCTTCAATATCATCATATGTAGATGTTGCCAAGTCAAAGAACCAATCACTTAAAACTTCAGCAATAATTTTCTCTCCTCGATGGGTATCTATTGAGTTTTTGTATAAGATTCTACCAAGATTATCACATACAGCAGCATATGCAGCAGCTTCTTTTCTTGTTTCTGGATTCCTTGAGACATCAAACCCCATGAAATAATTATTTTGATTTGGGTTTAGACCACCTGCTGGGCTTTTTAAATGCCAGATTGCTTCACCGCAACCTAAATATCTTCCATACGCTTTGAGAGCGATATTATAATTCGAAAAAGAGAATCCGCCTTTAAGACTAGCACTTAATAATTCGTTATAGGTTTTCCATTGAATCATTTCACTTTTTACCAAATGCCTTCCTAGACCTCTCTTCGCAGCAAAATATGTTTTCATAAGATTACTTTTTGGCAATAGTACAATGGCAATTTGATCTGTTATTTCTTGTCCAAACTTCTGACATATCCGCATATATCTATCAGGATGAATTCTATCAACCGGAAACAAATTACTTAGTTTAAATTCTCCTAAATGTAATTTTTTTGTGTGTTTATTCAAGTAATTATGAAATTGTTTCAAGTGTTCAATTTCACTTTCGGGGGCTACATAACTTATTGGAATCGAACCCTTTACGTCCACAGGTCCATATTGAAACATAGCATTTTTAATATCTGGATCTGACCAAGGTTTATCAGGTCTACATATGCCACCATTACCAAATTGAAGGATTGGGGCATTAAGATAGATCTGACTACCGAAATTCACACTCTTATCATTAAGATTAAATAATTTCCTTTCAAATACAAGTTCAGTATTGCCTAACTTTAAACCATCTCCTAATATTAAATCAAAAAGTTTGAAAGTCTCTTGTATACGGATTTTTGGTGATAAAGATTTTTTTTCTAAAAATACATTATCAGGAATAATCGGATCTAATAAATCAATAACAATTTCTAACACCGATGGGGGATAAGGGAGTGGTTTAGTATTTTTCGAAATTTCAAGTAATAAGGTTGGTTTGTCATTGGGATTTAATGTTACATGATTTCTCTGAAGCCATCTTCTATGAGGTTCGCTTGTTGTCCAATATTTATACACTGAAGTAGGCTCTCCATCTTGTCCTTCGAATTTATATTCTTGAATAGAAATATCTATGATATCAACAATTTTGGCAGTAAAAGACCTGTATTTTGATACACTTGGATATTTTACTTTCTTTTTTAATAAATAGATATTTAACGCACTGAAATTATTATTTTTTGCCCAGGTAAGAAATGAGCTCATTTTAAATTTCCATTTGGTAGTAGGATCTAACCAGACACCCACCTTCCCATCTTGTAAGACTTCTACCTCTGAGTAGAATGCATTATAAAATGAAAAGAAATCTTCTTTATAAGATTTCTTATTGTGATATTTCTGACCTTCAGAACGGGCAAATCCAATAGAAAAAGCTTTTTGTTTAATTAGACTGTTAACGAGATGATTAAGAATCGTATTATGTTCTTTAGTATTTAGAATAATATTTTGATCTAATAAAATAAATTTATAATTATTGATCTCAAACTTTTTAAGTGGACTTGTTCCATTTTCTACAAAATAGATTTTATCTCCGTATGAGGTAGTTGGAAAATTATTATTAAAGAGCTTCCATTCAGCTCCCTTTATTATTCGATAATAATCATCGGGAGGTATTGTACTATCGGATGAATATACTTTCACAGGTAGTTTTCTCAATGGTTCATCTCGGGTGACAAACATATTAATATTCATGTATATATCACAACAAGGTGTAAAATATTATATTACTCTATGTGACTAATGTTTCATCTTTCATATATAAGTATTTCCATTTTTGAAATTTATTCCATTAGAAATTAGTAATCTCAAAAAGTTTATATTCTTAAATAACCAATGTTTATAATGTAGATTAATTTATTAAAAAATATTATTAATCCATGAATAAAGAAAATAACCATCTTAAAGAGTTAGTAATTACATCTGTGAAAGATGGCATAGAACACGAGGAAGTTCTAGCTGATGTATCACCTTTTTGGTTTCGATACTTTTTTTATTCTAAGGATCCTCTTGGTGGTCTTAATCCTGAAAATGAATTTATCCCTGATTTGATTAAATTATTTGTGAATCGTGAAGCCGAAATTAAAGTTATCGCTGGATATTTTGGAAAAGCAAAAAATCTACCCTATAACCTTCATATTGCTATTATCGGTTCTAAAGGTTCTGGAAAACATACAACGTTTAAAATTATAACTAAGTTTATAAGTGAATCGTTTCCAGATATTAAGTGCGAATTTTATAATATAGAGTTTTCTTTTGATTACAAGGCTAATGAATCTTTGTCACAAAAAGAAGTAGATAGTTTCGATAATCAAAAACTTGATATCAGGATTATTTCATGTTCAGGAAAAAATAAATATCTTTTTTTGAAAAGAATAAAAGATTACAAAGAAAACACTAAATTAACTTTTTCAATTTGGCATACAAGAGACTATCCATTTGAGAATGATATGCTTGTTAATAAAGAGATCTACTTTAATAATTTCACTTATAATGATATAATCGAGATTTTTAAAAGAAGGATGGATAAATTCCTAGAAAATTCTAAGGATTCACAACACTATTATAATACCACGATTAATGAGTTATTACCAAGAATTGGAAAATCATTTCAAGGTAATCTAAATGTATGCTTTCTCTTTTTTAAAGAGATCCATCAGCAAACGAGGGTTATGAATTTAAAAGTAATATCACCACAACTTATAGAAAATGTAATACCAAAATATTTAAGTATAAAAAACCAAAAAATCACAACCAAAGAGCAAGAAATAATTGACTACTATTTACGATTAGACAACAGAATTTATATTACAACCTCAGATTTAAAAGATGACTTAGATTTTGATAGAACGGTTGCCTGGAAATATTTAGAAAATTTGACCAGAAAGCATGCGCTTAAGAAAATAAAATACGGAAATCCTTCTCGGTATCAAATCAATGAAATATTTTTAAGTTTTTATGAAGATAAATTAAGAAAAGACTATATATTCAAAGAAAAAGGTTAAGACATGCCATCATTAAGAATATATTTTGATGCTGCGGTAAAGGATACTATGGATATAATTAGACAACAAATTTTAATGGACTCTAATCATTCAGCAATATTTGATAAAAATTCAAATATTCTTCAGGCAGGATTCTACAAGAATATATTAGAACTTGTAAATGAAAATTATTATATTTCTGATTATTTTGAAATTGGTGTAAAAAACATACCTACTCTTGAGACTGAATTATCTTATTTTAATTATGCTGAGATTCCAAGTTTAAGTGAGAAAAGACAATATCCAATTTTAATAAAAATCATTTTCAACCCCAGAAAAAGAGTATTATGTTTTTATACTAGAGCTAAGATATCGAATAAATTAAGCGATGATCTTCTTAATAAGCTAAATACGCAATATTATTTTGTCTATAGATATCAACCCCTTTTGTTTCAATATAAAAGGGATCAGTTAGATGCCCTTGTTAATGCTTTAGGTATAAAAGACTTTACAGCAATTTCCTGTTGGGATGGCGATAACAAAGTAATCATTAAAAATCCAAAAAAGATAACTGAGACAAAAAAGTATTTGGAAATTGCCAAGGAGCAATCAAGAGGGAATTGGACTCATTTAAAGGTACCCTTTGATGAGTTAAATATAGAATTGCGGATAAATAATAAAACACAGAATTTTATTACTTTTGAGAATAAATATATTGATGATACTCACTTAGTTAATGGTGTAGATTTTTTAATTAACAAGATTATTGAGGTTGAAGAATTTAGCGGAAAAAAGCAGACGTATATAAATTCCTTTTATTAATGAGATGGGTAAGAAATTTATGGATCTAAATAAAATATCCAAAGAAATTCTAACATTAATTAGATCTCAAACTAATATCATTAATCCAACTCAAACATTTCGTCAATATGTAGCAAAATGCCAAAGAAAAGGAATACACAACGAAGAAAATGTGGTTCAACCTTTCACTATTTCATTTTTGAAGATTTTAAATTATATTAATCAACATAATTTAACAATTGAAGAAGTTCAAAAAGGAAATAAGCCGGATTTTCACACGGATATCTTTATTTTAGAATGTAAATCTACAAGATATCAAAGTTTTTCAGAAAAATACGGAAGAGAAGAATCACCTAAAGAACAATTGAAAAGATATCTGGAATCACCTGAATTTTCACGAGAATATGGTATTATTTTTTCTTTAGATCGACTGCAGGTATATAAATTAGTTGACGGAGAATTAAAAATAGTTGAGAGGTTGTCATTTTCCTTAGTTGATTTTTTTGAAAATAGAAGTTCAGATATTGACAAATTTATTTCTAAATTTTACGTAAAACCAATCACGATTGATGAAAAGGTTCAGATAATTGCAAATACACAGAGAGAGGAATTAATTCCTATTTATCATAAAAGTTTTAATACTGTGTTAAAATCATTAATAAAAGAAATTTCTCTTGAATTGGAGACAACTTTTGTTGGATTAGATAATAAAAATGATGATACAAGACTTATAAGAGATAAGATATGCCAAATTAAGAAACAAATAGATTTAAAAACGACAATTGAAGCTGAGACTGAATATATCTCTCAGACATCTTATATAATATTAGCACGGATTATTTTAACTAAATGTTGGGAAGATTTGGAATTAATTGACCCCCCAAATACGTATAATGGTGGGTTCAAGAAATATATCCAGGATTATCATGAAAGAATTGTAGATGTATACAAAAGGGCATTAGACTATTCGCAAGAGATTTATTTTTTATTCAATCCAAATAACCCTTATCTACTTTTACCATTATCAGAGGAAATAATTGTTGATATATTATTTCAGGTTTGTAAATATGATTTTAATACTTTAGATTATGACATTTTAGGGTATATTTATGAAGATTATCTTGATCTGGAACATAGAAGAAAATTTGGTCAGTATTATACTCCCCCATATATAGTAAACTTAATTTTAGATAGAATTGGATATAAACCACTCCCAAATAAATTATTAGATGGATCCATTTTAGATCCTGCATCCGGTTCTGGAACTTTTCTGTTAAATACAGTGCGAAGAGTTCTTCAATCTAAACAGGATGGTCGTGATCATGCTTTAGAATATAAGGAAATTATTGAAAATAATCTCTTTGGCTCAGAGTTAATGCTTTTTCCATACCTCATCTCTGAAATTAATATTCTCATCCAATTTTCTCAAGAATTGAAAAAGATTATTCAGAAGGAAAAAAAACTAAATGTCTTTCATGTATTTCCTAATAATTCTTTTAACTTAATAGATAAAAAAATTACTACAAGGTTATTTGGAATTCCTGAAGATGATATTAAAGGAGATAAGATTATTGACTCTGCTATTATCAAACGGAAGGAAGATAAATTACGATTTTTACAATATAAAGCTGATTTTGATTATGTTGTAGGCAACCCCCCATATGTGGCAAATGATACAAATCCTGACTTATTTCGAGAAATGAGAGAATTATTTACTTTTTGTAATGAGACCTATCATAATAAGATGGATCTCTTTTATTGGTTCATCATCCTAGGTATTTTAAAATTAAAGCCAAGCGGTAAATTAAGTTATATAACAACTAGGTATTGGTTAGATAAAGGAGAAAAAACAGGAGTAGAGACTCTTAAAAAATTTATATTAGATTATTGTTACATTCGGGAAGTTATTGACCTTCGGAATGTAACAGTATTTCTTAGCGCAACTGGACAAGAAAATGTGATTTTCTTACTACAACGAAAAGGAGATAAAATAGAGGACCAAAATATCCATATTTTTCGAATTCAACCAAGACCAAGCAAAGGCACATGTCTCTTAAATACCTGTATTTTTGAACGCGGGTATTGTATTAATGATCAGGAATATTTAGAATGTTTATGCAAGCAGGAATCTCATTGGGATAAATTATTTGATGAAGATGAACTTCCACTTTCTAATTATATTCATGCCTTTCAATCTGCAAAAATAACAGCAGATTTAAAACCAGATAGATCTTGGGATATATTTTATCCTGCAAAAGGCATAATAAAAGAAATTATGGATTCAATAATAAAAAGTTGTACTCGAACCATCGAAAAAATTGATAGTTTTGGGAATAAATATGTAGAAAAAAATGTTGTAAAATACGTAAAAGATTTTTTTATTCTTCGAGTTGGGGTATTGACTACCATTGATGAGGTATTTATTTTATCTCTAGGGCTACTCAAGACTGAAGACGATAAATGTTTGCTAAAGATTGAAAGTTCGATTAATCTCAAGAGAAGTGAAAAGCAAAAATTAGCTAATACATATCAAGGAGAGATTGACGACTCTGGTTATGTTTGGTTAGAACTATCTGAATATGAGCAACATAGATTGATGAATTTATATAAGACACCAAGTGTATATCGTCATGGATTGGATATATCAAAAATAGCTGGTAAATTGATATTTTTCGAAGATGAGAAAGCTTATAATGATTGTCCCGTGTTAATTCTATATCTTACTCAATTTAAAAAAGAGATTGTTAAAAAATTAGATGAGTATGAAGAACTGACTCCAACAAGACCTAATAAATGGATTACATTAAGACGAAGTGCTAATATCACCTTACCAGATAGAGCTAAACGCCCCCTTTTTGAATATTACCGTAAAAGGCCTAAGATCTTTTATAACTACCGTGTAGGAAATAATAATATCTTTGGCTATACTAATAAACATATGGTTGCCGCAACCGATATGTATTTTTTTCATAAATTTGGTGAAAATATAAATACTTATTATATGTTAGCGTATCTAAATTCCAAACTTATGACATTTTATTTTAAAGAACGACCTATAGAACTCCAAAGACAAAAATCTAATGTAGAAAATGATATTCCAATATTTCTTCCTAGAAATGAGAATGAAGAAGTATTACAGAAATTAATCATTAGAAAAGAAAGAACTCTTACTCAAAAATTACAGAAACTGGAGAATCATTATCGAGGTAAAGGCTTTCATTTTGATTTAAGTTATACAAGTGAAGATCAAATTGAGATTGATATTGAGACATTCTTAGAAGGTATAGATTTGCCTACAATTAAAGATATATCTTATAACATTAAAGGGGAACTTGATATATACACAATAGACAGGAGGGATTTTCCAATTCTAATTTTAGACCAATATAAAATAAGAAAGATTGGTCGGTTTAGTGAAATGGCATCGGGCTCCGATGTTCATTTCCAATTTAAATCTTTGAAAATCGTGGTTGACCAAAATATTTATGAAAAGATAAAATTAGTTATTGAAAGTTATATTACTTTTACAGACAGTCCAAATTTCGAAAAACTCTTACAGTTAAAAATTCCTTCAAATAGAGTAATGGATGTTATAAGAATTAAGAAGACACGTCTATTTCAAAAAATATCAGGTCTTAATTCTGAAGAAAAGCTCCAAATAGAAAATGTTGTCGATAATATTTTATCTGCTCAAAAACTAGAAGAAGTTGAGCCTATCAAATATATTAGCCAAATATTATATTTCAATGACATTTCGTTTATAAAAATGATATGCCCAGAATTTAAAGACGAAATATTAGCTTATTGAGTGTGTCTATTATTTAACTATTAAAAAAATCATTATTTATAAATAATATTCATTTAAGTTAATTTATAAGTTCAAAAATTGGTTTAATCTGCTCATAATGGTTAAATTACCTAAAGGTCTACAGAAGAAAAATAAGAATAAAGGGAAAAGAGAAGAAATAAAAAATTTGAGAGATAATAATTTACAAGATTATTTTCTTTTGAATAAAGATCCACAGCAACGTAATGAATCAGACTTAAAATTACTAGAAGAGAGATTAAAAACAGTAAGATATACAAATGAGAGAAAGACGCAATTTGGTTTATTGTTAGAAATCGGTGAGACTTACAAATTTTTAGGACCGATGGAAAAAGCAGTCGAAGCGTTTAAACAAGCAATCATAATTGCTAATGAACTAGAAAATACTCATCAGAAATTTTTTGCTCTCTTTCAACTAGGAAATGCTTACATAATGCAAGGATTTTACAATGAAGCATTGTATTATACCCAAAAAGCCTATGAGTGTCTTGAGATGGATAAGAATTTAGGATTATTTGAATCTACTATTTTAGATGCCCTAGGAGAGATATACTCATGTTTAGGTAATAATAAAAAAGCAATTGACATTTATAATAAAGCATTATCATTAGTAAAAAAGAATAAAGAAGGAGAACACTCTAAAGGTTTAACTTTAATGTCAATAGCAAAGGTTAAAAGTAAAATGGGTTTGTTCTCAGATTCTATTAGTCTTTACCAACAAGCACTTAATATAATTCGAAAATTAGGGGATAAGCGTATTGAAGCCTCCATATTATTAGAGCTTTGTACTAATTACGACTACTTGGGAGAGATTAAGAAAGCTATCGAATATGCTCAAAAAAGCAGAAAGATCTATATTAATTTAAGTCTTAAAATTGGTATTGGAACAAGCTCATATCATATTGGAGGAATGCTATTCCATTATGGTGATGAAGGAAAGGCTTTAGAGTATCTATCGCAATCATTAAAAATATTCAAGGAAATAAATAATCCATTATGGAGTGCAAGGACTCTCTGGTACCTTAAAGAAATTTATTTAAATCAAGGATCTGTTGAAAAGTTTAAAAAAGCTCAGGATGAAGCACTATCATTAATGCAGAAGACTAAAAGTTCTTTGGATCTTGGTCAATTTTTAATTGATGTAACTTCAGAAATGACATCGAGGGACTATAGAATTGAAGATGAGAATGAGAAAGTGGAATTATTAAAGATATCATTAGATCTCCAAAAAAAATGTTTAGATACATTTCAAAATACTGATTCTCCACAATTGATCGGAAAAGCTTTGACAGGAATTGGTTATACTTATGTTAAACTTAAAAATTATTCAGAAGCATTGAAATTTTATAGCGCTGCCGTTGCGACATATAACAGTTCAGGAACTATTAATTTCTTAGCAATTACATATACAAGAATAGGAGAATTATATCGGAAGCAAGATAATCCAACAAAAGCTCTAGAATATTATAGAAAGTCATTAAAAATTTATCAAAAAATGTTAGAGAAGCTGGAGGGTACAAATTTATATTTGAATTTTAAATCTCTCTTTAGTTTTCTCCCAATGTTAATTGAAGATATAAAAGAAACTATTTATAAGTCTTGTTTCATGGAGAATCAGTCTGAAATAATTGAAAATACAAAAATTTTAGCAATTGATGTATGTAAGAAGGCAGTGGATGCAAATTTAAAACAGATCATACCAGAAATTGGAAAAAATTCTGAAGCGATTAGAGAAATTATAAATATTGCCAAAAAACGTAAAGAAGAAATAAAAGATTTGCAAGCTGAAATTACAGTCATAAAGAATAACCACTATAAGAACAAGGATCACCCTGAATATTATGAGACTATTACAAAAAAGATAATCACAATATTAAAAGACGAGACTCCACATCTTGAGTTTTGGCAAGAAAGACTGAATAATAATAATTTTAATCAATTATATGGAGAAAGTAAAGAAGATCTCATTGCTATTCGTATTTTGATGAACTATTTAGATGATTATTTGGAAATCTGCTTATTCCAAATTGCTAAAATTATTGAAAGAGAAATTCAACATAAAATATTCGAAAAATTTCGTAACATTACACAAGATCTTAACCAATTTACTTTTAATCTAAAAGGTTCGACTTTTTCGGGTAAAATAATAAAAAAAATAGAACATTCCCATAGAAGATTACTTAGTTTTTTAAATAGGAAAGTAAAACTTACTTTAGGTGATTTTGGGCTTATATTGGAGCATGTACTTTTATTACAGGAACAATCAATTAAAGTAAAATTATTTGATGAATTAGGCAATTTCATAATTAATTCAATTTCTAATAAAGAGCAGGGAGCTTTAGTAGATTTTTTGGTGAGACCCTTTAAATTTTTAAATATCCCAGATTCACGATTTAAAGATACACGTTTTAATGATTTGAGAAATTATGTTGCTCATCCAAAAGATTCCACTTCAAGACTTCAACTTAAAATAAATAAAGCATTTATTAACCGACTTATTGATATAATAACTGATAGAGCCCCATTTATTCTACCCACAATTTGTAAATTCTACTAAATTTTTTTCTAAGAATTGAAAGATTCGCGAAATTCAAGGAAGAAGTCTGTTCAATTAAAATTTACTCGAAGTCTTAACACTCTTAAACCTTCAGAGAAAATTAGCGATAAGAAGGAGGTAAAAAAGGAGAGATTTAAAAGATTTTAACTTTTAACTATAGATACCTGGAATACTATTGAAAAATTGTGTATCAAGAAATGAGATTTTGCGTGTAATAATTGGTATCTTTATAATTATTCTTATTATAGATCCTAATCGAAATGTAGTGAAAATGCTTCTTCAAACAAAATTAATAGCATTACCTAAAATCATGATAGCGTAGAAATATCCACTAAAATATAGCATTATGTACTAAATAAGAATCTAACATCTTTTTCGCTCTATGGTAGATTAATATCAGGATGAAAATGATTTTTAATCCGATAAAATTTAAATTATAGTATTTTGTTATAATTATTTTTAATTATATATATCCAGATATCACACCCTTTTCTAAATAAAAATGGGGATAATATCTCCATGTTACCCCTCAAAGTCATCCCTCACCTGAAAAGAGAAGAG
>JAEOTA010000069.1 GCA_016840085.1 Promethearchaeota archaeon
CATATCAATGGGAAAAATACGATATAGGTCATTCAGTAGCAAAATTGAAAAATATGACGAATCATGAATGTGAGGTTCTCATGGATTGGTGTTGGGGAAAATATTATAGCCCTGAATGGGCGTTTTCACGAGAGAGATCGCTAAAAGAAGCATTTTTTCGATATTTGGCTTTTGTTTGGATTGGTTATCCTAGTTTTTTTATTCACGCACGTTCTAGAGAGACCGTTGAAGAAAATTTAAGAGCATATATCTCAGCAATGCAAGGTTATTATGATTTAAGCAAGTATGACTATACAGATGCAAATTATCTTGACGATCTAAGGGGGTGTAATTTTCAATTGACTTTTCGTTTCAGTAATGGAGATGATATTTCTTTATTAGCATCAATAGATAAAAACAGCAAGCTAGTGATTGAAATATTTAATGGAAAAAGAAAAGATGTATTTCTCGATTTTACACTTAATTCAAGTGATTTCATTGATATTCTTAAATCCTTACCCTTGCAAATTATTTCGCTCGTACATTGGGCGGGGTTTAATTTTAACAACTTGAAAGCAAACATTCATGTCTTCAAGACTTTCTTGTCTATGTTGGTAAAAGCAGTTCGATTGAACACGATAAATTATAAAAAATTAACAAAATATTTAGGTGTAGGAACAAAATTTCTTCCCAAAAAATTATATGAACTAATCAGAGAAGAAATTCCAATTTTCAACAATAAAAAGAAAAGTGGAGTATATAAAGATAATTACATGAAAGCTATAACAAACTCGGTTAGAAATGTTTTATATAAAGTATTAATGTTTCCTTTCACAATTCTCGTTCCTGTTGAATGATAATAGATTTAGGATTTCTTTTTTATTCTCTACCGTTTTTAATTTTTTCTTTATTTATTCCGCAGAAGATATATATAAAAGCTAATAAGGCGTTTATTGAAGATTTTAAAGCGCTTGAACTATCGCTGTTTTAATATTTTTTTCTATAGTCTGTATTTTAGGAAAATCTTTTTTATATATTCTTGGTAGAATTAAGTAAAGCATAAACGGAACAAGAAGTGCCATTAACTCTTTTCCAAAATCTGATAAAGTGTAATTGAAATTGGTGTAAGATTGCATTTTTTTTATCAGTATCTAACTAGTAAAATGAATTTTATTCAATATTAAAACCAAAGTAAGTTAGGAATGTATTATTATGATTCAAAAGCCAAACTTTAATAATTTAAAAGATGTTGTTAAATATTTAGAGGAATTTTCTGTAGATATTGAGGAAGAAACTATACATGATTTAAAAGATATGTTTAGAAAATTTCCTAAACGCTTTAACCTATTAGAAATTGATCTCAAAAAATATAATGAAAAAGGAGAGAAAGAAGATAAAGACTTTTTATATAAAGAGTTGATAAATCCAGAAGAAATACGATATTCTCTGCTACAAAAGCTAAAGGATACTGAAAGTCTTCCTCAGAAAAAAGAGCTTGAAGAAAAATTTTTAAATTTATGGATAAAAGTCATTTATCTAAGAGTAATAATTATTTTTTATGGGAAATCAGAAAAAATGTGTGAGATATTAGTAAAGGAAATATTAGAGAATGAAAGTCAGTGAAATACTAATCATAATTCTTAATTCTGCATTGCAGAAATTGATAAAATAGTTCTAAAATTAAAGTTTTATTATTCCAACTGTTATTTAAAAATTAATTAAATCAAAAAATTTACTTCTCTTTATTATTTTATCAAATTTTTCATTTAGAATTCAGATATTACATTAACATAAGAAACGATTGTAATTTTTATATCAAAATATAGTAATTTTTTTAGTTAAATACTGCAATTGAACCTATCGTCCGTGGCAAGTAGAATAGATTGCACCAAAAAAGTTGTGTTATATTAAGATACACATTCAAATTCAATCTAAATTCTTTAAATTTTGATGAGCTTAGTAATCCTTTAGGAACAATGAATTTTGAAGAAGGATTCGAGAACGATCAGTTCCTCTTTGCTATATGGAATAAATTCATGGATCATTTAAAAGAAAATTTTTCTCAGATTCATATTCTTGAAAATAATATAATTATAAACATTGAACCTTTTTATTTCTTTAAAATTACAAAGGAACTAGTCCAAAAAAAACATTGATACTTATATTTTCATTCAAAAGAAACTGATTCTTTCAACAATCACTCTCTATTATTGCTTACTAATTATAAAAGAGAGATCAAAAATGAGATTATTCAAGTTTTACATTAAATCTCGTTTTTTGATTAAATATAATCAATTCATACGATTTCTTACGAGGGCAATCGTAATTCTAATAATTTTTGCTACAATACTTTTATCTAATAAATTTATTTTTTATAATTTCATTTATGCTCTTCAATTTTCAAATATAAATTAAATTTCGAAGTTTTATTTAAATAATTTTTATATATAACTTTCAAAATAAGTTAAACAAATAGGAAATAAATATTCTCGATGCCTACACTTTTTTATGTTAAATTGACCCATTGTAAAAAATTTAATAAAAATATAGAACGAACAAATAAAAAAAAACAAATAAAAAAAAATTTCTTAGATTGGAATCATATCTTTAATATGAAAGCATTAACTTTTAAAATAATTCCATTGGATCAGGGTGTAATTAACTATGAATAAATTATTTCTTTAAATAGAAGTAAAATAATCTGTAAGTATTATGTTATTTCCTACTATTTTTGAACTTGGATATGAATTAAATCTTCTCCCTATTAATTCAACAGACTGTGCTATGGGTAATTCTGATGAGTTTCAATTAGAACTAACATCTTTCATTTTGTTTTTTAGGATTTAAATTTTTTTTGAATTTTATTTAAATATCAAAAAGATAACTCCTTTTGTTTAAAAAAAGAGAATTTAAAATTTTAAAGATAATCATTTTTTACTCGTGTCAATAGAGTCAAAAGTATGATTAAACTTCCTATAAAAATA
>JAEOTA010000070.1 GCA_016840085.1 Promethearchaeota archaeon
GGACAAAAGCAGAAATTTCAATAGACATGTATTCTGTGTCAGAAACATTTAATGTAACTGTTAGTTTGATAAATGATACATGGGGCGAATATACAATTAATTGGATTAATAGACCTGTGCATAGAGATGTAATTACTACTTTTACAGTAGCCGAAGGCAAAATCTATAAATTCGATATTACTGATTATATAGAAGGAAGAAATGATATATCTATTTGTCTTAATGCATCAAATTATTTACAGAATGGATATGTCCAAGGAAATTCAAAAGAAGGAGCTTATTCTAGTGAAGATTATCCTCAATTAATTTGGACATATCCAGAAACTGCTGAAATAACTGTCACAAGCCCTAAATCTTCTGATGTCTGGGAAGATGTTAACTACTATGATATAAAATGGACATCTAAGGGTCTAATCGAGTATGTAAAAATAGAATTATATAAAGGCACTACTTTTATAAAAGAAATCACTTATTTGTTTGGCTATACTGAAAATGATGGGGAATATGAATTCTATGTCTCAAGTTCAGAAAATTATAAAGGTACAGATTACAGAATAAAAATCATGGATTATGACGATTCAAGAGTCTATAACTATAGTGATTATTTTTCAATTAATGAAGAACCCCCATCTGACGGAAATGGAGAGGTTGCAATCCCTGGATATAATCTATTAATAATTATCGGTATGGCTCTTGGAACTGGTATTTTTCTAATGAAAAAATTAAGATCTAAATAAATTTTTTTTCTCTTTTATAAATTTGGATTAATTTGTAAACCTTTACTTGAGTTATAGATGTAACAACACCAACCCTTCTGATTCAATTTTCCCCATGAAAATTCACCTGGGTTTTGTCATCTTATAAATTCTAAATAGGTGAGTCTTCCTTTAATTATTAGAAAAGGATAAAGAGAAATGCAATTATAATGTATGAAGAAAATTATCAGACAAAAGGTATTGAGACTAAAAGTCTTGAAGAATTATATGAAAGCTTATATAAAAACTCAGAGTTACCTGGAAAAACTCACGGATTCATGTATATTATACGTTCTGTTGATGAACAAGGAAATTTTACCGATACTCGTTGTAAGATCGGAGAGACAAGTAAGAATGTCGATGAATACGTAAAGCGAAGATTAGATCCTAGAAATCCATATAAATTAACAATTCTTGGAGAAATAAGAGGAGGAGAATGGGAGACAATTTTTCATATAAGATACAGAAAATACCACATCCATCATGAATAGTTTGAGTTTGTTGATGAAATGCTTGAATTTATTAGACTTTTAGAAAATAAAGGTTATAGAGTAAGATAAATAAAACGTTTAAGTCAGAAAAAACTAAGTCTGTTCGATATATATTTAACTTGGGAATCATATCAAGACAAAAATAGTCATTAAGTCCACTGGTTGCTCTAATTTTCAGACATTTTTGATAAAAATGATTATATTTCCTGAAATCCTTTCTAAAATCAAGAAATAGAGATTTTCCATTGTCTTGTACTAATATTTTATTGCCTCCAATCGTATTAGTCCCATCATAAATATATAGTTATTGAAGTCATGTTTTTTTCATATTTGGAATAATTTATTACCCAATTATTGCTGTATATATTTAAACAGATTGCTTCAGATGTTCTAGACAATATTATAATAATTCTTATATCTTTTTTAATTTATTAACCCCATCAATATTTTCCCATGTAAAATCTGGATCCATTCTGCCAAAATGTCCATATGCGGCTGTTTTTTTGTAAATTGGACGTTTTAAATTCAGATCACTTATTATTACTCCTGGTTTAAAATCAAATGTTTTTAAAACTCCATTATAAAGTCTTTCAATAGATATTTTTTCTGTTCCAAAACAATCGATATCAATTGATAAAGGTTCAGCTTCTCCAATAGCATAAGAAACTTGAATTTCACATTTCCCAAAAACTTCTCTTTTTGTTTTCGGAGTTGTTTTGCTCTATAATCGTGATGAAAGACCTCATTCCTTATTTTTGGGCACACTTTATTTAGGAGATTTTCGATTTTATTCGAATCGCCTATAATTTGATATTTAGCAAATACTTTGACAAAATTACAAAATGAGAATTGTTCATTTAATATAGTTATTCTACAAGGACAAGGGCTAAAATTCTCATAACAAATATCAACATTATGCTTATTACAATATTCATCAATTTCCTCGAAATTCATAAATGTTCAATTAAAGAAAAAAAATTCATAATTAAATATTTTTCTATTTTTTTATATGTTATATGTTCTAAAATAATATAATAGTAGTATTAAGATTAAGTCTAGTTCAAATAATGTTAAGTTTTTTTCTGATTTCTTCTGTATCTTCAAAGATCTGCCATTTAGCAACGAGATCATTTTCAATTGTTGCAGTCCATATTGCTGGCCCGTCTAAAGGTTCGTATGAACATGTAGAATAACCAATTAAAATAACATAATTATCTTGTGATTCAACTCTGGTAAAAATATTCGGTAATCAGGGAAATCCTCGAAAAAACTCACCCAGTTTTTAGTTATCAATTCTTTTCCCTTTTCAACTCTTCCAGGAATATCGATAAATGTAAAGTCTTCTGGCATTAGGCTAGTAAGCCCTTTTATATCTTGATTATTAATATATTCATTAAACTGGAGAGCAGTTAACTTTGGATCTATTTTATTCATAATCATATTCTTTTTTTATCTGATAGCATAAAAATTTTTCATTTTTCAATAAAACCCATATAAGAATAAGCTCTTTTTTGCTGATATTTCTTAAGAATCTTACTTCCTAATAATTTATAAACCATAACACCTTAAAAATAGTAAATTGTGAATCCCTATTAAGATGAACTTAAAAATCAACCAAGGGATAAAGAAAGAGGTGATGTGAAATAATATTTCAAGCAGATGCTGTTGCTATATTGATTATATTGATTATGCTCTTTGGACCATTAGTTTTGATATTGTATTTTATATTTTCATGGATGAAAATGGATAATTTTTCGTTCAGGCATTATTCTTGGCAAATCGCTATAGGTCTTTTTTTGTTGATTATGGCCGGGCTCTCATTTATACTCGCATGGGGTCTAAGAGTATTTGGAGATCTAAATCTTATTCCACTCGTGGAAGGAGTAATTATTTTAATTGTTGGGTTTACCTTCATTACTATTGGAATTGTAAATAAAATTCGATTATAATCGATTTTCTTTTTGGGGCTCCTTTTTATATCAACCATCTTTCGTTCAAAAATTATATTTTAAAGATTTCTCAATATTTCTATTTTTTTATAGGATCCTTTTACAGTTTTTTTGAATAAATGGTTAAATAAATGCTAAAGCTTATTATCATTTTTCAATAGAGCCGATATAAGCATAAGTTCTTTTTTGCTGATTTTTCTTAAGAATCATATAACGGGTATATCCGTCCATCAATTCCATATTTTCATTGTTAACAATTAAAGGTCCAATGGAACTTCCCTGCAAAAGGGATTCTTCCATTTCTTCCACTCTCAAATTCAATTCTTCTAAAAAATTATAAGAATCAGTTTTATAATTCATTAAATCTTGGCGTAGATTAATTTTATCTAAATCTACAACTAATAGTTTAAATTTCATGTCTGGTAAGAGATTTAACCATTCAATAGTCCATTGTTGATCTGGAAATTCTTTATGATCCATTTGCCATTCTTTTTCAATCCACTTTAATAAAAATGGTTTGATTTTGTACTTCTTTCCTATAACGTGATATGTAAATTTACCGCGTTTTTTATATTTAAACATTAAGTTAATCAAAACTTGAATTATTATAAAGTGTTATATTTATTTATTAAACAAAAATCGCAGTTCTGGTAATTTTTGGATTACTATTTTTACTTCCATTTGTTAAAATCTCTAGAGTACAACCTTCTTATGTTGGAATACAAGAAGGTGAAGAATATGATTGGGAAACACTCAACTTATAAGTTGATATTAAATAAATTTGTATTTTTCTGTTTACCATCTACTGATTAAAAAAGATATTTTACATATACCTCATATATTATTATAAAAAAAATTAAAATCTTCTTTTTTCTTAAAAAGAATTCAGAAATCTCAATGTTTTTGTCTAGAACAATGAAGAGTAAAAGAATATTTAATCCCCAAAGCGAGAGAAAGAAGTTTTTATGGGTTATTTATATTCTTATTCCAATGTTTTTAGTTACTTTAGGATTTTTGTTTATTTTTGGAAATTTAACACAATCAAAATATGGGATTAGTGAACAGGTAAAAGGGCAAATTATAGGGCTTGTTAGAGAAGCAACTGAGGATTATTTTATTGACAATTTAGGATGTAACCGTAGCGATTTGGAGATGGAAAGAGATTGGGAAGTTGAGATAATTATTTACCACTTGGGGCAAATAAAGGAACGAGGGATTGGAAAGAATACAACACTATCTATATCATTAGAAGAAGCAACAAGAAAAGCACTTGATGGCAGCCTAAATGATGAAATGGTTAAAGGTTCACGATTCGTAATTTCCTTCTTATCTCCTATTGTACACTCATTCACAATATATGGTAGGACAGGATATGAGCTTATCGAAGGTTTAGTCGCAATTCGTCAATTGGATAAAGAATTAATTAGCCAGAGAATTGAACAAGCAAAAGATTATTTGTTTCGAATAATAGATAAGAAAAATTACGGAACTCATAAATATTATTACGCTTTAGATGATAACTTTGAGAAAAGATTGCATACAATTTACACATCTTCAGTTATTTATTCACTTCTAAAGATTTATGATTATAATAAGGATGAGAATATTTCTCAATATGTATACAATAGTGGTGAATTTATTCTTTCTATGCAAAATAAAGATATTGATAGTAAGTGCTATGGTGCATTCCACTATTCTTTTTATTTGGAAAATAAAGTAAAAGAAAATTATTTTGTTGTTGGAACTACTTCGAAAACTATATTTACATTATTAGAATTATATAATCGAACTGGAGATAATAAATATTTAGAATCAGCAAAATTGGGTGCGAATTGGTTGCTTACAATGCAAAATCCAGATGGAGAGATAATATCTTGGTTGAAAAATATAAATAATGGTTGGATTTACTCAACAAAAGAATCTTATCTCTATACTGGTCAGGTCCTTTCGGCTTTATCTAGAATCTATAAAGTAACTGAAAAACAGGAATATTATAATGCAAGTCAAAAAATTGCCCAACATTTCGCAGAGATAATCGAAGAAGAAGGCTATTACTTGGGAGATGATTATCGACCACCTAATCCAATCTCAAGTTCTTGGGTCATGCTTTCTCTTCTTGATTTTTATAAAATAAGTCAGGATGATAAATACAAAGCTATAGTTATTAATTGTAGTGAATTTCTTATTCATAGGCAAAAGACCACCAAAGAAGATCTGCTCAATTTTGGACGCTGGACAGGATCATCTACTACAAGTGGAAACGGTTGGTTATGTGAAGTTATGGTAGAGATTTATAAATTCTACAAAGAACAGAATATAATAGGATACGAGATTTATAAAGAGAACATAATAAAATCAATAATGTGGCTTATCCAGCATAGTTATTCAGAAAAAAATTCTTTTTTCATAAGAAATCCTGAAAGAGCAAATGGAGGACTAATTTGGTGTTTTGAAAATGGGGATATAGAAGTAAGAACTGATTCGGTCTGTCATGGAGTTAATGGATATGTCGGGATTATAGATGATCTAGAAGATGGAACATTAATATCAATTCCCCAGAAATCTTTTGAAGAAATGTTGAATGGATAAAATAAAATTTTTCCTATTATTTATTAAATTCAAGCTTTTGTTATATAGCTTTTTGTAATTACAAATAATTAATGGATAGATAATTCTTTAAATTTAAAAGAAAAGGTAACAATGTTTTAACTTTTAACAACCAATCTTAATAAAATTAAAAGATTTAAAGAATAAATTATTACTCACTAAAATACAATAAAAAAATTCAAAAAAAAATATACAAATTAAAGGTGAGTATAATACCTTATTTCGAAAAAGATAACTTACGATTATATTATAAGGATGTTGGAAAGGGAGAACCGATTATTACAAATCATGGGTTAATGGAAGATGCAAATTATTGGAGTGAGACGGGTGTCACAGCAAAATTAGTAGAAAACGGATATCGAGTAATCTCTATAGATATGAGGGGGCATGGTCGAACAGTAATAAAAGAGGAACCGTACGGATATGATGCAGACACTATGGCATCTGATTTTGATGCTCTTGCTGATTTCTTAGGTATTAATAAATTTCATTTATTAAGTCATGCAACTGGAGGGATGGTGGCTGTACGTTACGGAATGACTAGATCTGAACGACTTTTAAGCCTTATGCTGACAGATACAGGTTCAAACACCCTTGTAGAAACTCCTGATTATAGAGAATTTACGGAGGAGGAAAAAGCAGAGAGAGATATGAGAGCTGAACAGTGGGAGAAGGCAACCGATGAACAAAGAGCACAATTAAGAGAACTATGGATTGCTAATGATCTGAAAATGACTATTGAGGATAGAATGGCTGAAATTCGGCGTGAACCTGGACCATATTTATTTAAAATGGCTGAACGCCCTGAAAGTGATAAATTGTTTAAAATCTATGAAGGATTTTTACGACGTCATGATCGTAGGGCTGTTTTAACTTTTTTGACAAATTTTTATACGGATCCTGACCCTAGAATTGAAGGGCTCAGACAGATTAATTGTCCAACTCTCGTCTTACTTGGAGAATTTGACATTGTCTTTTTAAAACCAAGCGAAATTATGGTAAAAGAAATTCCTGATGTAAGGCATGTGCTATTAGAAGGTCTCGGTCATATGACAGCTATCGAGGATCCTGATCGAACAATAAAAGAGATCCTTGATTTTCTTGAAACTGTTAAACAAACTGGAAAAGCAAACAAGTAAGATAAGCTGGTTTTATAAAACATTACAATTTAAGACGATTTTTCTATTTTTTTACTTATTGAAAAAAAAAGGAAAACTAAAAATATAATTAGGGCTAATTACACAAATGACATAAAAATTCCACCATTTTTTCTAGTTTCCATGATTAGCTCTAGATATCTCCTAGTCTCAATTGGCATAGTATCAGAAAGATCAGAAAGTTTGATTCTCCCTGCCTCCATACCATATTTATATGCCTTTTCTAAATCTACATGGTCCTCAATATAATACACTTTTGTTTTTTCTTTTTTTTGTCTTTCATCAAAGTAATCTTTCAATTCTGATACCGCACAAGGACCATTTACAATAAAAGGACCAGGATGTTTATCTATTTCTTTAGTATCATGCCCCTTTCCAAAAATAATTGCATAGGGTCTAATTTTTTGGTAGGGTTTAATTACGGGATTATTAACAAACATGCCCCTAGAGAAAATTCCTTATTTTGCGAATGCTGTTTCAGCCCTGAAAATAACAAAAAAAGGTGCAATGAATATCCCTAGTCGGTTAGAAGTTAAAAATTTTATGAAATCTAATAAAACCTTAAATAAAAAATAACTAACGTCAGGTTTTTATATATATAAATAATTTTTATTTTAACAAATTCAAACATTCCTGTCTTCTTTTATCCATCCTTTGTATACCCTTAAGAATTCTTTTACGAATTTCTGGTTTCATGTATTTCAATTGTTCCATCGATTTTGCTATATTTTCCTGCAATTTATTCATTATTATTTTTTGGTCATCAGGATCTAATGAATTTACCATTTTATAATATATCTCCATGTTTTCTTCAGGATCTTGCGGAATTCTTCCGGCTAAAAGACCCCCATCTACTAAAAGTGTCTCTCCTGTTATAAAACTACTTGAATCAGATGCTAAAAATAATGCGGCATTTGCAATATCTTCTGGTAAACCTGTACGCCTAATTGGTTGCCCCCAGGCGAGAATTTGCTTCATCAATTCTCCCCATTTTTCAGCCGATTCACGAGATAATCCATAACCTTGCCCAAAAATACCTGTTGCTATGCCTCCTGGTGCGATTGCATTTGCTCTAATTCCAAAGATTCCAAATTCCACTGCAGCTATACGTGTAAGTTGAATAATTCCCGTTTTTGAAAGAGAATAGGGGAGTGAACCCATTCCTTGCTGAAAGCCCGCTACAGAACTTGTGGTTATGAAGCATCCTGAACCTTGTTTTTTCATAATTGGTACAGAATATTTCATGCATAAGAATGCGGCGCGAAGGTGAATAGCAATAGTTTCATCGAATTCTTCTGCAGTAATATCTTCAATTGTCCCCCCAGGACCGGGATTACCTGCATTTGAAAATACAATGTCAAGTTGCCCAAATTTCTCGATAGCAAAATCTATAGCTTTTTTTATATCAGCTTCCTGAGATACGTCAGTATGGATGTATACCGCATTTGGACCGAGTTCTTCGGCAGTTCTCTCACCCATTTCATCCCAAATATCAGCCATCACGGCTCCTTTAGCTCCTTCTTTGATGAAAAGCTTCGAAGTTGCTCTTCCAATCCCCCCGGCAGCACCCGTAATAAGCGCTACCTTTCCATCTAATATCCCCATAATAGTCACATCTTGATATTTTAAAAAATATTTATGTTAAAGATATAATCTTTAATCTACTAAAATATATTTTTAAGAATTAAAGGTCTCATAAGTTATAAAAATTCTTAAAATATTCTATTAAATAACCAATTACCTAAAAAATTAAATTTCAGAAACAATTTTATTTACTTGATTTTAGAACGTATTCAGTAATAACAAGAATCTAATAAATCATGAGTTCTAGTAAAAAAAGAGATTACTATGAGGTTCTAGGGGTAAGTAAGGAGGCATCTTTAAACGATATTAAATTAGCATATCGTCGATTAGCCCGAAAACTACATCCCGATGTGAATAAGACGGACCCACAAGCAAAAGAAAAATTTATTGAAGTTCAAGAAGCTTATGAAGTATTGAGCGATGAAAACAAAAGGCGTAATTATGATCGTTTTGGACACAGTGGTGTTCAAATTGATATGAGTGACATTTTCAGTGGAGGTATTCCTGGTATAAACGAACTTTTTCGATCGATTTTTGGTGAATTTAGTCCTTTTGGGGGTTTCGATGATTTTGGATTTAGCGGTTTTGGTTCAAGATCGAGGAGGAGAGCAGCACCTCGTCGTGAGGTAGGGCAAGATATTGAAGATCATATTGAAATTAGTTTTGAAGAAGCTATGTTTGGGGTAAAAAAAGATGTTCTTATAGAAAGGTACACTCCCTGTGATGCCTGTGAAGGAACGGGAGCAGAAGACCCTTCAAGTATAACAACATGTCCAGAATGCCAAGGAACAGGGAGGATAAGAAAAATGACACAGTCTGGATTTGGAACTATTATTCGCGAAGCAGGGTGTAATAGATGCAACGGTTCTGGAAAAATAATTGAAAAGAAATGTAAGGTTTGTAACGGTTCAAAAATAGTTCCTGAACAAAAAACGATTCATGTAGAGATTCCACCAGGAATAGAAGATGGAATTCATTTAAAGGTTCAAGGTGCTGGTCATGTGCCCTCTGTTAATGCTATTCCAGGTGATCTTTATTTAGGTATTCGAATAGAAGATAATGAAAATTTTATACGTCGAGGAAATGATCTTTATACTCCTATTGATGTAGATATTATCACAGCAATAGTAGGGGGAAAAATTAATGTTCCAACTTTAGATCATAAAGAAAAGAAAACAACTGAAAAAGAACTAACTATACCGCCTGGAACTCAACCTGGTACAGAATTTCGGATAAAAAATAGAGGAATCACTTATTTACGGGGAAGAGGTAGAGGAGACCAGTATGTAATAGTGAATATTGAAATACCTAAAAAAATTTCAGAGAAACAAAAAGAATTGTTATTGAAATTTCGAGAATTGAACAAATAGAGTTCTCTATACAATTCAAGAAAACCTAAAATTGAAACCTAAAATTCTTATTACAGGACCACCTAGATGTGGTAAAAGTACACTAATTTCTGAATTATTAGATTATTTTTTTAACAAGAATTATACAATTCATGGATTTTTAACTCCTGAAGTGAGGGAAGAAGGGAAAAGAATCGGTTTTGATATAAAAGATATATATTCAGAAGAGCGTGGAAAACTAGCGCGAATCGGTAATTTTGACACTTATCATAAATTAGGAAAATACTCAGTATTTGTTGGAGAACTCGAGGAAATGATATCAAAGTTGGAAACTATTGAATTTAAAGAGATAGATTTATTAGTTATTGACGAGATAGGAAAAATGGAGCTGTATTCCAAAAAATTTAAAAATTTTATTAGAAATATATTTTCTTCAGATGTTTCCATTTTAGCTACAATTGGATTAAAACTAAAACATCCAATCAAAGATTTTATTTTAAATCTTCCAAATGTAAGCATTTTTAGTTTAAATCGCCAAAATTTTCAGGTAACTTATCAAAAAATAGTTTCTAAGATTCTATAATTAATTTTTAAACACTATATTGGAAGAATTAAAAATTATATTAAGCCTTAATATTTATATTAGAAGAGGTTTATAACATTAAGCAGAATGTTCTAAATTAATTATACATCTTTATAAATGTATATTTTTAGGCGTTTCTTTTCCTAAAAATTTAAATTAACATTAATTTTATTTTAATAATTAGAATACCGAGTAATACTTTTAAAAGGTATTTATGGGATTTATGAAATTTAAATGCGATAATTGCGGTCATGAATTTGATTCAGATGATTTTCCAGATGAGGAATTTAAATGTCCAGGATGTGGAGGAGAGGATTGCTCTTTTACTCTTTTAGAATGAGTGGTTTTTACTTCATATTTCATATTACCGTTTAAGTATTGTATTCTTATAAATAATAGTTGATTTAAACTGATTAAAATTACATTTTTATAAGAAAATTGGAGAGAATAATAATGAATGTAATCAAGAAGTTAGAAATAATTCTTGCACTTGTATTTATGAGTGCCATCGAAGAGATAAATGTTGCGAGTGTATTGAATATCATCTTTCAATGAACTAATTATCAAGATTTGTTTTTGCTGCGAATGAGAATTATTATTCTCATAGAAAGATTTTTATATTTACCTTCTTATTTAATTAAAATGTTAATCCAATTTACTATAAAAAAAATAATTATTCTTAAAAACAAAAATTTAATTATGGAGGGATTAAAATTTCGATAGAAGGGACTATAATTGCTGTAGTTGTTGGCGTTATCCTATTTTTTGTTGCTATATGGCTCTTAACAGGATTCAAAACAGCGACAGAATATAACAGGCTCATAATTTTTCGATTTGGTAGATATAAAAGAACTATTGGACCGGGCATTGTCTATGTATTACCTCTTATGGAAAAATCGGTAAGTATTGATATAAGAATTAAAACATTGGATATAGCTAAGCAAGACATAATCACTAGAGATAACATACCTGTTACCGCAGATACCAGTGTTTTTTATAAAGTAATCAACCCGCAATACGCAACTACCAAGATTGAGAATCATGTCAGAGCTGTATTCAATTACACTCAAGGAGCTTTAAGGGACGTCATTGGAAGTATGGAATTAGACGAAGTGTTAACTCAAAGAGAAAAAATTTCACACGAAATACGGAAAGTAGTCGATGAAGAGACTAGAGAATGGGGTATTGAAATTAGTCAAATTAAGATACAGCAGATATCATTACCAGAAAATATGAAACGGGCAATGGCAGTACAAGCTGAAAAAGAACGTGAAAAACGTGCTACAATTATTGCGTCAGAAGGAGAATATGAAGCAGCACAAAATATTGCAAAAGCAGCAGAATTATTATCAAAACATCCAGCAGCAATCCAATTAAGGACACTACAAACAGTTCAAGATATTTCTCATGAACCATCTCAAAAGATTGTAATATTTATGCCATCTGATATAGGTTCTTTACTGAAAAAATTATAATTGTGATATAATTCTTTAAAAATAAAATCTAATATTTTTTTTTTATTTTTACATGCTTTAGAAAAGAGTAAAAAACTATTTAATTATTTTAATAAAATTATTATTTGAATAAATTAGAAAAAAAATGGTAATTGAAATGAAAGAAACAGTCAAGAATTTGATGCAAGCTTTTGTCTATGAATCACAAGCGCGAAATCGGTATGAATTATATTCAAAAACTGCTAGAAATGAAGGTTTAATGTTGTTCTCAAGATTTTTTGAAGAGATAGCAGATCAAGAAAGAGAACACGCAACTTGGAATTATTTATTACTCCAAAGACTGAAGAAGGATGAGATCTTTGGAAATTTAAAGGTTGAAATTGAGAGTACTACTGTATATGGTACAACTATCGAGAATTTAAAATCCGCTATTAAAGAAGAAGCTTTTGAATTTCGCGAGATGTATCCAAATTTTGCCTCAATAGCAAAAGAAGAAGGATATTATGAAATTGCTAAAAAAATAAACGATATTGTGAAAATTGAAAGAAATCATTTTAATCGATTACAAATGCTTTTACAACTAGCGAAAGATGATAGTTTACTTAAACGTAGTAAAATAAATGTATGGAAATGTATAGAATGTGGATTTGAAGTTCCTAGAGATGAACTACCTGATAATTTTCAATGTCCTTCATGCAAGCATTTTAAACCTTATTTTCAGAAACACGTTTTAACGTTAGTTCAAGAAGATGATGCAGAAAAAATACTTTGGATTTGTATGGAATGTGGATATGAAGTTGTAATGAATGAATTACCAGATAATTTTCAATGTCCTTCGTGCAATCGCTCGAAAGTTTATTTTAGAAGAAGATCTTTGAAACCTGATCATTATAAGGTATCTGTCAAAGAAGCTGAAAAAGCCATATGGAAATGTATAGAATGTGGATATGAAGTTGTAATGAATGAATTACCAGATAAGTTTCAATGTCCTTCATGTAATCGTTCGAAAGCCTACTTCAGAAGAAAAGCTTCAAAACCGCTAAAATATGATGTATCCTTGAAACAAGCCGAAAAAGATGCCGAAAAAGCCATTTGGATCTGTTTAGAATGTGGCAACGAAGAAGAAGTCGATATGCCAGAAGGGTGGAAATGTCCTATGTGCGGTTATCCTAATACTAAAAGATAATATTAAATTCTAAATTTTAGATTTAATGCTTCAAAATAATTTTAGACAGAATTGAGACATTATGAATCTCACCTTTTCTAGTTTTTAATAATAAGTTTTTAGATAGATACTAAGTAAGAACAAATAAGGTATTATTTATTGAAAGAGGTTGATGATTTTCTGATTTGGGTAAATTTATCACAAATAAAGAGTCTGACTTTGAAAATCATATAGTATATTACAAAGTATAGATAAAAATCTCTTTACAAAAGGCGTTAACTTAATTATATCAAAAGAAATAATTCAAAATCTTTAATTTCTTATGAAGAGGATAAGAATAAGATAATTGGGCGCGGACATTTTGCATTCTCCATTTTTTTAAGGTGTGAACTAAACGAATCGTATATATATTCGAATTTAATAGATTTCAAAGTGCTCCATAAAATGGGGCTACTAATGAATATTTGGAAAGACATTATCATAATAGAACTGATCAATTTTATATAGTCAACAGGGTTGTTTATACTTCAGGTGATGGTGATGATTTTGAAATTTATGACTCCCAAGGTTGTTATAAATTAGTTTTCGAATATTTCACAAAAGGTAGTCACAAAAAGTAGTTGACAAGATTATTGCAGAATTATCCACTATAGAGGTTGAGACTGATATTGATGTGGAAGGAATGACTCCTCTTCATTATGCATTGTGGTATATTAAGACTCATAACGATATTTATTCTCGAAGTTTTAAGAAATTACTTCCGCATATTAAAAATCTAGATAAGTCAAGTTTCCGTCTTCCTTCAGAACGTGATCCTTTTATCAGACAAAATATAATAGAGGAATACAATCAAATGGTAATTTCTGGACACGTGCCTCGTTTAGTTTATACCGTGGTTCAGAAGAAAGATTTTAAGGGGATTCCATTATCAAGACCTCCATTATATATCGGAATTACAAAAGCAGGTGGTGACCCTATCCACAAATATGCCAGATGGCGTACTCATAAAGAAGCTTCTTATAGGCGTTATCATTTTCTAAAGTTACATGATTTAGGTCTATTAGATTTTAATATTAGAAGATGTGTAAGGCTTTTAATTGCAAGAGATGGCATTACATACCCTCAGGCGTTTGCAAGAGTTGATGAGTATTTTGAGTTTATTCCTTTTGATATTGCCACTTCTGATCGAGAATTATTTGATCTTGAAGAATTTTTCCAAATATATATAAATCGAGAGAATAATTTTCGAGGGTGGGATTTGAGGATTAATATGGAGTTTAATAGAAAGATTGGTGGCTCACGTCAATTAGGAGTCTCGATTAGCAGAGCTCATTTAGAATCATTAATGGAAATAGGTCTAAGGGCGATTGATATTGCTTATGTGCTTAATATGGATGAACACATTCTTTATGACCATTTATCGCTATATTGGCCAGATAAAAGTTATAAAGATATTCAGACTGAATTAATGGGTGATTTTGTGTTCGGTTTATTTGAGAAAGGATTCAGTTTTGATGAAATTCGAAAATATTATCTTATGAAAGGTACCTTTCATTGGAGCTCATTTAAGGTATCATCTGGGATTAATTTAGAATTAAAATCTTATTATGACGTTGCCAAGGATTATAAGCCTTTATACAGGCGTCTTTCTTCTTATTATGTTAAATCATTATATCAAGTTAGAGCTGATAATTATTTTAAGCCGTTAATGATATCTTTATATCGAGAAGGTCATATTACAAGGTATCAATTGATTGATGATTTAGCACAGGAACATCTTGAGAGAAGTGGACAGAGTTCGAATCCTGTAATATTAGCTTTCTTTTGGCTCCAAGAATTAGTTTTAAAGTTGGAAATAGATTTAATGATTATAGATGGTTTGGGATATTCAGATATGGTAATTCAATTGGGGCTTTTACAGCCTGATTATACAGCTAAAGACCGTCGTTTAATGTATAGACATATGGAGAGATTAGTTAAACGTATATATGGGAATGTATCTCTTGATTATTTAACTGTTTTACTTAAGTCACGTTATTTAGGAGATTTAACAGGTCGACTAAATTTCTATAGTCCAGTTTAGTTTTTATACTTTAATTACTATTTTTTTTATTTTTTTTAATTATTTTTTTTTATTACCTTATAATTAGGTCGTTTTTTAGGTAAATTACCCTTTTTTTATTACTTATGACTATTCAGGTTATATTGAGAAAAATTACTTTAAATTGACACCTTGAGCTTATACCCGCCCTTCTGTCTACTACTTTCGTCGCCAAAAGTAGGATTGAGCATCCAACTATGCGGCCTACCTAAAGCTCGTTCCAAGTGCCTCATAGCTTTCATTTGGCCTTGCACCAAGGTCTGATCCGTTCCAACCATTCCCTCCTACAATTTCTCTGGCTTATTTCCAAGTCATTAATATCTGTAAGAAGGTAGTGTCGTTTCAGTTATCAGATTATGGTTTTCACCATAGTAGTTTTCTACACCTTGCTTGGAGTGTGGGGCGAAGTTCCTCAGCGAGTCAAGCCCACCGTCAGCTCAACAGCTCAATGTGTCATGTTATATAATTTTTTTTCTTTATTAAATCCTTCTGTACTGACACTCGTCACCAAGCGTCAGTTGGAGCATCCAATTATGCAGCCTACCTAAAGCTCGTTCCAAGTGCCTCATAGCTTTCATTTGGCCTTGCACCAAGGTTTTAGCTCGTTCCAACCATTCCCTCCTTCAATTTCTCTGGCTTATTTCCAAGTCATCAATATGTGTAAGAAGGCAGTGTCGTTTCAGTTGCTAAAATATGGTTCTCACCACAGTAGTTTCCTACGCTTTGCTTGGAGTGTGAGGCGATATTCCTCAGCAGGTTAAACCCACCCTCAGCACCATATCTCACTTGTGTAATTCCTTAAGAAATATGGATAAATACAAATATAAAATTAAAAAAAAACTTAATTGTTGAACCACACTCACCCGACAAAATCAATACGGGCGCGTCCTCATGATAGAAAGATTTATCTTTGTGAAAACCTTATTATAATTAATGCCAGCAAAACCTTCCGATATAGA
>JAEOTA010000071.1 GCA_016840085.1 Promethearchaeota archaeon
ATAAAAATAAAATTATTATTACTAAATTTTATAACTCTAAAACTTGGAGTCTTGAATATCCATCTTTTATGAAATCATAGTCAAGAAGTTCTATTTTCTCAGGTATAATTTTCAATATAAGTTTCCTTCTTCCACGGACAATTTTTTGAGCTTCTTCAAATCCTTCATCTCCTTCCCTTAAAAAGATTAAATTCTCTTTCCCGGAGGCAGTGATTTGTATACCTTGAATTTTCCCTTCTGATAATGGTGTGTAAATACCTATACTAATATTCGGATTTTCCTCCATATTTTTAATCTTTCTTCCAGGAGCAGGACCAATATAAATATTAAAACTATCTTTCTCTGTATAAAAATCCATGGGTGTTGCACGAGGAATATTATTGCTACAAGTACAGAGAACCAATACTTTCCTTTCATCTAAAAATTTACGAATCTCTCTTTTAAGTTCTTCTTTAGGCATTTCTTGATTATCCATTTTTAAAATCTCAACTTAATCTAATTTAGATTAATATTTTGAATGAATAAATGTAGTTAAATTTTTGAGATGTATTCAAATATGACTTAATTTTTTTTAAAATCCAACTTTTACCAGAATTACCAGAGAGGAGACAATTGCTCAACGAATAACTAATCTAGTGTTTTGTAAAATACATGATGAAATTAAAAAAAATCCTGAAGAACAGGTTTCTTTTCGTGTTGAGGTAATTGAAAGCAAAAATCCTTGAAGTTTTCCAATTTCCGAATCTAAGTGATACTTTTTAAAATAAAAACCATTTCTTTTTATTGAATGAACTTACCCGCAATATTATTGATCTTGGTTTTATTTGCGATTTTGATGGCCTTTTTTTCTCAAGATAAGATCGATTTTTTCCCTATTGCATTACTTATAGGAGCGATCGCAGTAGTTTCAATGCTCACTTTTACTAATGTTAAAGAGGAAGAAATTCTTGGATTTATCGATTTTAGTACTTTAATCTTCATATTTGCAATGCAGATAATCATCTATTTTGCAATTCATGACAGTGTTTTAGAATATTCCGCGATCAAATTGATCCATATCACGAAAGGGAATAACCGGTTATTCTTCTATATGATTTGCTTGTTTACAGGGATTATGGTTGCGTTTATCGAAGATTTAACCCTTGCGTTAATATTAATTCCATTGATCTATAGGACATGCCGAGTTTTAGAGATCCCTGCTGGTACCTACATGATGGGGGTGACCATTACTATAAACATCGGCGCAATACTCACGCCTATCTCGAGCTTAAAAAATTTGATAATTGGCAAGGAATTTGGGTGGGGTTTTAGTCAGTATCTTGCCAATATGGGTATTTTATTTTTAATTACGTTAATATCCACCATTTTTTTGATAGATTGGTTCATATTGAAAAAAGAAGAAAAACCAACTGAGAAAAATAAGCAGATACTATTATCAATGCTCGATCCAGGAATTGTAATCCAGAATAAAAAGTTCTTTATAATGACAATTATCATTATCCTAGCCACTTTTGTATTTATGTTCATAGGTTTCGAACCTGCCCTTGTCGCTATCATATCTGCAGCAATTCTTCTTCTTATTCACTCTAAGAATACTAAATTCTCGGATCTTAAGAGTGAAATCTCATGGAGAATCATCATTATTTTTGCGATTTTGTTCATCCTTGCGAATTCTTTATCAAGATTTGGCTTTTCAGAATTGATCGCGACAGGCCTGATAAGTTTGGTAAATGATAACATTTATCTCGCCGTATTGATAACATTAAGCATCTCTTCTCTCTTGTCCGCATTTCTTGCAGGTACACCCGTTACCATTATCCTTCTCCCTATTTTTTCGGCAATCATAGGCGAAGGTTTCTTTCCTAACCCGATCATCATTGCTTTCATAGGCGGTGTTAACATGGCAGGTAATTTTTTACCGCAAGGTTCTGCTTGTGATCTTCTCACCTTGTCAATGGCAAAAGAATACAAAGTAGTGAATTTAGATTACAAGCGTTTACTGAAAAATGGCGCGCTTTTCGCGGCGCTTCACTTCTTAATTATATTGGGATATACAATGATTTACACTTTAATTTTTAGTTAAGAGATTTAAAATTAAAATATACTCATTCGTTTTTTATTGAGAATACGATAAAATTCTTTTAATCATGAGAAATAAATACCGAGAAGTGTTTAAAGCTTTGAAATTTAGTAAAAAAGATACTAATTTTTCTCTTTAAAACCCTACTATATTCGAATGGGAAAAAGTCTTATCTGAATCTACAGCATCTTGTACATAAGGAGAGATAGGTCCATTTGCTAACACCATAATTTTTATCTTAGATCCCATATCTGGTTTGTTTTGAACTCCAAATTTTAATTGAGCTTCTTCTGGTATTCCATCTGTAATAGTAGAAATAATCTTATCTACTTTGGATAAAGGTAAACTATGATCACCGGTAACTGACACAATACATCTCTGAACTTGACTTGTATCTGGTTTTAAAAGTGGATTATTCAATGCTAACTTTGATTTTTCTACTAAATCCGAATCATCTCCTATTGATTCTGCAATGCCAACTAGACCTGTCGGATAATTTTCTCGCTTTACAAATATTCTTTTCACATCAGCAAAATCAATATTAACTAAACCACAATTATTAATTAAATTAACTACTTCTCCAATATTTCTAATTAAAACTTCATCCATTATTTTAAATCCTGTTATCATTGGAATTTTACCGACAATTTCCAAAAGATTGTCATTAGGAATGGGTATGAGAAAATCAGAATTACTTGCGAGACTTCTAAGACCTTCTTTTGCTCTTACAGCTCGTTGAGTGCCTTCCGATTTAAAAGGAAGGGAACAAAAAGTAACAACGATAGCATTATTTCTTTTTGCCTCTTCAGCGATAATTGGAGCTGCTCCAGTCCCAGTACCTCCACCCAAACCACATGTTAAAAAGATTATATCAGCACTTAAAATTTCTGCCAATCTTTTTTTATCTTCTAAAGCAGCTTCTGCACCTACACTAGGGTCATTTCCTGAGCCTAATCCATTACATCTTTCTTTTCCAATTAAGATTTTATGTTTTGCATTCGAATAGTATAAATCATGGGCATCAGTATTTATATTTACAGTTTCAGCATTATTTATACCCATGTCCTCTAATCGTGATATTGTATTATTCCCAGCACCTCCAACTCCAACAACCAATGATTTAATTTTTAAAACTTTTAATAAATCTGCTAAATAGCTATCATCATCGCATTTTGGATTTGAATTAGGATTTCGATTAGCATCAGCTATTTCATTGAATCTTTCCCTCACTGATGATCGATTTTTAGCTAATTTTGCTAAATCAAAAAGTTCATCAACACTCATAAGATATTATTAAAAAAATAAGGTTTTTTATAATACGAGAACGATATCAGAATAATATATGAAAGTAATATTGGTGTAATATCTTCTCTAATTAAATGAGTGCTTTTTAATAATATAATAAGATATTCTCGAATTATTATAGATCTTTGATTAAAATAAAATATCTAATAATTTCTGAATGATGGAATGTGGTAATGTAATTCTTATATGAAATTTAAGTAATATATCAATTTTTTCGTCTGAAATAAAGGACAAGTCATTGGAAAAAAAAGTTTATATACCTAAATTTCCATGATCATCATACTTGGGGTTATATTATATGGAAATCGATAATACTCAAAATAGAAGTAAAAACGCTGTAAGCACGTCGGAAAGTAGCGATTTAATTAAAGTCAGAGCTATCATCAGTTGTCCAAATTGCGGTTACAAGAAAAAATTCAGAAATCAATTTCATAGAAAAGATCTGGAATTACTTACGGTTGCTGTAAAAGTGTTTGAGTGGCTCACCTGTAACAAATGTGGTGAACTTTTAAAGTTAGATTTAGAGTTTAATGTTTAAGAATTATAAAATATAAAAGAGATATTATAAACTTTCTCATTTTTGGTTAAGTCCCTAACGTTTCAATTTATAAGTTCAAGTCAATGTAATTCATATTTATATCTAACTATCCTATTAAATTCTTTAAATCCACATTTTTCATAAACTTGTCTTGCAGGTTTATTGAAATCGTCAGTACTAACATATATATGTGAAAAACCTTTGTTATAAGCTACTTTTATAGCGTATTTTGTAAGTAATGTTCCGACTCCTTGATTTTGGAAATTGGGTTTTACATGTAGTTCACGAATTTCGGCCCAATTAATGATATCATCATCAAAATATGCAGATTCTTGTCCTTTTATGATTGTGATATATCCAACTATTTCTTTAATCACGGCTACATAAATCCAACCAATTTTCTTACACTCTTCTAGAGCAAACTTGAAATCTTCATCAAATTTCTCAATAGGGATAAAATCTTTTTCATGAAACTTTCTAATCACAGGTTTGAAATTTGGATTATCCATATTAAAATTATTTAAGGTGATTGAAATTTCGATGTATATTTATGTTACTATTAGTTTTTTTAGGGAAAAAAGTATTGCTTCTTTATATATCAAGAATTATTTGACCATATGTACCTCCTCCTCCGGGAGTATACTTGATTTCGTTATTTCTAACTGCTTTTATGATTGATGCTATATCTGGATTGAAATCTTGAATTTTATTAATCGGATTATCAAATAATATTTCAAATTCAGTCCCAACTTCTTTAATTATCTTTCCATATTCATTTAGGACGGATTTACTTGTTTTACTTTTTATTCCTTTCACTGAACGGATTATATCTATTAACGGCACGGCATTTATATAAGGTGGCCTATGATCTGGATGCTTTGGTTTCTCATGTTGCGAAATTGTTTCAATACGTTCGCTTACTCCTAATTTAATTTTGAAACTTCTATTTTTTTCTTCTTTACAGGCTGGACAATTCATCTTATTTTTAGAAACTTGTTCTAAATAGTCCAATCTAGAAGAGTTGGGATCATTCACATAGTATATCACAAAATTATCTGTTATTGTATATTGATTAAAGATTGCATTTACTTTTTTCTTCGTTTTTCTAAATAATATTCTTCTCCTACATTTATAACAAAACATATTATAGTATTTCCCAAGCTTAGGATGAAGACCTACATTTAGTATTATTTTTCTACTCTCTTTTCTTTTTATCGCTAACATAATTTCTTCATAAGATGGATTATCAATATCGAATCTATTAAATTCTCTACCTAAAGAACGAGGATCTTGTGAATGTGCATCGCTATTACTTAAAAAAGATACATTTTTCAAACATTCCAGTCTATCTGCTAAATTAGTATTAGCAGAAAGCCCTAATTCAATGAAATTTATCTTATTAACGGCATCAGCATAACATCCTTCAAGTGTTTTGAATTTATTCTGTCTAAATATAGCTTTAAAAGGAGTAAAAGCATGAGCAGGTCCAATTAAAGCACCAGCATCTGTAATTATATCAACTAATTCAGGAGGGGATAAATTTACTCTTGGTCGCCCGCCCCATTCATTTAAAATATTTTTAGAATAAGGCTCTAATTTTTTTTGGATTTCTCTAACCATTTCAAAATTCTCGAAGAAAACAACTTCATGCACGCTTTCATTATCTTCTATCTCAGTTTGGAGGATAAAATAAACATCCTTATAAATATAAGATCCATCTTTTGCTTTCTTGAGTTTGTTTTCAAGGTATTTTAGCCAATCTGGTTGTAGAACATCACCTGTAGCTAAGATGTTTAATCCTTTTTTCTTACAAGTTTCAATCATCGTATCTAAATTTAATGATTTCGACACTCCAATAGAATGTGGAGAATGAATATGTAAATCAGCGTTGAAAACATCCATCAGTTATTAAAAACCTTAATTGAATAAAAAGATTTTAATAATGTGTTAATTATTTTGAATTAATTTACTATTATCATTTTATCTTTCGTTTGATCAGTTAATAACACGCGGTAATATTCTAATTCATTTTTGTAATTTACTTTTTCTAATTTTCCTTCAACAAAAACTGTTTCTCCTTCCTTAGCATGCTCACAAAAACGTGCTCTAAAGGAATTTACTTCCAGAATATCTTTGAAATTAATTTCATTTAAAAGGAAATTTTTTCCTAAGATTTTTGAAGTATTAATTTTATAAGAACAAGGAGTAAATATAGAATCTTTGGAATCAAGGATTAAAGCTTTGAGTTTAACTCTTCCACAATTTTTAAATTTGTAATCATAATATGTTCCTTGCCAGTCATTAGGGCTTTTTATGTATCTTATAAAAAAGTCAATTCCATCAAATTTACCTTGATGTAGCTTCCTTTGTTCACTTCTAATATAATCATTAAAAGTAATATCTGAGCCTCCAAATCTCCAGTTATAATGAGATTCGTACTCCTTAGAATTATACTTCCTACATTTATTAGATTCTTTAAAAATTTTGATCAATTTTTTTTGGAATTTTAGACCCCTTTCAGTACCATTTATTATGATATCAATATCTGAATCATCTTTGTCTAAACCTACCATTAAAGAACCAGAAATACCTATTGAGTTTTCAGGAATATCTCCTTTGCTGATAAATAAATCACATAATCTTTTGGAACAATTCTCTATTTGTGTTAGATTAGCCTTTTCATTTAGACCGTTGAAGTATTCTCTAGGGGTATAAATTTTTTTAATATCTTCATTTCTAACTGTTTGTAATTCCATATCTAAATCTTTGGAGGAATATAAGTATTTAGGAAATTTTTCTCTTAAAATAGAGAATCTCTCACTAAGATCATATACTTTTTTAAAAAATATTCCATCTTTAATTCTATCGCCATCAGGATGAGGATAAAATCTTAAAAAGCAGATTTTTCTTTCATTTGGATGGTGTATCCCTTTAACATCAAAAAAGAGGTTATCTTTTTTTGTTTCAATATAATCTCCTTCTATTCCCTCAGGAATGTTCAAAACGCTCATGTTATTGAAAATTAATATTTGGAAGGAGTTTTAGTTTTAATTTGTGAGGGAGCCTTCGTTTTAATCTTTCTTAGTTCTCTTTCAAATTTTCTTTTTTCATTTAGAAATCTTTGTTTATCCTTTTCTAATTTTTCTCTCTCACGTTTAATAAAGTTTTTTTCTCTTTCTAAGTTTGTTTTTTCTTTTTCTAACTGTCTATATTCATTATTTAATTTTTTAAATTTTTCCTCTAAATTTGGAATTTTGCGAGTTAAGGAGTTATATTTATTTTCGGCAGCAGGGACTTTTCTTTCTATTTCTTTTAATCTTGCTTCTTGTTGTCGTCTTCTTTTTTCCAAATTACTTACGTCGCTTTCTACTTTATCTTTATACTTTTTTAGATCTGCTTTTTTCTTATCAATTTCGCGAGTTTTTAGATCTAAGTCTTGTTTTTTATAACGTGTTTTTTCTCTTGCTTCTTTTAATTTTCTCTTTTCATCAGAAATTCGATTTTTTTCATCTGAAATCTCTCTCTTTAGGTTATTTATTTCCCTATTTAAGTTATCCCTTTCTTTAATTAAATCTTTAATTTCATTTCTTAAATCCATTAATTTATTTTCCAAATCATTAATAGTTCTGTTCAAAGCTTCTTCTCTTCTTTCCATTCCCGGAAATTTTGTTTTAATTTGCTTGATGCGGTCTTCTGTTATTGTTTTTTCCTTATCGAGTAATTTTTTCTCGTTACCAATATCTTCTCTGAGTTTATCTAATTTCTCTCGAAATCTTTCTAATTCAGCATTTTTTTGATCTAATTCATCATTTTTTCTTCTGATTTTATCTCTGAATTGTCGTTCTTTAGTAGCAAGTTGATTTTTATGTTGTTCAATTTGATTTTTCGCTATTTTTAATTCATCCTGTAAGATATCCCTTTTTTCAAGAAGGTATTTAACTTCAAGTTCTTTTTCTTTTCTTTTTTTTTCAAGGTCTTCAATGTTGTCTTTATAATCTTGAAGCTGTTTAAGAACTTTTTCCCATTCACTCTTTTCTTTATCTAATTTGATTCTTTCTTTTTTTATTTTTTTTAGTAACTTTTTATTAGAAAGTGTTTCAATTTCCTCATCAGGTGTTTTTTCTTGAATTTGATATTTGGGAAGAGGTTCATCATTCATGATATTTCTACAATTTACTTTATCTTTTAATAAAATTATATAATTATTAGCTCTAAAGTGTTTGCTATCTGAAATTATATTATTTAAATTTTTCTATGTGTTTAATCGATTTATATATTAATTATTATTTCTATAATGTTCATAAAGAAAATATAAAAAAACTATATAAATAATCTCTAAAATTATTAATTTTAATAGGAATGTAGGTGTTGAATATATGGGATTTGATGATGAGTTTGATGAGGAATTTGATGAAGAATTAGACGAAGATTTGGATGAGGAATTAGATGAACCTTCTTCAAAGACACCAGAAGAAGTAGTTGAATCTAAAACTCCAGCCACTAGAATAGTTACTGAGGGGAATAAGATTTCCGTATACTTTATGTCGACTATTGGACCGGGTGAAAAAAAACAAAAATTAAATGTAAATACAGGTAATAACGTGGGAGACGTTAAAGAAACGGTAGCAAATTTATTTGGATTAGATCCTGCTGATTTTCATTTATCATCAGGGGGAGTTACAATGGATGAGAGCTCAGTTTTAAAAGATTATAATATAAGTGATGGTGACGATATTCTTTTAATTCCAGCAAGTACAGCGGGTTAAATTCTTTTTTGATTTAAAACAAACTATAATAAAACTACTTTATCTTTTTTTAGCTTTTTTCTTTCCTTGAGGGAATTAGAGCAATTTCATCATCATCATCGATATCATAATCTTTAATAAGTGAGTTTTCATCTAAAATTATCCCTCCAGAAGAAAGTAGAAAAGTTTTTAGTTCATAATCAAAGAATCTGCTAATCTTCTCTTTGATTATACCTGCTACTTCACTAGTATCAATTATAATTATTTTTGTTTTCTCACCAGGTTCAACGAGTGATCTAATATAAACTCGGATTTGATCTTCAATTTTAGTAGAGCTCAGAACTGGTGAATAAGTAATTTCTTCATCAGTTTTATCTTTATTTTTCAGCATCTTTTCTATTATTTTATTTCTCTCATTTGGATCAAAGTAAAGCATTTCCCGGATAAATAAAATCTTGTCCATTTTTGATAAGTCTAGTAAATTTATTTTATTTATTTCGTCTTGACTAAAAACTGAAAAAATATATTTTTCAATTATAGGTATATCCTTATAAGATTCATCTGATTCAACATAATCTTCAATTAAAGGCATGGCATCAATATAATCTTCAATAATATTAGCTGATTTCATTTTAATTGATATTGTTTCAGGTAAAATTTTTTTTTTATTTATTTTCTCATCCCAAATACCTTTAGAATGTATAACTGTATATACAGTACTAGTAGAGAGTAATGCAACACTACCTATAGTTAGAATGAGAAATATTGAATTATTTTCTATGCGAAATAGGAAAAAAAAGGTATAAATCACGACGCAAAAAGTGTAAAGAGCAATAAGGCTTAAAATTCTATTTTTTTTCCTCATGATTTTTTAATTAGATCATTTTCTGAATTTAAAATATATAATTTAAAATTTAAATGGGATTGGAATGAATATGAAGTTTTTATACTCATACACCTTGAATTAATTTTCTAACCTTTGTATATTTCTTTGTGTTAAATATGAATAATTTTCTTTTATTATCTTTTTCAATTTTTACTAAATTCAGATCTTTTAAGATATCTAAATATTTTTTAATCGTATTATGATTCTTTTTTAAACCAGCCGCTATTTCTGTAATTTTTAATGCTTTGTTTTCTTGCTTCATAAAATCAATTATTTTTTGAAGGATTTTTTTCTTTAAATAATAGTATAACTCGTCAAACTTAGGATTTGAATCAAATTTGAAGAAAATTCTATGATTGTTTATTTGTTTTGATCTAACAAATTGGAATTTTTCTAAACATGATAAATGCCATAAAGCTTGATTACTTCCGATATTTAGAGTATTCATTATTTCATTAATATTTGAGGGATTCTTCTTAATGTAATTAAAAATCTCATTTCTTTTTGGATGTTCGATAATATTATTTTTCATTAATCTTGTACCAGGGATAATAACACGCTGTTTAATTAAATCCTTTAAGATTAACTCTATTCGATTCTCATTTATATTAGGATTGTATCTCACTCTATTATTTATAAATGATATAATTTCTCTCAATGAAAAGAAGGTCTTTTTCGTTAAATACTCTTCTACTAATTCAAGAACAACTGATTCTGCATTATCCAGAGAACTCATAAGCCTATACTTTTATTGCGTTGAAATTTATGGTCTTGTAAATTTGTATTCTCTCTAAAACAACATTTTTTGATTTATATATATTAATAGGCATCCATACAATTTATAATATCATTTCTTTCGCCTCCTACCATATTCTTTTACATTTTAAAAAATGGCTTGAAAAACTTCAAAATCATGCCAAAGGGTTTTATTATATCTTTTTAATGCGATTTTATTAAGTAAAAAAAAATAGAACAAAATAAAAAATAACAGAAAAAAGAAGTGTTTTGAATGAGTTTTGATGAATTTGATGAGGATTTAGGTGGGGAGGAACCTTTAAAATCTAAAACTCCCGCTACTAAGACCCCTTCCGCAGGAAAAAAACTTACTTTATATTTCATGTCAACGATTGGTCCTGGTGAAAAAAAGGAAAAATTAACAGTTAATGACAGCAATCAGGTAAGAGATATTAAACAAACTTTAGGC
>JAEOTA010000072.1 GCA_016840085.1 Promethearchaeota archaeon
AAGAATTACCCCCTACTGCGTTTAAATTTAAACAAGAGGGGGATGATAAAGATTTAAAGAATATTGAAGAACATATGTTCGATTTACCTCCAGTTAAGGAGGATAAAAAAGAAGAGGAGGAGGCATAGAAATGGTTAAAGAAAACACTTTTGCTTTCTTTTTAGGATGTTTAATGCCAAATCGATATCCTGCTATTGAAAAATCAACGAAATTTGTAATGGATAAATTAGGATATGAACTCTTAGATATGGAGAGAGCAACCTGTTGCCCAGCTCCAGGAGTATTTCGATCTTTTAATAAAGTTGATTGGATGGTAGCAGCAGCAAGAAATATTTGCATAGCAGAACAATTAGATGCTGATATATTAACTGTTTGCAATGGATGTTTCGGAACTCTCCAAGAGGTTAACAAACACTTGAAAACAAATGAAGAACATCGTGGAATGGTAAATAAAAAATTGAAGCTTATTGGAGATTATGAATTTAAAGGAACGATAGATGTTCGACATATTGCTGAAGTTTTAGGCTTTGAGATAGGTCCATGGGGAATTGAAGATCATATCGTTCGAAAAGTTAATGCTAGAGCTGCTATTCACTATGGGTGTCATTTTTTGAAACCAACAAGGATTAGAGAGATTGAAAGTTCAGAAGGACCAACAATTGTAGAGGAATTTATTGAAGTATTAGGAATAGAATCAGTCAGATTTAAAGAACAACTTACTTGCTGTGGAGCTGGAGGCGGGGTCAAAGCATATGATGGAAACTCAAGTATGATAATATTTGCTGATAAAATGAAAAATATTGATGAAGTAAAACCCGATTTTATTTTGGATATTTGTCCATTTTGTCATTTACAATATGAAACCGGACAAGATTACCTAAATAAGAATAAAAATTGTAATTATGATTACCCTGTAATTCATCTTTCTCAATTAACTGCCTATTGTATGGGGATGGATCAAGAATTTATTGGTCTACAATATCAATTAATGGGTAAAGATTATATCTTTGGGAGAGAAGAAATAAAAAAGGAAGGAGAGGAGGCAATATAATTGACAGTTAAAAATCAGAAAATAAAAGAAACAGAAGAGGTCGAGGGCATGGTAATATCCGAAGATTCTAAAGAACCTAGAATTGGTGTTTTTGTTTGCCATTGCGGTCATAATATAGCTGGAACTGTTGATGTAGCTGAAGTCGCTGAGCATGCAAAAACTTTACCTAATGTTGTTAAAGCTGAACATTATATGTTTATGTGTTCAAAACCGGGAGTTCAGATGGTTAAAGATTCTATAAAGGAATTAGGAGTTAATCGAACTGTGGTAGCTTCTTGCTCTAAAAATCAACATGGCAAAACATTTGCTAGAGCAATTGAAGAAGTAGGTTTGAATAAACACCGTCATCAACAAGTTAACGTGAGAGAATATAATAGTTGGGTTCATAAAAAAGAAAAAGAAAAAGCAACTCAAAAAGCTATGAAGTTGGTTGAAGCAGGAGTGAATCGAGCTAGAAAATTAGAGGATGTAGAAACAAGAAGAATTCCAACAACAAAAGTGGCATTAGTTATAGGAGCGGGAATTGCTGGACTCCGATCAGCTTATGACATGGCGGAATTAGGAATTCCCGTATATTTAGTGGAAAAAGAATCTACTATTGGAGGTCATATGACTCGATTAAACAAAACCTTCCCAACTTTAGAGTGTCCACAATGTTCAATATCCCCTCTCACGAATGGAGTAGCTAATCATCCTTTAATAGAACTTTATACTAATGCTCAAGTGAAAAGCGTTGAGGGATCATTAGGAAACTTTGAAGTTGAGATTGAAGTTAAACCCAGGTATGTTAAAGATAATTGTACTTCTTGTGGCGAATGTGCTGCACATTGTCCTGTCGAATTACCCAGCGAATGGGATATGGGGATGTCCATGAGGAATGCAATCTATAAAGCATATCCACAAGCAATACCTGCTACTTATGTAAGAGATAAGAAAAATTGTATTGAATGCAATACCTGTATTAATATTTGTCCTGTCCAAGCAATTGATTTCTCAATGAAACCAGAAACGAAAACTGTGAAGGTTGGTTCAATTATAGTTGCTGCTGGATATGATGAATATGATCCTTCTGAAATTGAACCCTATCATTATGGACAAGAGGGATTCGAAGATGTGATTACACAATTAAAATTAGAACGGATGATGTCTCCAACATCGCTTACTAATAGTGAGGTTCTACGACCTTCTGATGGAAAAATCCCTAAAAGTGTTGTCATGATCCAATGTGTAGGAAGTCGAAATGATCAAGTTGGAAATCAATATTGTACTGGTGTATGTTGTAAATTTGCAATAAAAAATGCAAGAATTATTAAAGAAATGTATCCTGATACTGATGTATCAATATGTTATATAGATATTCGAACACCAGGATTAAATTTTGAAGAATTATATAAATCTGCCCAAGAGATTGGGGTAAGGTTTATACGAGGAAGGCCATCCGAGATTATAAAAGATCCAATTTCGGGAGAATTACAAGTAATTGTTGAAGATACATTAAGTCAGACACCTTTAAAACTAAAAGCTGATTTAGTTGTTCTTTCTGCTGCTATGGTTCCTCCTGAAGGAATTGGTCCACTTGGTTCTAAACTTCATGTTTTAAGGTCCAAAGAGGGATTTTTAAAAGAGTTTCATATAAAAATGAATCCTACTTTAAGTAGTAAGGGAGGGATTTTCTTGGCAGGTGCAATTCAAGGTCCAAAGGATATTTCAGAAACGGTTGCTCATGCTGGTAATGCTGCTGCTTTAGCCGCAGCTCCTTTAGTGAAAGGATATATCGAAAAAGAAATACTAATTCCTTCGATTGATTATGATTTATGTGTAAATTGTGAACTTTGTAAAACAGTATGCGCTCCAGCAGCAATAGACATCGATGAAAATGGATCTCCAGTTATAAATGAAATTGCTTGTAAATCTTGTGGTATGTGTATGCCTGTATGTCCTACAGGCGCGATTCAATTAATAAATTTTAGAGATGATCAACTATTAGATGAAATAATTGCCGTATCTGGCGGAGGTGCTGTTTGCGAATGAGTGTGTGTGAAATCACTGACGAATTGATAAAAGAAAAGATTCAAGATGTTGTTGTTTTTATGTGTAACGAATGTGGTCAAGGATCTGCTAATACTGCGGGTGTTGCACGAATGGGATATAATCCAGCAATAAGAATAATCAGAGTTCAATGTACAGGTCAAATTGGTCCTATTCAAATTATGGATGCATTAAATAATGGAGCAGATGCTGTTGCTTGCATTGGATGCTGTTTAGGAGCTTGCCATTTTTTTAATGGAAATATACTTTCAATGCATAGAATTAAACTGATGAAGAAATTATGCAAAGAGTTAGGATATAGTGATCAATTTTTAAACCAATATACATCTCGAGCAGCAGAAGGCGAAACCGCTGTAGGTGATTTTGAAGATATTATAGATAGATTATCAACTGCAATTAAAGATGAGGGAACGATTAAAGATGGATGTTAAAGTATTTCAATTCAATGGTTGCAATAAATGTTTTAACGAAACGTTACTCCTAAAGTTGGATTCGAATTATAAAATACAATTTATAAAAGAACCACAAAATTGGAAAGGAGTAAAAACAGAAGTAGCTGTAATCACTGGATATCTATTACCAGATGATAAAGTACATCTAGAGAAAATTAAGGTAAACTCAGAACGAGTTATTGCATATGGAGATTGTACAACCATGGGAGGAGTTTTTGCATTAGCAAACCAAAATGGTTATGAAATTACACCTTTAAAAGAATTTATTGATTATCAAATAAATGTTAATGGTTGTTTAGGGGAAATTGAAGAATTAAAGTCGGTGATTGACAGAAAAGAACCATCAAAACTAAAATCTCTCTGTGAGGTGTGTGCACGCAAGGCAACTTGTGAATATTTAGATGCTGTATACCGTCAGATTGAATCAGATGATAAAGAAACGTGTTATAATGATTTAGGATTTCTATGTAATGGATTTATAGCTAAAGAATGTAAAGAACGATGTATCAACTACAACACACCCTGCAGAGGTTGCAAACCAATGGTAGAAAGATCTGGTATTAGAATGTTAGGAATGTTCGGCACACTTATGGGAAATATTGAAATTGTTACTGAGCACTCTGAAAAGGGCGCAACTGATAAACTTGGAGATGAAGAAGATGATGTAACAAGAAGTTTACCTGATATTCTTGGTAACTTCTTTAGATTCACACTGCCTACCTCCGGTTTGCCTAAAGGAAGAATAAAATCTTCAGGTACAACATTAGAAAATGTTTTTACAGGAAGATTAATTGAAGAATTGCCATTAATTTCTGGATTATTAGGGGGAAGTAAGTCAATTTCATTAACACTAAAAATTATTGAATCCTATGAGGAGGCAAATCAAATTGAAATAAGCGAGAGAACAAAGAAATATCGTGAAGAATTATTGAAATTAGAAACAGATCTTGAGAAAGCGTTGGAAAATGAAGATTCAAAACAGTATAAAGAAATAACTAGTGAAATTCGAAAAATTGCTGGTAATATGAATTTATCTAACATCTTCTTTGGTGGATTTAAATCCCAAATTAATGAAAATGACAATTTTGATGATTACAAAAGCCACATTTTTGAAGTGGTTGAAGGAACCTATAAGCACGGTTCAGTTGAATATACAATAGATCCTAATGGTATAGTTAAAGAAATTAAGATTAAAGAGGGATGAATATGAGTTTTGAATTATTGAAAAAAGAAATTATTGACGTTGGATTATGCCAAGGTTGTGGATTATGTACCGGTTCCTGTAAGCATATTGAGATGGAAGTATTACGGCCTATATTAAAGGATTATTGTATCCTTGAAAGAGATGGACAAGATTGTGGCAAATGTTATCAAAGTTGTCCTCAAGTTATCCAGAAAAAGTTTAAACAAAAACAACCTAAAGCAATTTATTCTTTAAGAAGCAAAAATCCTGAAATTTTGACTAAAGCTGCTAATGGTGGTGTAGTTACAACCCTAGCTAAAAATCTATTAGATAATCAATCACTTGCTAAAATAATTATGGTTCAAGATTTCAATGAAAAACCTCAAGCAGACATTGTAACTGACCCTGATGAAGTTGTAAAAAAGGCTGGAGTAGTATACGGACGTTCAGGAGTTTTAGAAAAATTAGTAGAAGTTGTTGGAGAAACTTTCGAACCTATAGGAATAGTTGGGGTTCCTTGTGAGATGAGAGGTGCTGCTGAATTGGAGGAAGAAATGAATAGAGAAATTTTAAAAATTGGTTTATTTTGTAATTCTCAAATGCAAACAGAACAAACTGACAAAGGCATAGTATGTTCTCCTTGCTGTAGTGGTTGTCCATCAGGGGTAAATGCACAAGGATATATTTCCCTAATTAGACAAGGTCAATATCAAGACGCTGTTGATTTAATCCGTGAAAGTAACCCACTTCCTTCTATATGTGGAAGAATTTGTACTAATGAATGTGAACATGGTTGTACTTTGATTGGAGATGACCATCCAGTAGCAATCCGAGAACTAAAGAAATTCGTGACTGAATGGGAGATAGAACAAGCTAAAAAGAATAGTGCAAAAGGTAAAAGAAATATTAAAAAAGGTGCTAAAAAAGTAGCAATTATAGGTTCTGGACCAGCAGGGTTAACTGCTGCATATTTTTTAAGAAGAATAGGGTATGCACCAACTATTTTTGAAAAATCAGATCAAACAGGAGGCATGCTAAGATTCGGAGTACCGCAATTTAGATTACCAAATTATGTATTAGATTACGATGTACAAAATATTCAAAATTCAGGGGTCGAGATAATTCTAAATAAACCATTAGGACCCGAAATGACGATTGAAGACTTAAAAAATGATGGATTTGAAGCTATTTTTATCGCTACTGGCCAATATAAACTTCGGACACTTCATTTAGAAGGAGAAGACCTTCCTAATGTTCATGTAGCAATTACGTTTCTAATGGATAGAAAATACCGCTATTGGGAAAATAAAGAAGAATTTAAGGGAAAAACTCTGGGGATAATTGGTGGTGGTCCTGTAGCAATTGATGTTGCTCAAACAGCTCTTCGATTAGGTGCAACCAAAGTTCATCTTGTTGATATAATGACAGAAGGACAACTTGAACTAGTTTTAAAAGACATTCCAGAAAATGAAATTGATTATATGCAATATCATTTTACTACGTCAACATCTAGAATTACTCAGAATAATGAAGGAAAACTCATGTTAAATTGTTATAAAATTGAATGGGGAACTCCTGATGAAAATGGTAAAAGACCGTTAAATAAGATTGAAGATTCAGATTATGAAATTCCAATTGATTCAATTGTAATTGCTGTTGGTCAAGCTGTTGATTTTGACCAGATTGATGTTGCTACTGATAATAAATTAGAAAAAGAGCGAAATAAGATTAAAATAAATGAAGTCACTTTTGAAACAAACATACCTGGAGTATTTGCAGGTGGAGACATAATTAATAATTCAAAAGCAGTAGCAATTGCGGCAATAGCTCATGGAAAAGAAGCTGCTATCTCAATAGATAAATTTCTAAAAGGAGAGGATTTAATAGCCGGACGATATAAACAAGATAAGATGTTTTTTACTGGACCTAAAAAATCTCCAAAAGATTATTCGCCTAAACCAGGAAATTTAGAAGAAGCTACTGAAGAAATTCAGTGGAGTTTTGAAGAGATTGATCAAATGTTTAATGAAGATATGGCATTAAAAGAAGCTCGCCGATGTTTAAGTTGTAATCATTTTTGCTCTCATTGTCAAGATTTTCCAGCAATTTATTCTGATTTAACTGCTGGTGAAGTTGGTTCTCAAAAAGGATATACAACAGTTGTAGTTTGGACTGATAAAGGTAAAGAAATCGTAGAGTCAGCAATCAAAAACGGTTTATTTGAAGAAGGAGAAGTGAACGAGGGTGAATTAAACAAAGCAATTAACCTAAAGTCAAAACGAGAGCTCTTAACTTTTGAAAAAACTCCAAGACAGCAAATCTTAGATTATATCACCATCCAAGGACAAAGTACTATAAGTGATCTGGCAAAACAGTTAGATATTGAACCTAAAAAAGTACGATATGAAGCACTTCGACTAGCTCAATTAATGCAAATTGAAATGAAAGTTGATCCTGATATGGATGAGCCATTATTTACTTTAATATGTGATTAAGACTAAAACTAATAAATATTAAAAGGTAAAGAATATGAAATTTGATATGGAATTAAATGTCTGCGGATTAGTATGTCCTGTTCCAGCTTTAAAAACAAAGAAACAACTCATGAAAATGAGACCTGGAACTGTTTTGAAGGTTATAACAGATTACAAACCGGCAAGTGAATCTGTTCCACGTGATTTAGCAAAAACGAAACACAAGCATTTAGGAACAGACTTTATAGAAGACGATGAGCAATGGTATATCTATTTTGAAGCAGTGAAGTAAGATTAAAATTATATCTTTTTATCTTTATTTTTTATTAAATTTTATTCTCTTGATTTCAATTTTTACATTATATTTAAAATTATAAGTAGCTTATTAATGTTAATTATAGTTATAAGATTATAATTCCAATCAGAGGAGTATATGTCTCAATCAGAACCAAGAGAATTAACTCAAGCTAAAGAATTATTTAAAGAAGGGAAATTAGTAGACTCTCTTCAATTATTAGAGGATTTAAAAAGGTGATACCTTAGAACGAGCAGCAAATATTACTGGAGCCTTATTGTGGGATCTTTTTGATGAAATGAAAAATCGGGGTATAACTTCAAAATTTGATATCGATCAAGAGAAAGAAACATATCTACGTGTTTTTGGGAAAGTTAATAAAGTATTAAAAGATAAAATAAGAGATCTTCAATAATAAAGGATCAGCGTTTTGCAGAACCACTACCATAGTATATCCATGGGAAAAATATAAGTTTACAATTGTTCAAACATTAGTGCCATTATTTGGAGTAATCTTCTCTGCTATATTTTTACAAGAGGAATTTGATGTTTCCATCTATCCTTTTGCCTTATTATTAGTAATATTTGGAATCACCCTTATAAATCGTAATTCCTCCTATAAAGAAGAAGAAAAATCTAGTTAAAGTGTTATAAAATGCAATTCAAATAAAATTTAAATTTTAACACTTCATAATAAATATTAATATATATATAGTATATTTGTATACATGAGGTATATTAATATGTCGATTGTGAAAATAAAAAATAAGAAAGCATTGGAACAGTTACAAGCTAAATTAACACTAAGACTAGGGCGAAAAGCTACGCAGATAGAAATACTTGATTATTGTTTAATATTAGCAAATGATAATTTTGAAAAATTGGTGGAATTAGTGACCTGCATGCCAATTTTAAGTCTTGAAAAATCTGAGCAAATTATCGAAGCGAGAAATAAACTTAAGAATGTAATTTATGATGAAGAAGCTTCCTTTGGCAGTAGAGATGATGAAGATATTTATAATGAATAATTCAGTATAATGGTGAGAATAATGGGGGTTTTTCTTGATACGGGGTTTTACTTGGGGTTGTGTCATCCTAAAGATCAACATGCACAAGAAAGTGAAAAAATGTTGAAATTGCTTAGTATGGGAGAGCATGGATTATTATATAGTTCCAATCTTATCATTAGTGAAGTCACAACTTTAGCAGCTGTGCGTTCCAATAATAATGTCAATGTATTAAACCATCTCGGAAATTTAATATGGGGAAAACAAAAAATTGCCACAGTCTTACATTTTGAATCGTATTTAGAATCTGAAACTTGGGAATTATTTAAGAAAATAAATACCATCGATTTGAAAGACTCAAGGCCAATGAGTTTTGTTGATGTATCATCAATTGTTTTATGTCAACACCATCAAATTGATAAAATTGTAAGTTTTGATCCACATTTCGATAGATTTTTGGAAAAAATCAAAATGCTTCGTATTACTGACTGATACACTTTTTCTTCTTTCGCATCAATTTTACAAAATAATAGGAGATAAACTATGTTAAAATAGATTTTAAGAAGAAATTAAAAAAAATAACCAAAACACATAAAATTTGTTCACAGGCATAATCTTTGAATGATCTTTTTTTATTCGGTCTAAAACAATCTCAGTTTTAACCTCTTCTACTCCAGGGAGGTTGCGGAGCGTTTCAATAAGAAAAAAACTTAGTAAGAGTGAAATAGATTAAATTAACACTCTTATTTTAAATTTATTGATATATTAAAAAAAAATTTTAATTTGATATTAATAATGAATTATCCGCTTTTTAGACCGCATTTCAATAATTATAGCTATAATAGCTACTCCACTTATTGCCAATATAAGGATACTCGTTGTGACATAATCCAAACCAATTGCAGGACTTACCTTTTTTATTGTAACCGATTCTGAGGCAAGATGTCCTAACGTATCACTAATACTTTTTTGTCTCTTAATAGACTTTACGTAAAAATATAATAAAATATTATTCAATCATTTTGCAACATTATAATCTGATTTTCTTACCGAAAACCACTGAAAAGTGTAGCAAAAACACATAAAAAACAAAAAAAATGTTGAGATTAATGTTTAAATTTGATCGTTGACATCTTTAATTTATTTGTTTTTGATTTTAAAAAGTAAGGTTTTTCTTAATCTTCAGTTTGTTGGTATCTTTTAATCTGAAAACATTAAACACTGATACGTTTACTTAGAAGGATTTATGCGTTTAAATACTAAAAGAGCAGCGATATTCCAAATCTTAGTGCCATTACTTGGAGCAATTCTCTCTACTATTTTCTTACAAGAACAACTCGATGTGTTCATCTATCCTTTTGCATTGTTTTTAGTAATATTAGGAATAGTAATTAAATGATCTTCTTTTATTCGGTCAAGAACAATTTCAGTCTTAACCACTTCTACTCCAGGAAGGTTGCATCGTTTTTAATAAGCCCCATAGAATCTTGATGGTTTAGACATTTTGCCATAATAAACAAAGGATATTCTCCAGTAACTACATACGCATATTTGATTTTTTCCATATTTTCAATCTCCTGTTTCACGAGCTCTAATGGTTTTGTAGCATTTACTCTTAGAGACGCCATAACCATTTCTCGATACCCTAACTGGTGACAGTCAATTAAGGCTACATATTTTTTAATTAATTTTTTCTCTAATTTTTGAATTCGAGATCTAATCGCTGTCTGGCTTTTCTTTTCATCTAAATTTTCTTCAATTTTTTCTGAAATTTGTTTAATTGTGATTTTTGCATCTTCTTGTAAAAGTTCGAGAATTTGCCTATCGACTCTAACTAAAATAGTGAATGAAATATTTACAGCGTTGCTATAGGTATATTTGTTTAGACGCGGGGCATATCGGTCAAAATTTTTATATAGTAGCTGAAGCTCTTGGATTAGGGGCTTGTACTATTGGAGCGATTGATGATGATGAATTGAACAATCTGCTCGAAATTGATGGGATTAATGAAATTTCAATCTATGTTGGTGTGTTATGTAAAATTAAAGAATATAAGTAAAGTTAAAGTTATAAATTTGAATATTCTGGATGTTTTAGTCAAGAATAAAAATATATAAAATGGTTTTTTCCTACCTCAATTGTTACCAGGATTCACACTCCAGCTACTCTTGTCCTATTAAATAAATTGATTACTTTTAGATCCTTTTTAAAATGAATTCTTCTGGTGTTTGGATTGAAATGCGTTTAAGCCATAAAAAGTGGTTTTTATTATAAGATATTAAATCAAAGCCAGTATTTTCACATTGAGTACCAATCATAAAATCTCGAAAATGGTGGCGAAAAGTGAGAGTTTCTTTATTATTTAGAGCGTTTTTTAGAACTTCTAAAAGAATGACTGAATCCCATTCGAGAAAAATACCATTAAATTTTTCTATTTCTTTGAGAAAATCTTCCCAAGTAATACCTTTAGTGAGAAAATAATAGCCAATTTCAAAACTCACTATGGAAGGAATATATACTTTGATTTCTGCTTTATTTATTCTTAGATAATTAATAAAATTTAGATTACGGAAGACATTAGAATCAATTGCGATCTTTTCTAATTTTTCCTCGTGCTCCCCAATTCTTTTTTTGCTCATATTCCCAACCCAGAATCCCAATTGTTTAGAATAACTTCATCAATAGTACTAGGTCCTTTTTTTAATTTTTCTTGAATTTCTCGAGTTTTTATATCATCTTCCCAAACTGCATCCGTTGCTGCTTGAAGGATTGTATCAATTTCCTTTTTGAATTTTTCCTTGCTTGTATTTGGATAAACGTTTTTATTAATAACGGATTTTTCAAATTCCGCGATAGCTCGTTTAATCACTTCGCCCTGGGATATGTCTAACCATGCTGCTAGTTTCTTAATTATTTTTCGTAGATCACTATCAATAGCTACAGTTGTTTTAACAGTCATAATATTATAGAAGGTATAAAAATATATAAATATATCAATTAAATTAATTGAATAAATAAGAACTATAAATCCGCTAGTGAAATTGTTCCACGTGATTTAGCAAAAACAAAAACATTTAGGAACAGATTTCATAGAAGACGATGAGCAATGGTATATATATTTTGAATCCGTAAAATAAGTATAAGTACGTTATAACTTACTTTTTTTTATACTTTCTTTTTTAAATCTCTTTTTTGATTTTTTTTTGAAGAATTCAGAAATCTGATTAAAAATTATTATTAATTTTGATATACTTACAATATCAATCATTAATCAACTAAGGGAAAGGAAAATTAAATGAAAATTGTTGTTTTAAATGGAAGTCCTAAAGGAGATTTAAGTGCTACAATGCAATATATCCAATATATTCAGAAAAAATTGCCTGAACACGAACTTAAAATCTTAAACATCGCTCAGCAAATTAAAAGACTCGAAGAAAATGAAGAATTTTTTAAAGAAACTATAGAAAATGTGAAGAATTCTGATGGGGTTATCTGGGGTTTTCCTTTATATGTTATGCTTGTTCCATCTCAATATAAAAGATTTATTGAATTAATAACAGAAAGAAATAAGGAGAAAGCTTTTAAAAGTAAATATACAGCTGTTTTAACCACATCGATACATTTCTATGACCATACAGCGATAAATTATTTGAATGCAATCTGCGATGATTTGGAAATGAAATATGTAGGATTTTTTTCTGCTGATATGTTTGATTTAATGATAAGGAAACAAAGAGAACAGTTGATCTTATTTGCTGAAAATTTCTTTTACACTATTGAAAACAATCTACCAACATCAAAACAAAATCTCTCATTAAATTATCATAAATTTGAATATAAACCCAGTTTGGATATAAATGATGAGGAAAAAATAGATAGTGAAGATAAAAAAATATTGATTGTATCGGATTCTACAAATGAAAATACTAACTTAGGCAAAATGATAGAAAGGTTAAAATTTTGTTTTTACGGAGATATCAAAGTAATAAATATTTATGATCTTGAGATTAAAGGAGGATGTTTAGGATGCGTACAATGTGGTTATGATAATAAATGCGTTTATGAAGATAAGGATGAATTCACAGAGTTTTGGAATTCATTAAAATCATTCGATATTATAATTTTCGCAGGAGTTATAAAAGATAGGTATTTATCATCAAGATGGAAATTAGTCTTTGATAGAAGTTTTTTCAATGGTCATATACCTACTTTGAGAGGAAAACAATTTGGTTTTATTATTACAGGTCCATTAGGCCAAATATTCAACTTAAAACAAATTTTAAATGCAATTCCTGAGCTTCAAGAGAGTAATCTTGTGGATATAATTACTGATGAATATCAAGATTCCAGTAAAATTGATTCTTTGTTGCTTAATTTTGCTAAAAGGTTAGTTCTATTTTCAAAATCTTGCTATATTAAGCCACATACATTCCTTACGGAAGGTGGTATGAAAATTTTTCGAGATGCTGTCTATGGAAGAATGAGATTTGTTTTTCAGGCAGATCATAGATTTTATGAAGAAAATGGGTATTATGATTTTCCTCAAGATGATGAACGTGCAAAAAAAATGAACGATATGTTAATCCCCTTAACTCAAAATGAGAAATCAAGGAAAAACTTCTATTCAATGTTGACAAGTCAAATGATTAAGCCCCTACAAGGTATTGTAGCCGATCCAAATAAATAAATAAAACTAAATTTAAATATTTTTATGGAGAATATTAGTAATTTATTTCAAAAAATTCTTAAATCTAAAAATCCCGAAGAACTTAATGATTTTTTAATTAAATTAAGTGAGGATCCTAGTAATGAGTACCTTAATTTCATAGATCATTTTATTAATAATTTGGAAATTCAAATCTTAGAAAAAATAAAATTAAACTTAATTTTTGTTCTTGGCGAAATCGGCAAAATTGTATCAATGGATGAGAAATACTTAGAATTTTTATCAGAAACTTACTATACCTCAGATAGATGGATAAGGAAAGAAATAATCCAAGCATTCCATAAAATCTCTGAAAACACAGCATTAGCAAATAAAACTATAGAATTAGTTGGGTATGCATTAAACGATGATTATATTCCCATTAAAATTAGCGCTCAAAAAGTATTATTATCTTTAAGAGTGCTTCCAAATAAAATATTAAAAAACATTTTTCATACGTTAAATTCTAAGGAATCCGAAGTGATAAATTATAGTTCAAAAATTTTTGAGAAGCATTTTAAAGATACTAACCAATTATTCACTTCATTAAAGGAATCAGAAAATTTTAAGATTTTAAAACCACAAGGAGTTAGAACCCTTCTCTTAATTTGTTTTAAATCTTTAATCAATTTAGAAGCACTTAGAGAGATGATATTAGGCTCGGATTGGCCTGATACCTCTAAAACGGTTTACTTAAAAGAAATTAAAACGTATGAAAGGATTTTGTTAAAAAATCTATAATTTATATTATTTATTGATAATTGCTGAGAATATCTTCCAATTTTTCGTTAGATAAAATGATTTCATTAAAGATTTTTATTAATAACTTTATAATTTGTCTAGGATTGCCATTAGCCTTATTGAATATATATTTTAAAATGTCCTCATTTAAAGGATAATAAGATTCTGAGAAATCCTTAAAATAATCATTATAATTAATACTTGCAAAAAAAAATTCTAAATTTCTCTTATAGAATTGATATATGTCACTTTCTGCAAAATCTAGGAGAAATAATGGTTCTTTTAGAAGGGGTATAAAGTCTTTATTTTCTTTTTCAATTTCTTTTTTAATTTCTTTTTTAATTTCTTCAAAATATTCTATTGATTTAAGAGTTATAATAATTCTTAATCCCTTTATCTTTTGCAATTCAAGAATTTTGTCTAATATTTTCTCAGCAGAAGATTTTTCGGGGGTTTTTTTACTCCCGTATAACCATCGAGGGTCAAAAACTTCTTCGATATCTTCAATCTCTTCTGCTTCTTCAGTTGTTTCATAAATTTGCTTCCGATTCGAAGTTATTTTTTCAACATCATCAATAAAGAGTACACTTTTTAATTTAGAATTTTCAATTAATATTTTTAACATTGTAAATGCATTTTTCGTTTTTCTAAGGTCATTTGTCAAATTTAATCGAGAAAGATCTCTAACATCCATTAATTCACCGATAAGCCAACTTTCTGCTTCTCGTTTTTTATATGGATCAATTTGATGGGTTGTTATAGCATAAATAGCATCTTTCAAAGCATTAATATTATCAAATTTGGGTGCACATTTTTCTAAAGCTACTTTTCTGATCTTTTCAATATCAGCTAAATGAAAAAAACCATGTCTTCTTTCTGAAGCACCCCATTCATTACATAACTGTTTTGTTATGTTTCTTAATGGTTCAACACCCATATTTTCAATGAATTCAGAATATAAATTGTAATAAAATTTTTTATAAACAGTTTCTAATGAGATATAGATGATATTATAGTAATATAATCTATGTTTTAACGCCCAATATAAATGTGTTTTTCCTGATCCGACATTCCCAATAACAGGTAAAATAAAATTTTCATTTTTATCAATCTCATTAACAATTGATTCTAAAAATTCTTCTCTTGATTGTACTATTCCAAGCTCCTCTTCAATTTCACTGGTAGAAACAAACTTTTTAAAAGGAGAACCAGTGAATTTTAATGCATTGAGTAGTTTTTGTTTTTTATTTTCATATAATAACATTTTCCAAATTAAAGTAAATTTAGTTTTTTCATTTTTTCAATTCTTCAACGCCCAGTATTATTATATATTTTACAACTTTATCATCTACATTAATAAAGGATTCATAACTTACGTTGAGTTCATCGTTTTCATCCCTTCCTATAATTAAACAATCATAAAAAACAGGATCACCGTTTTGATCAATAACAACTCTATCAGCAACAATAATTCCATTCGTAATTAACGCAACAGGATTTTTCAAAATTTCATCTTTAAAAAAATCAAGATGATTGATTTGGAATTCAGGATCATTCAAATGTAATCCTGCTGTATGTAACAAGTTAATAGTGTATGGAAAGTCATCAGAAAATTGTTCTTTATCATAACGTTCCATAGTATTCTCTGGAATTAAAATAGAGTATTCTAATGGAGATAGTTTCAAATCGGACCAATTAAAATCGGATGTCTTTGAGAATGCTATCTTTTTATTATCATTATCTTCAAACCCAACTATTAAACCTTGAGATATTGATATTCCTTCAGAATCAAATATCTTTAAATTATCGGAAAAAATAATTTTATCATGGCATTTTGAAATAATTGATCCCGTAAATTCTCCTATAACTTTTCTATTTTTTAATGAATCATATAGTATAAAATCCGTCGATTCTTTCATGACAATTGTTTATCCATGAATATTTTTTACATGTATTTTATTCATTATTTAAGGTATTTAACATTCATCCTATATATAATAGTTGGTCTTGTTTATTGAAATATTTTATTGAGGACTTGAGTATTAAGGTTATTTTTAATTTATCTCTCCCCAAGAAATATTGTTCTTTTAGTAAAAATATAAAAAGCAACCTTTCAATACATGTTATGGTAAGAATATAGTCAATATTATCAATATAATAGAAATTTTCCAATAATATGCACTCAACTGTTTTACATCAAAAAGTTTCAGAGTTATCAAAACTAGATCTCCTAGAAAGAGCAAATCAATTTATTTTTTCAACGGGTTTAAACGATGGTACCTCAAAATTATGTAAAGCTAATATGAAATATGGTCTTGCACAATTTCAAATTATTCAAGAAAAATATGGATTTGAACCTAAAGCCACTTTTATTTCTTCTCCTGACGAAACGATATCGAGGAATAAATATAGGTGGAATTCTGGCTTAGGATATGGAGGAAGATTGAACTGGGGAGATGGGAATGAAAAAATAATATTTTTAAATGTAAAACCAAATTGTTGTGGAATACTAGTAGGAGGTTTGGAAGAGCTCCCAGACCCATTTAATTTGATAAAAAAAATGGATAAAATAAAATCACAAGAGCTTTATCTTAATAATGTACTTATAAATTGGGATTATGGAATATCTAATCATTTTATTAATTGTTTAGAAACGAAAAAATTATCTGATATAGATCTGCCTCCTTATATATTTTTAATCCATGGATCTGCTCCTGAATTTCGAGATGATAAATATGGTGGAATTGGTCTTTATATTGATAAGTCAAAAATATTAAGAGCCATGGCAAAAGAAGAAAACACTAAATTTGGTACACAATACATACTCTTAGATTCTGATGCTAAAGCATATCTTAAATACCATAAGAAAGCTTTAGAATTTTCAAGTAAAAAAAGAGAAATTATTGCTAATCACCTTTTTGATTATGGATACAAGATTATTTGTAATCAGCCGCACCAATTCCTTAAAGATTATAATAATATGTATTTAGGTAGTAATTGTACAGATATTAGTTGTAAATCAATCACTTCTAATATATTTCCAACCACACTACGAGCAGATATTGCTGCATATCTTTTTAAAGGTAAAAAAAATCTCTCTGAAACTACTTTAAAGAATCAAGATTTATTCGAAAGAGGAGAAAACTTAGAATTATTAGAATTGCTTACGAATGCTTTTATTCTCCCCCATGGGGGAGGATATGATTTTAGAGATGTTAAAGATGTATTAGATGTTTTAGAATATAAGGACCAGAGATACTTTGTGACTTCCTTAAAATCAAATATTAGTAGACTGAAAATAATTAGAAATGTTGGAGAATTGCAGTTTGAATATCGAGGAAGAGATATTGTGCTTAAAACAATTCAATTAGATCTTGGAGATATAATCGCTCGTTTAAATCCATTATTTTCTTTGAAACTATAGTTCATTCAACTTTTGAACCTAGAGGAATATCTTTATCTGGAGTTAAGATAGATACAGTATCTCCTTCCACAGCAGCAAGCAACATTCCTTCGCTAGTAATTCCTCTTAACTTCCTAGGTTCTAAATTAGCTAAAATAACAATCTTTTTTCCTTTCAACTCATCTGGATTGTAATGTTGAGCTAAGCCTGCTACTAAAATTCTTTTTTCTGTACCTAAATCAATTGTTATTTTATATAGTTTATCCGCTTTAGGTACTTTTTCAACCTCTTCTACTTTAGCAACTCTTATATCTAATTTTTGGAAATCATCATAAGATATCAGTTCTTTCTCACCTTCTTTTGGTTTTCCTTCTTTTAATTTTACATATTCTTTCTTTATTTCTTCAATATCTAATTTTTGAAAAAATGGTTTAGGTTTCTTAATATTTTGCCCTACTTTCACAGAATTTTCATTTACACTATCCCATTTAAGTTCTGATAATTTTGGAGCATTCAAATTAGATAGAATCTTTTCAGAAGTTTCTGGAATAAAGGGCCCTAATAAAATTGCCAACGCATATACTACCTGAGCACAAATATTAAACACATGTCCCGCAGCTTTTTTATTTTTCTTAATTAAATGCCAAGGAGCTTTTTCATTTAAATAAATATTTCCTTCTTTTCCAAAACTGACTATATCTCTTATTGCTTTTCTTAATTTAAAATTAAGTAAACTTTCTCCTACTTCTATACCAATATTAGTTAATTTTTCTACAAATTTTTTGTCTATCTCATCATATTCTATCTTTTCCGGAATCCTAAGATTAAACTGCTTTTCAATAAAAGTTAAAGTTCGATGGATAAAATTACCAATGTTATCGTTTAAAGTTTTAATATTATTTTCAAATTCAGACCATAAAAAAGACGTATCACTAGTTTCTGGACGGTTAAATATTAGATTAAACCTCCAATAATCTAGAGGTGCCAATTTTAAAGCATCATCAATCCAAATTCCAATCCCTCGTGATTTAGAAAACTTCTCACTATCATACATTAAAAATTCTGTGGATGATACATTATAAGGCAATACAAGTTTTTCACTATCCTCTTTGTTATCATTATATGCTATTAATAAACCTGGGAATACAATCAAATGAAATATAATATTATCTTTTCCTATAAAGAATACTGTTTTTGTCTCTTGATCCTTCCAGAAGTATTCGAATTTCTCAGGTTCTCCAATCAACTTATCTGCCCATTCTTTTACAGCAGTTATATACCCTAATACAGCTTCAAACCATACATAAATTGTTTTATTTTCAGCTCCCTTGAAGGGTGCAGGAATCCCCCATTCTAGATCTCGTGTAATGGCACGTTCAGGTAATCCCTCTGCAATGCTATTTAAACACATTTGTCTTGCGTTAGAAGGTATAATTTTATTCTCTTCAATTAATCTTTTCAATTGATCCTGTAATTTAGGTAAATCCAAATACCAATGTTTCGTTTTTCTAATTACCGGAGTATTTCCACAAATTGCACATCTTGGTTTTATCAATTCTAATGGTGTTAGTAACTTTTGGCACTTATCACACTGATCTCCTCTAGCCCCCTCATCTTTACAGTTAGGACAAGTCCCTTCTACAAATCTATCAGGCAAGAATAAGTTATCATTTTCACAATAAAGTGATTCTATTTCTTTTTCATTTATATACCCATTTTTCTGTATATCTAAATACATTTTCTGAACAAATTCAATATGGGTGGGATTATGAGTTATTGTGTAATTATCAAAAGATATTTGCCATTTTTCATGTAAATCTTTTATAATGTTATGATATTTCATAGCTAATTCTTCAGCAGAAACATTAACTCTTTTAGCTTCAACTGAAATAGGTGTTCCATGAGAATCAGATCCAGAGACAAATACTACCTCTTCTCCTTTCATTCTCAGGAATCTTGTAAATACATCTGCTGACAATGTACTTCCAATTAAATTACCTAAATGAGGTGTAGCATTTACATAAGGCCACGCAGAAGTAACAACCCATTTTCCTTTATGATTATTAGTTAATTGAATCACCAATTTACTCTCGTTTATATATAAAACGAATAGTAGCTTAAATATTTTAAAGAAAAAGATTTTTTGGTTTTATATTTCTTTTATTAATAATATGTTAATCAGAAATGATATTAGCACCACAGTACCTGCAAGCATGAATTTCCTTATTCATTTTTTCTAAACAAGGTTCATGATAATATGCATGACATTTCTCACATTGATATACTTTAAAATCACCTAAAAAAATGCTATGACAATATGAACAAGAAGCATCTATTTGATCTATTTTTTGATTTGGAATTAGTATCATCTTCGTTTCTAATGCGTCATCTTCATCTATAATTTTTATTTGTTGCATTACTTCTTCATTATTTTTAATAAATTTCAAAGCTGCTTGTGGTAATTCTAATAGAAAAAAGCAGAAAGGGCATCGAAAAACGTGTTCTTTATATTCACTTTTTTTTGCCCACATAGCAGCACATGATAAATGCATAGCTCTTTCACACGAAGGGCAATAACGTCCCTCACTATAGAAATCCGCTCCTGTTATTGGGGCTTTACTTGAATGACAAATTTGACACTTTTCTTGTGCTTTTTCTTTTCTGTTCATTATTAATCGGATTTCTAAAATTGTAGGTCTTCTTAATGGCAATGCTATGTCGCTAACTAAAGGAGCAATTTTATCTTTTCCTTCTGGAGAAAACGGATCTGTTGTTTCTTTGACATCCTTCTTTGATGCAAATGCTTTACCTGCATTTATTAATGCTTTAGAATTATTAAAATAACCATATTCCGCATTCGTTAATTGAGTGATCCTTTTTAACATATTTTCTTCGAAGTCTTGAGATCCACCTAATTGGCAAGCATCAATGAAAACTCCTAATCCCTTAGCAATATTAATCATTTTTTCTAGTCTTCTTGGTTCAATAATTAATTTATTATCGCTAATGATAAATATTCGGGGTGTTTTGCCTCCAATTTTACGCATCTCTTCGACTAAAACTTGTAAAGCAAAAGCAATTCCTTCATGTAAAACACCTCTTCCAGAAATTCGCACTTTTTTTAATGAATTTATTAGTTTTTCTTGTTCAAACGCAAAATTAATCAATTTTTTTGGAGTTTCTCCTAATGTAATTATAGAAATTCTGTCTTTCATATCAATCGACAGTTTAGTTTGAATAAAATTTTTTGCAGCTTGAAGTTCAATTGCTAATCTGCTTGGTTTAAAATCTTTTCTGAGCATAGACCTAGACGTGTCTAAAAGGAGAATTGTATCTTCTATTTTCAACTCTGGCAAATTTCTCTAAAATTACCTTAGATATTTAGAATTAATAAATTAATAGAAGTAAAATCTTATAAATTTCTATATTTTTCTTAGAATTTCCAAGAAGTTGAGTTAAATTGCCAAATCTAATCAATTTTACTTCAAGAAATCATAAGCAAATAACGAATAAACTTTAATTGCATTAATGAAATCCTGAATTGATATATATTCATTAATTGCATGAGCAGTTCCTGCCATCCCTGGTCCAAATAATATTGTTGAATTGCAATAATTGCTATTACGATAATAAGCAGCATCAGCACTTGCAGGTAAGAAGAAATAGATAGGTGTTTTTTCATAAACTTTTTCTATGATATTGTGGAAACGTGTCAAAACTGTAGAATTTCTCCAATTTTCCCAATATGATGCCTCACCTTGCTTAAGCACTTCTATATATACAAATATTTCTTCAGGACTCCCCGTAGGCTTTTCTTTAATTTGATAACCTAAATTATTGACTAATTTTCTTAATGCATTTAATACCATTTCAGTTGTTTGACCCGGTAATAATCTAAAATCCATCACTGCTTCACATTTATTGGGAATAACATTTGGTTTTATACCTCCATTAATCATAGTTAAACTTTTCGCAAAAAGAGTGTTAGCTTTGATGACATTCTGTAATAAAGGTTGTTCACTTAGTATTTTCTCAAAGATATCTTTACTAGGAAATGCTTCACTCATTTGCTTTTTTAATTCACTTGAGGACATTGGAGGTTCAATTTTAGGAATATTATCCTTTAATTTTTCTAGATTTTGAATTATTTCGCTCATCATATAAATTGCATTTTTTCCCATAAATGGTGCAGATGCATGACATGAAATTCCATTTGTAACTATTTTTAGTTCAATACGCCCTTTCTCTCCAAGTATTATGGCTTTTGGCAATGGATCTAACCCTGATGGTTCTCCAATAACAGCAAAATCACACTTTTGAGTAGTTAATTTATTTTTAAGGACCCATCCTGTTCCAAGTACCCCTCCTGTTTCTTCATCTGCTACTGCCGTTAAAATAAGGTTTCCAGATAGTTTTAAATTTAATTTTTTCAATATTTTTAAAGCGATAACCATAGCAGTCAACCCTCCCTTCATATCTGCCGCACCCCTTCCAAAAACTTTTTTCCGTTTAATGGTTGCTGAAAGAGGAGGATTTTTCCATTCTTCTTCGGAACCTGGGGGAACAACATCCATATGTCCATTATATAAGAGATTTTTACCTTCAATGTTATCATTTAAATAAGCAATTAAGTTCGCACGGTTCTCGCCAAAAGGGAAAATTTCAGATTTTATATTAGAATTTTTTAAATATTTATCAATAATTAAAGCTACATTTTTTTCATTTCCAGGAGGATTATATGATTCAGCTTGTAAGATGTCTCTTAATAATTGAATATATATATCTTTATTCTGTTCAATTTCATTTAATATTTGATCTTCGCTCATTTTTAATTTCCTTCAACTTAATGGCGTTTTTTAGTACTAAGAAATCATTGTAGTTTTATAATATTTTGTCATTTTGACATCTCACGCGATAAACTTAAAAAAATTAGGAAATTTTAATACTTTTAAATTATTTTATAAACAAAAAATAGGTATTACGGTTATTCTCTTGATTCGACGAAAAAAGGAAATTAAACGCAAATTCTTTGTTTTAATTTTCATTTCATTAATCCTATTGTCTAATGTGGTAATCCTCCACAATTTCACTAAAAATAAGGGAATAGACGATAATTATTATGATAATGAATTAGATAAAAACCCTAAAACTTCTGATCCTAATTTAAATGATTATATTAACGGGACAGGAGTAAATCAAGATGTAAGAATTTATGGAAATAATAAATCTAAAAATTTAAATGATAACCAAGAATTTTTTGAGATTCCTACATATAATTCCGATGATATGTATCTCTCATATGGAGATTTTAACTTTACATTTCAAAATAATTTTACAACAGAGTATATTATAGAAGACAATGATGCTTTATATCCTTTAGGAAATTTCATTTTATATGATTTTAATACAAGCACGGATTATTCTAATATAACATTTCACAATGGAACTAGTATTGGTCCATTTAGTAGGTTATATGATAATAGCAATGCTACAGCTAATTCGATTTATGCTTCTACTACTCTTGGTGTTATCAATTTTACAATAGCAGCAAATTTTTTCGGCACTACATATTCTTCTCTTAAATTTAATAGCTCACATATATTAGGACTTATTTCAGCTTTAGATCTTAAAATCCTTCAAGATGTATATTTAACAATAAGATTAAAGGATACAGCAGATTCGACTTGGAAAACTGTCGTAAATCCAACCTTTGTTAATAGTAGTTTAGGAACTCAAAGGATAAAAAATAGACTTATTAACACTAATTTGAATCATATTGATTCGTTAGAAAGTTGTTATATACAGTTCATTTTTGAAAATATCACCAGTGATGGTGATATACAGCTCTATCTACATGAATTCAACATGCAATCTACATATGCAATTGATTTACCAATTACTAATACTAGTTACGTTGCATTAGAATTCGATTTAAAGGGCTTAAATTCTACTATCAATGGATTTTATGCGTGGATAAGGACTTTAGACTTACAAGAAGCATTAAATGCTGAATTAAATATTTCACTTTTTAGAGCTAATACAACAGTAATACGTGATGATGATTTATATCCAAATGGTGGAAATTTGCGACTTGAAAGTTTAAAACCTAATATGAGTATTAGTTCTTTAATCGATACAAATATAACACAATACAATCAAGATAAACTCTTTTATTTCAGATTTAATACAGGCTACACTTCAGATTTAGAGCTATATAATTATTTCATTGTTATTAAATCTAATATCTCTAAACCTATATATAGCTTAGTGACCCTTCCATGGACGGGTTATGGAGATAATAAAACAGAACATCAATTAAAAATCTCTAATGATGGAGGGGGATCATGGAAAAATGCTAAAATTAATATAGATACTATTTCAATACCTCAATTAGATGCTAGTTCTTTTAAATTAAACGTAATAAGAGGTTATATGCCATCTGATTTCATTGTTAATTATAATCAAACCTTAAGAATTCAAGATTTACCTTTTGAGAATTTAGAGAATAAAACAGCTCCCTATAATGAAAGTTCTTATCTAACATGGGGATTAGGTCGATGGAACCACAATTTTACTACTCAAATAGATGATAAAGTGGGTAATAAATTTCAAATTGAACTTAGATGGAATAAAACAATTACTAAAGGATTCACATTTAATGTAACTTATTCTATCAATGCATATTGGATTGAAAATGCTTCGGCAACTTATAATGTAATATATAATGAAGATCCTGAATGGATATTTGAATATAATTTAAGTAAAAGCGATCAAAGATTTACAAATTGGAGTTTTCTTGAATTTTGGTTTGTATATCATACGTATTTTAATGCGCAAAATTTAACTAACCCTAATAGTAAAAAAATTCTTAACGTAACAGTTGAACAGACAATTTTAGAAAGGAATCCAGGTAAGTTTAAAATTGTTATTCTTAATACATCTATTAATCCAAGCGGTCCATACATCCTAAATTTAACTAGTTTCAATTTCATAAATAGCATGCATAGCTATATCAATTATAATGACACATTATGGGAAACAAATGGCTTTATGTATGGAGATAATATTTCTGTTAGTGGAACAGTACAAGATCATGCTTTAAATGCACCTAAAACTGGCAATATAAATGTCACTCTTTTTTATCCTAATGGTACCACATACCCTACCCCAATATTTAAATCCTCCTCAGGGATAATTAATGGATCTGTTTTGTTTTATGACTTTAACAATTATCCAATTTTGAATTTAACTAATGACTTAACTGTATTCGGAGAATATCATTTAGGATTCTTCTGGTTTAATGGGTCTGCAATAGGTTGTAAAGAGTTGACAATTTATATAGATACCTATGATATTGAATTGGAGGATTTCAATTATTCTTCAGACTTGAATAAGAATATACTTAGTGGAAAAATGAATAATATGGTATATGATAATTATACTATTTTTATTGCCTCTGTAAATGAAACTACTGACAATCCGAACCCAGATTTTTATCCTATAATTAATAATGAAGTAAATGAACAATTTTCTCACGAAATTGGAGGTCAACAATTACCTGTAGAGATAAAATCTTTTAATCAAAGTGAAAATATTTTGAATCCTAATGAAACTGTTAATATTAAAACTTCTATTCAAAATATTCATCCTTTTATACCTCTTGATGTAAAAATTCAAGTTAATTTAGTATCTTGTGCTAATGAGAAATGGATAATAGCACAAAATACATCTAATTCAGTAAAACTAAACTTTTCCGGACATCCTGATGATACATATGAATTTAGTGTTAACCTAACAATACCTAATTTAGATATAGCTACGAAAATATGGCCTGGAGTCAATGCGCCAGTTAGATTAGGAGGAGTAAAGACTATAATAACTGTATTTATTGAAGATTCAGACGTTGGGGATTTCATTTCTAAAGATTATTCATTAATGAGTAATCAAACGAGAGGTCTTTTTGATGGGTACATTATTACTTTGAGAACTGTTGAAGAAACAGGATCACCAAGTATTATAAACGTTTTTGAGAGAAATGAATCTATATATTACCCAAATCAGTCTTTAATTATGGTAAATGTTTATGATCGCAATTTTGTAAGCAGTTATAATCAGTTTTACGCAAAATTCTCTTTAAAGCAAAATAGTAAATTTACTAATATTACAATAACACCTAACAATCCTATTAAAGGTCAGATCTTCAATATTGATTCGATTCTAGCTACTGAATTCGAAGAACCATTATCAAATAGAAATATCACTTGTCAATATTATATTAATAAAGAGTGGATAACAGTTGATACAAAATTAAGTGATGATATTGGATATACAATCTTTTCAATAAATACTATAGATATTAATTTTACAGAAGATTTAATTGTTAAGGTGTTTTGGAATGGGGATGAAATCAATGGTGTTTCAAAAAATATAACGATAAATGTAATCCACGAAGTAAACGAATTATCTATTAATATTAACAAAAATATTCCTCAAATTTATAGAAATCGAAAAACTACTATGACAATTACTCTTGATAACACTGGTGATTCAAATCTAAGAATTTCAAATATAAATATTTCATTAAGTAATGGATTAGAATTTTTTATTGTGGAAGCAAATTATTTGCAACTCAACTCATTATCTCCAGGTGAAAAAACAAGTTTAATTATTGAAATAAAAATAAAAGAAATAAAAAAATTAGAAGTTAATGTCTCTATTGTAGCACAAAACATCATAACCAATGAAAGTGCTACATTTTCTCACGAATCTTCATTTAAAATATTTGATCCTCCCATTTATGATTATTTCATCAAATTCTTTAGCTTTTTTATTATATCTCTAATTGCTTTAATATGGGTTATTGCTCTCGTTTATTCAAGAAGAACTAGGAAAAAAATTGAAACTCCCGTTGAAGAAGCTCCAAAGAGACCAAGACGGGAAAGATATGTTAAAGTATCTGAATTGAAAAAACCAACACCCCCTAAAATAATTTCAAAGAAAAAAGAAGAACCCAAAGAAATAGCACCTAAGGAAAAAACCGATTTAGACACTCTATTAGAAGAAAGAGGCTTAGTAGAGAAAAAAAAGAAGCAGAAGAAATAGGATATTTTTAAATTAATCCTTCTATTTTTTGTTTAAATAAAAGGAGAAAATAAAATTATAAGTTAGATATTGAAATAAGATTACGTTTAAGAAGACCAAGGCTGGCCTTTCCATCTAATCCTGCAAGAGCAATTAAGACATTATCTTTTGAACCTACTAAAACAGCAAATCCATTTTGAAGTTCTATTGTGGTAGTTTTAAGAGAACCTTTTCCTATATCATTCCCCAAATTGTTGGAATTCTTTATAATTGTTGCACATGCCTTCGCAATTTTAGTATGATCCATATCAGTAATCGTTTGCCCTACTAATACTTTACCATTCGTATCAGCAGCAATCAATCCTTCTGTTTCAGGCACGATATCCATTAATTCTGCTAACTTTTGCTCTAGAACTTTCTTATCAACCATAATAAAAATCCTTATAGAATTATTTCAATAGATTTGAATTCTGAAATTGGTAAAGAATTTAAAATTAATAAATATATAGGTTGAAGTAATTTAAATTTATCAAATATATAAAAAAGGAAAAGTGAAAAAATTACGTTTTATAGAATTTATTTCAATATAATTAAAATGAGATTCTCCTCAAGTGCGACCATGGTTTCACGTGATTCCCCTCCTTCAGACGTTTCTAATCTTATGAAGTTCAATTCACCCTCACCTAATGCTTCAACAACTTGTTTTCCCTTGCCGATTAGTGATGTTACATACGCTGCAACCTCTTCACTGAGGTCTATCTTCATGTTTGAATCAATTGGTAAACCGCTAGAATCACAAATGATGACACCCCGAATTCCTTCCCTCTCTTCGAAGCGTCTTATGATGTTTTTTACTTCTTGTCTATTTATAATCTTGACTACACCTTGAGAAATATATTCTAAATTTTTAATATTATAATAGATTTAATGTTTTTAAAAATTTATATTAAAGTATTTAGAATTAATTGCTCAGAAAATTTTTCGCTTTGAGAGACAATGCAAAAAAATTAGTTTTTTTTACTAAAGAAAGTATTCTTTGAACATATTATGTTTTCTTTCTTCTCCGACTGAGGTAAGAAATCCACTGTAGCTATGACCTGAAAATATAAGAAAATTATCCGTAATTTCAGGATTATACATAATTTTATTTTTAATTGATGCGAATAACGTATTTGAGTTTCCTCCTCCGAAATCCGATCTCCCGATGCTCCTTCGAAAAATTAAGTCACCTGTAAAAATAATGCCATCAATTTTCTGTCCCTCATACTCTTTTACATCTTTTGAATAAAAACACAATGAATCAGGTGCATGCCCTGGAGTTTCTAAGACTTGTAAAGTAAATTCACCAATTTTGATTGTGTCTCCTTCTTTCAACTCTCTATTAGCTCCATCGCTAGAAAATCTTCTAGATTTTTTATGAAACATAATAGGAATATCGTAATAATTCGATACTACTCCAGCTGCTCCTACGTGATCCCCGTGCCCATGTGTAAGCAGGATAGCGATCGGTTTTACTTCCAATTCTTCGATTATATTGGTAATCCTCTCTGGCTCACTGCCAGGGTCAATAACTACAACTTCTTTTGTTTCTGATGAACCAAAAATGTAGGTATTAGTAATATAAAATCCAACAACTAGGTGTTTTAATATCAAAAAAAAAATCACTTTTTAGGGAATATAGGTTTAAATATAAGTGAGCACTTATTTCTTAATTAAATTATTGATTTCATCTAATTTATTATAAACTTCTAAGCCCTTTTCGGTTAATTTAATGTATCTGACTTTATTGGTGTTTTCTATGTCTATTAAGCCCTTTTTTATGAGTTCATCCTTAACGCGAAAGAAAGAGTTGTAATAGCTGAACTTATTAAGTTCATTATAGAAAGTATGTTTATCAGTTTTGTAATCCTTCTGATTAATCAACACATGAAAGGTATCCTTAAATCCTTTCTTCTTTAACAAGCCTATTAAATCCTTAAAAATCATATTCTATACCTAATTAAAATGATAATTAATGTTATACTTAATTGTAATTGAAAATTAAATTTACTTAAAAAACCTTATGATGATAAAAAATTAAAAAATTTTTCATAAAGAACTTCATTTTCTCTAATTTGATTTTAAAAAAATTCAGATCTAATACTTAAACGTTGAACAAATTTCAAGTATAGGATTTATAACCTTAAATACTCTATCCTTGTTTGTGTCACGTGGGAAAAATGTGGGTAAAGTTTAAATATGAGATAGTATATATAATTAATCAAAAAAGATTTAGAAAATTAAAAAATGTTTAGGAGTGATGCAAAAAGTTTGAACAAAGAATTAAGAACGGTTATTTTGGGTGTAAATCCTGAGAATCAAGATAGGATAATTAATAAAATACCCTCTAATCAAACAACAGAATTTTATGAGATCAAAGAGCAGATTCTACTTAGCTATTTTGACATTCTTAAAGAAAAGGGATAAATTGAGAATCCATCTTTAATAAAAAATAAATAAATCTTTTTTACTTTTCTATATTTTTTCTATTTGCTATTTTATGATTATTAATTCAATAAGCTTGAATTGAATAAATGATAATCGAGTCAGATATTGTTATTCTTGGGCATTTAGCCGTTGATATAATTGAAGTAGATGGAAAAAGCTATACTTCATTAGGGGGAGCTGTTTTTTACGGTGGAATTGCTGGTTCTCATATGGGGTTAAAAGTCACGGTTATTACACGATTAAAGAAAGAGGATTATTCACTTTTAGAAGTGTTTAAAAAAAAGGGAATAACATACTACGCGCATCCCTCAGGGGAAACATCAGGTTTAAGAAATATTTATTCATCTACAAATATGGAGTTTAGAGATTATAAACCTCTTGGATTTGCGGGTTTATTTACTAAGGAAGAAATCCCAGACTCACTCAAGACAAAAATCTTTGTTATAGGCCCAATTATGGCTGGTGAAGTCGACTTAGATTTATTACAATTTCTTAAAAAGGAGTATCCGAAAGTTTTATGCCTCGATGTCCAAGGGTTTATAAGATTTAGAGATAAAAATAAAGTTTCTTACTCTCGATTATCTGTTAAAGAAAAGAAAGAGATCATTTCAGATATTAATGTATTAAAGCTAGATCAAACTGAAGCTGAAATTCTGACAGAACAAAAAATTGTTAGAAAGGCAGCCAACGATTTGCTTACATTTGGACCTAAGGAAATTCTTATCACTCATGAGAAAGGAATTAGTGTTTTTACGTCTAACGCTTCTTTTCATTTTCCGTGGAGAAATAAGAATAATAACGGTCGAACTGGTAGGGGAGACACCGCTTTTATTAGTTATTTAGGTTCCCGGTTAACTAAGAATCTCGAAGAATCTTTGAAGTTTGCAGCTGCGCTCACATCGTTAAAATTAGAAACTCCGGGTCCATTTAATTTACCATTATATCAGGTTGAAAGTTTAATTAAAAGGGAGTACGATATAAAATGAAAATTGGGGGCTTAATTGACATTTCTACTAAAGATATACCTCATAAATCAGCTATGGTTATCTTTACTGTCGGTTGTAATTTTAAATGTGATTATTGTCATAATAAATATTTATTACAACCTAATGTTGGAAGAGAGTATGAAATTACGGAGCTAATGCAAACAATAAGAACTAATGTATTAGTAAATGGAATAAGCATAAGTGGAGGGGAACCTACTTTACAACCGGATTTGTTAGAATTATGTAAAGAAATCAATACTATAGGAAAATATATTAGCATCGATACAAATGGTTCGAATCCTGAAGTCATAAAGAAAATTGCTCCATATATCAATAGAGTTGCGTTAGATCTAAAAGGTCCAATTGATTCAGAAAAGCTTAAGAAAATCACAGGAGTTAACGTAAATATTGATAGAATTGCTCAAACTATTGAATTTGTTAATAGTCAAGATGATATAGGTTTTGAAATTAGAACTACATTTGTAGTAAATTTACACAAACCTGAAGACATTAATGAAATCATTGATTTCCTTAAACGATCAGAATTTAGGGGTAATTTTGTCCTTCAACAGTATCAATTTTTAGAGGGTGTTGGAGAAGAGTTCAAAAGAGTATTTTCAAAGCCAGAACACGATGTTCTACTTAATCTTTTGAAACCTTACAAAGATGAAAAATTTCCCTTTAAAATTTATTTGAGAGATGAAATTGTAGGATATTGTAGTATCGATGAATTGTCAGTTTAAATAAAAGTGAGATATTTTGCAGTAATTTTTAATTTCGTGTTTTTCCCAATGATTTTGTGTCAATTTTTGATTTCATAACGTAGAAAACTCCAATTCCACAGAATATTATGATTATCTGAATAAGAACTATAAGCCAATCAAAAGTAAATAATAAACCAATACATATGATTGACCCTAATAGAGCGATTAGGGGAAACCCTTTAATACTTGGTTTTAATTCAAAAGGTCTTTCAATATCTGGTTTCGATTTTCGTAAAGCTATTAAGCTTATATTAACCAAGAAAAAGTTAATGAGAACACCAAAGACAGTGGCATGAGCAACTATTGAAATATCACCAAAAAAGATTGGAATTATTGTAAAACACATAGTTAATAGTACAGCAATTGTTGGAGTTCTATATTTTGAAGATATTTTGCTAAGTTTTTCGGGAAGCGCTTTATCACGTGCCATACCATACATCATTCTAGAAGTTACAATTAACATAATGAGAACTGTATTCGCTGTCGCAAAGAGCGCTATCAACGACATAACGATACCACCACTAGGTCCTAAAATTTCTGTAGCAACTTCATTTAACGGAGCCTCAGATGCCGCAATTTGATTAAACGGTAATATATTGACCACTGCAATGGCAGTAAAACAGTAAAGAATAGTGGTAATTATAATTGAATAAATAATTGCTTTAGGTAAGTTTTTATGAGGTTCTTTTACTTCTTCAGCAATATTAGCTATATCCTCAAAACCGATATAAGCGAAGAATATCAATGCAACTGCGGAAAATATAGCTCCAATTGATGACCCTGTTGGTAGAACGAAATAATTCGGGTCCTGTTGTCCAAAAAAACCAATTATTATTATTATTATTAAACCTGAAGCTTCAATCAATGTAAATATTATATTAGTACGGGTAGATGTCTTAATTCCAATAAAATTTACTATACTGAGAATTAATACAAGAAATATAGCGAAAATAATATTTAGTAATATTGAGGGTATGCCAAATAAATTAGAAAGATATCCACCAAAAGCCAAAGCAACAGTCGAAGCGGATAAAATACCTGAAAAGATAATTATCCATCCTAAAATGAACGACAGAATCCGTATTCTAAATGCTTCTTCAGTATAAACAAACTCAGCAGCACTTCTAGGATACATTGCAGAAAGTTCTGCATATGATAGCCCTGTCAATGCCCCAGTAATAGATGCTAATATAAATGCAAGCCATGAGATATTCCCCGTAATTCCCACAACTTCTCCTATTAACGCATAAATTCCAGCACCTAATACATTTCCTACCCCATAGACAGTTAGTGCAAATAGAGAAACTCTTCTTTTTAGTTTAGGTTTTTTAATTTCTTCCATTATTGCTCCCTTTATAAAGATGTATTATTATTATATTTTCAATTTTATAAATACAATAGTTACTGAAAACAAGTTATTTAGATTTAAATAAAAGGATATTCATACTTACTTTTATTTTTCAGGTCTTGCTATACACAGTTGTTGTGTATGTTTATGTTTTTTTACGTGGTGTAATCTGGTCTCTCTTCTTTTCTTTGCGTCTTCAAATCGACGTTTTACCTCTTTAGTTTCTAAAATAAGTTTTGGAACTGAAGTTGGTTTGTCATTTTCATCTAAAGCATCAAAGGTTAAATAAGCAGACCCAACATGAGTATGAGTTCCTGTTCTTAGACATTCTGCTTCGATTCTTACTCCAATTTCCATTGATGTATTTGAGATGTAATTGCAAGAAGCTTTAGCAAACACAAGATTTCCAATGAATACTGGAGATATAATATTCGCACTATTCAACAAATCACTCCTTTATGGATATTTTATTTTTTTCCCAATATTATCCGCAATTATTATGTTATTCATTCCAAGTGAGTTGCATTCTAATTGGAAGGAAGAATGGAAAAATTGGGTTAAAAATGATTCAATCTCCTTTTTATATTCGCTTTCAATAATAATTATTCCTGTAGTTTCTTTCTTAGTATTATACAATTTAATTACTGAATTAACGATGAGTTTTACAATTCCTATATTCAGTTTCTCTTCTTTACCTTACATAGTTCTTGGACTAGGTTCTGGAATTATGGATTATTTATATTTAAGAGAAATGAAGGGGCATCATGCTATGATTCTAATGATACTTCGACCTATTTCAATTTTAATATTCCTAGCATTTGTAACTCTTCCCCCTTTCCCTATCTTAGGGGGAATTTTTGCTCATGTTTTATTTATAATCTTAACTGGAGTTATCCTTTATTATATTCGGAGCTTAGTAATGCTTTTATCAAAAATTTATAAAAATAGTTCTTCTCTCTACTTCTTAATAATGCTACCATTTGTGATCTTTTATATGCGAGTATTTTTTAGAATTATTTAATTTATATAATTGGAAAAATAAGCTTAGCTAATTTTAGATTGATTTACTAAATGTTGAGAAAAAATTTGATTTCAGATAAAAATCTTAGAAGACCCTTGAGATTAAAAAATAATCTCTTGTCCAGTAAATATGAATTATGCATTGAGCGTATGAAGTACTTCACAGAAGTTTATAAAAAATTTCCCAATGATCCTGAAATTATAAAGAGAGCTAAAGCAATAGCTCATACTTTAAGAAATATGACCATTTTTATTAGAGAAGATGAATTATTAGTTGGAAATGAAACGAGTAAAAATCTTGGTGAAAAGATTAATCTTGACTTATATCGTTATGATGGAACCCTTGATAAACGAAGTAGTATTCAAAAATATGGAAAAAGGAAATTACAACCCTTTTTTATGGAAGAAAATGAGATTAATGAATTATTAGAGATTATTCCTTTTTGGAAAGGAAAAGCATTATATAGTGATATTATCTCACAGAAACTCTATAATGAAAAGTTAATCACGGGATTAGATAGAATTGGAACTGCAGCACCTAATATTGCTATAGTAAATGGGACTAATGAAGGACATATTTGTGTAGGATATGAAAAGCTGCTAAAAAAAGGGTATATAGGAATTATTAAGGAAGCAGAATCATATCAATCAAAATTAAGTAAAGATGATTATTATTATCAAGATAAATTTAATTTCTATGAATCTATAAAAATTTGCTTTCATGCAGCTATACAATTTTCAAGGAGATATTTTGAACTTGCTTATAAAATGGCTTTAAATGAAAAAAGTGAACAAAGAAAGAAAGAACTTGAAAATATTGGAGCCATAATGGAAAAGTTTACCAAAGGAACTGCGGATTCATTCTTTGAAGCTGTTCAACTGATACATTTTACTCAAAACATTATAAATATAATTTACCAAAGAAGTGTTGTTGCTCTAGGTAGGTTGGATCAAATTCTATGGCCATATTATAAAAAAGATTTAGAAGAAAATAAAATTACTAGAGAATTTGCTTTGGTACTGATTGAAGAACTAAATCTAAAGTTAACTTGGAATGTAACATTATTACCAACAGATTATACTACAATAGCAAATGCACTTGGGCAAAATACGCAAACGATAACTATTTCAGGTGTAGATAAAGAAGGAAATGATGCTACAAATGAAGTTTCATATTTATTTCTTGAAGCATATAAGAATATTAAAGCATTAACCACAGATCTCTCTATAAGAGTTCATAAAAATACTCCAGACACATTCTTAAAAGAAGTATTAAAGATTTTTCGATTCACATCTGGAATCGCCTTTTATAATGATGATATAATTATTCCTGCTATGATTAAATCTGGATACTCTAAAGAGGATGCAAATAACTATGCAATAATAGGATGTGTAGAACCTACGAGTCAAGGAAATGCATTCGCCGCAACAGGTCGAATGTTTATAAATTTACCTGGTATTCTAGAACTTACTTTAAATAATGGATATTGTAATTTGACAAAGCAAAAAAGTGGGTTTGAAACAGGAGATCCTATTAACTTTTTGACTTTTGAGGAGTTGTACAAAGCTTTTATACATCAATTACGCTATAATATTGAAAAAGCTGTAAAAATTGTCAGAATTGGAGATCAAGAAACAATTAATTATTTCCCCCAACCATTTGTTTCTGCTATTATCGAAGGGTGTATGGAAAGTGGTAAGGATTATACTGCTGTTGGAGCACTTTACAATTTTTCATCTATTACAGCATATGGGTTTGCAACGTTGGTTGATTCATTATATAATATTAAAAAAATAGTCTATGAAGAGAAATTCATGACACTTCCCGAGTTAATTCAAATTTTGAAATCTAATTTTAGGGGAGAAGAAAAATTTAGACAGAAATTAATAAATAAATATAATAAATGGGGAAATGATAAAGAGGATATTGATCAATTTGCAAAAGAGCTGTGGGATTTATACTGTTCTGAAGTAGTTAAACATAAATGTGTAAGAAATGGCCGCTTTAATCCAGGAGCGTATTCCATGGGAGTGCATGTAATTGAAGGACTTTTTACAAGAGCTTCTGCTGATGGTAGAAAAGATACACAATCATTATCAAACAGTTTATCCCCTGTAAACAAAATGGAGAAAAATGGTCTTACTGCTACATTAAATTCAATTGCAAAATTAAATTACGATCTAACTACAAATGGAGTAGCTGTAAATATAAGGATACATCCACAAAATATTGAAAGAAGTGAGAATTTAGATAAATTTTATCACCTTTTAAAAAGTTATTTTAAGTCAGGAGGGATGCAAATACAACCTACTGTCGTTTCAACTGAAACACTTAGAGATGCTCAAAAACATCCCGAAAAATATCCCGATTTAATAGTAAAAGTTGGAGGATATAATGCTACTTTTGTCGATCTTGGTACTCCAATTCAAAATGATATTATTGATAGACTAGTACATAATTTTTGAATCATTAAAAGAGTTTAAATCTTAAAAAATCAAAATTATATTTAGTAATTTGAGTAAAATAAAATCCACTTAAATTGTCAAATTGTTATTATTGTAACGAAAGAATAATGGATATACCATACAGATGTACTTTCTGTGGTATGAAATTTTGTAGTAAACATCGATTACCTGAAAATCATGAATGCCCATTTGATTTAAAGAAATCGTCTGAATTTGAAGATTTAATAAATAAATGGGATATACTTTATCAAGATGCACTAGATTTTATGAATAAAGAGTTAACAGTAGCTAAGATTTACGAATACTTCACTACAAAACAGATGAATAAGGAAGAAACTATAGAACTATTAAATTATATCTTAGAAAATAGTGAAAACACTGAAATTCGAAGAATAAGTATTATGGCATTCAAAGTAATGGAATTAAAGGATGATAAAGTCTTTACTACCCTTGAGAGCTGTATTCTTTCAGATGAAGATCCAATTGTAAGAAAAACGGCTGTAGAGGTAATGCAACAAATTTTTCCTAAAAAAAGTAAAGATCTTATTAGATGGGTTAATACTCATAATAAGAATTTACATGATTAAATTTAAGAACATCTTTAAAAAGTGAGTTTTAATGAATATATCATATGAATTAGAATCTATCACCCCTCTAACAGTAGCTAATACTACTGGCGAAGGACGTGGTAATGCGGGAGGACTTTCTTTACGTAATTTTTGTGTTGCTATTGATAGTACAATGTATGTGAAAACGGGAGAATTACTAAGGAAGAATTTGGAAAGCCATTTTGGTGTTCCAGTTAAATATTTAGTTGTTACTCATTACCATGGAGATCACATATTTGGATTCAAGCCCTTTAAAGATGTTTGTATCCTAAGCAGTGAATTGACATCAAAAATAATGTTGAATAAGGAAACTAAATCTCGATATCAAGATTTTATAAAAGAATTAGCAAAAGAAGGACCAATTGGCGAAGGTATCGAATATATAGTTCCTACGCTTCTATTTACAGATAAATTAATTATCCAGGATGATGATTTACACATTGAGATTTACCATACAGGAGGACATACTGCCGGTAGTTCGTTTATCTCTTTTCCACATGAAAAAGTTGTTTTCGCGGGAGATTTAATTTTTGAGAATACGTTTCCTTACGCAGGAGATCCTACTTGTAACCCTGAGCTTTTAATTAAGGCATTGGAGAAAATGCAAGACATCAAAGCAGATATATATATTCCTGGACATGGTCCGATTTTAAAAGGACCAAGTGCACTAAATAGGCACATTAAATTTTATAAAGATCTTAGGAATATTATAAAAGATGCAATAAATGACAACCTTAAAGCAGCGGACGTTTCTGTTCCAGACGTTTTCGGAGAACCTGAAGATGAGCGTAAAAATATGACCGTAAACACCTGGGTAAATTTTTATAAGAACAAGTAAGAAAGAGAAAAAGATTAAGTACTTATATTATTTATTTTTTCATTTACTTTTTTAATCGCATCCGTATCATCGAAATCAACTTTTCTAATATTGGTAAAGATCCAAATTGAACCCGCAACAATTAAGCCTAATATTGCACTAAAGAAGAACAAATATGGGATCCCAAGAATTTCTGCTAATGGTCCGACAAGAATGGTTCCGATTGGAGCTGTTGATATAGTTAAAGTAGATGTAATAGACATCACCCGCCCCATTTTATCTGGTGGCACTGTTGTCTGTATAAATGTCGTAATTAACGAACTTGTAATTGGAAATGTTAAACCCATTATTATTGCACCTATACTTATTATGATATATGAACCTTTCGGTGCGAGGGCGAGTATAATATATCCTATCATTCCAATCGCAAGATTACTAAAAACTACTCTAATTTTATGAGGCCATTTCTTTTTAACAAAAGTAATTAAGGCCCCTAATACCATTCCACCTTGAAAAAATGTTAAAGTTAAAGCATAATGTCCAGCTAGACCACCATGAACACCATATACATAAAGTGACATTAAAACCTTTAAGGGCATCATTAAAAGATTGACAAGCATATACATTATTATGATTATTACGAGCCCAGGAATTAATTTTAGGGTTTTAATACCTAAAATAAATTCTTTGAAGAATGAGCTTTTTCCCTCCGCTTTGATATTTGTTTTTGGTTTGCTTTTTACTGAAGGTATTTTAATTATTATCAATGGTATTAATGCGATTAAAAAAGTAACAATATCTACCCAAAGAATTATTTGAATTGGAAAAATTAGCCAAAGAATTGCAGCTACTAACTGAGCAAAAATTTGGATTACTCCTACAAAGAAAAAACTAATTGAATTAATCCGGATTAACTTATCTAAAGGAACCATAGTAGGAGTAATCGCAGCTACCGTAGGCATGTGAAAAGCTTGAAATATGCTACGAACGCTCATAAATATCAGTACAGTAATAATTGTCATAAGATCAAACTGAAATAATATAGTTCCTATAAGCGTCACAACAGCCTGTAATGAATCAACAACAACAATGAGGATTTTGCGATTGAATTTATCTGAAAATACTCCCGCAATGGGCATACAGACAGTCGACGCAAGGATTGTCAAAAAAGATGCAATCGCAAGAATCATAGCACTTCCAGTTTCGATTGTTATCCACCATATTAAGACAAAATAGACAATTGTAGAGCCAAAAAGAGAACATAATTGTCCTCCCCAAAAAAAGAGGAATTGTCTATATGTTGACTTAGTTGAAGTTCTTTCCAGTTTTAATCCCCTAATATTAAATTAATACTAATGATTCCTAAAATCTATTACATAAAAAGAAGTTTTACCTTTTACTATTGATATCTTTAAGTTTATTAATTTCTTTTGTATAATCAATATGGCGAATTCCGGTGAATAAATATGGTAAAATTGTGATGATTATTCCTAATATCGCACAAATCAGGTATAAAAGAGAAACACCTAGGATCTCACTTAATGGACCCGCTAAAATAGCTCCAAGAGGTGAAGCAACCATCATAAGTGTATTAAGAGTAGAAGAGACTCTTCCCATTTTATCTGGAGGAATTGTTTTTTGAACAACTGTTAATACTAGTATATCCACAACTGGTAGAATGAACCCCATTATGAAAGCACCTAATCCTATTATTGAATAATTTCCTATAGGAGCGAGTGCATATAGTAAATAACCGATATTTATTATAATCATTCCGATAAATAATACTCGTATTTCATTTTTCCATTGTTTTTTGAAAGAAGGGATTAAAGCGCCTAAAATCATACCACCTTGCAAAATCATTTCAATAAATGCTAACGTGAAATTATTCCCGCCATGTATGATCTTTATGAAGAAAGGAGCTAACACCATTAAGGGTTGTGTCAACATATATAATAACATTGCAATCAACATGATTATTAAGAGCCCAGGGATAGTTTTTATCACTGTAAAACCTTCCTTAATTTCTTTAACAAATGAATTCTTATCAACTCGATCTGCATTCATATGAATAACAGGAATTTTGATTTTTAATAGAGGAATTAAAGCAATAAAGAAAGTAATAACATCTACCCAAAAAATATATTCTATTGGAAAAAAGAATAATAGAGTAGCTCCAACTGCAGGACCTATCAATTGAACAATTCCTATGAAAAAATATCTGATGCCATTTACTCGGCTTAACTTATTTTTCGGAACCATAATAGGCAATATTGCCATTACTGCTGGTGAATGAAATGATTGACATATACTTCGAATACCTATAAATAGAAAAATAAGCCAAATCTCTGTAAAGTCAAAAATGAAAAATAAAGCTAAAACTGCTGTTAAAAATGCTAGTGTTGAATCTACCACCAATATTATAAGCTTTCTATTATATCTATCTGATATAACACCCGCAAAAGGAGTTATAATTAACATGGGAATCAAGAAAATGAAATTTGCTAGTGATAACATTAACGCACTGCCAGTTACATCTGTAATCCACACAAATATAACAAAAAAGAGGACAGTGACCCTAATAATGAAAATAACTGTCCAACCCAAAAATACATTTAACTTCTGAATGTTTCTTGATTAGCAGTCTCCTCCAAATTTCTCTGACCTAGTTAAAGTCTTGCTTTTTTTTTAAAATATTATCTAAAATTATAATTTTAGCTTTCAAGAAAGATAATTGTTGAACCAAAAAGAGAGAATAATTGTCCCGCCCAAAAAAAAAGATAATTCCTATATGTTCTCTTATTTGCTAATTCTTCCATCTTATTCATCTAAACTTTATTACTATTTTGTTCTATTTCATTTTTATTTGAATTATTTAGATCAATCTCTTTATCATAGTCTATATGACGTATGCCTGTGAGATAATATGTTGCTATTGTAATTATAATCCCTAAGAGGGCACAATATAAATACAAGGGGGCTACTCCAAAAATAACACTTAATGGTCCTGAAATAATTGCTCCTATAGGTGATATAACCATTGAAAGTGTGCTAATGATAGATGAAACTCTTCCCATTTTATCTGGAGGAATAGTAGTTTGTACCACAGTAAGAAGGATTGTATTGACGATCGGTAAAATAAAACCTAATATAAATGCGCCCACCCCCATTGTATAATAAAACCCTAGTGGCGTAATCGCATATAGCATATATCCAATATTGAATACAATTATTCCAATAAACATTGATCTTACCTTATTTTTCCATTGCTTTTTAAAAGAGGGGATTAATGCACCGATAATCATACCACCTTGTAAAATCATCTCTAGTATTGCTAACACAAAATTGTTGCCACCATGTACAATTTTAATATAGTACGGCATCAAAACAAATAAAGGCTGAATCAGGAAGTTAAGCATCATCGCTAATATCAAAATTGTTATCAATCCAGGAAAAGCTTTAAGAATTGTAAAACCTTCTTTAATTTCTTTTGTAAAAGAGCTCTTTTCTCCATTTTCACTATTAATATGAACATTAGGAATTTCAATTAGTAATAAAGGTACTAAAGCAATTAAAAAAGTAACCACATCCACCCATAGAATGTACTCTATTGGAAAAAAGAATAATAAAGTTGCGCCAACAACAGGTCCAACTAATTGGATAATCCCTGTAAATAGAAAATTAATTCCGTTAATTTTGCCTAATTTATCTTTTGGAACCATTACGGGAATAATAGCACTTATGGCAGGCATATGAAATCCTTGAAATATGCTCCGTAGACTGATAAATATAAATACAAGCCAAATATTAGTAAAACCCGAAATAAAAAATATAGTTAAAATTACTGTTAAAAAAGCTTGCATTGAATCTACTATTAAAATTATCTTTTTACGATCATACCTGTCAGTTAATACACCAGCAATAGGTATTACTATTAACATTGGGATCATATAAAAGAAGTTAGCCAATGAAAGCATTACGGCACTACCCGTTATATCTGTAATCCAAACAAATATTGCGAAAAAGATCACTAATGAGCCAAGCAAACTGAATAGTTGCCCCGACCAAAAATATAAATAGCGTTTGTAAGTGTTTTCATTTGCGTATTCTTCCATTTTTCAAATCAACTTTTAAATTTCATTCATTTTGTATAATTTCAGAATTTTGGTTCATATCCTCTATATACTTATCATAATCTACATGTCGAACTCCAGTAAATATATAGAATGAAAGTGTAACGATAATAATTGCTAAAGCACTAAAAAAGAATAAATTTTGAATTCCAATTAATTCAGCTATAGGTCCTGCTAAGATAGTAGCAAGAGGAACAATCACTACAGAAAGAGTACTGTCAATTGATGTCACCCTCCCTAGCTTATCTTGGGGTACAGTAGTTTGCAAAATTGTCTGATATATAGTATTTATGATTGGTAACACAAATCCCATTATCATTATTACAATTCCTATATAAACGAAAATTCCATTAGGAGTATATGCTAAAAACGCATATCCAACGCCTGCAATCCCTATTCCGATAAATGAGTCCACAATTTTGTGTTTCCATTCTTTTTTAATGGAAGTAAGGAATGCTCCAACCATTACACCTGCTTGTAGAAATATTAAAACTAATGCATACTCAAATTCTTCTCCACCATGTATAGTATGAATAAAATATGGTAATAAAGTGCCTAATGGTTGTATGAAAAAGTTAACAAGCATCCCCATAAAGAGAAGTATTATTAAACCAGGAATTGCTTTTAAAATAATTATCCCTTCTTTGAAATCTTTTGTAAAGGAACTCTTTTCCTTTACCTCTTTTTCTTCTCTTATAACAGGTATACTAATTAAGAGTAAAGGAATAAGTGCAATGAAGAATGTAATTATATCAATCCATAAGATTTCTCCAATAGTAAAGAATTGTAGTAGTAATGCTCCAATTCCCGGACCAAGTAATTGTATTAGTCCAATAAATAAGTAATTTATACCATTTATTCTACTTAGTTTATCTTTTGGAACCATTGAAGGTACTATCGCAGCTACTGTTGGTTGATGGAACGCTTGAAAGATGCTTCTTAATCCAATAAACAAAAAGATAATCCAAATATTTACAGCATCAAATATGAAAAATAAAATAAGAATAAAAGTGACAAATGCTTGCAATGAATCCACTGTCAGGATAATACTTTTACGTTTCCACTTATCTGAAAGTACTCCTGCGATTGGCATAAATAATATTACTGGTAAAAAATAAAAAAATTGACCTAAAGATAGAAATGTTGGACTTGCCGTCTCTATTTCTATCCACCATACCAAAATAAAATGAACAACCATCGATCCTAATAAAGAAAATAACTGACCGACCCAAAAAAACATATAACTTCTAAAACTCTTTCGTGTTGGTTCTACTTCCATTTTATATCCCCTAATTACAAAAAATTATTTTAAATTTGAAAATATTTAATAGTATTTTTCTTTTATGAATCCTATCCTTCTCAGCTCACATTAATGTTATTAATTTTATCTGTTATATTAGCTAGCTCAAACTTATCATCATAATTAATACGACGAACTTTGGTAAAACGCCAGGTCAAAAATGTAATTATCACACCTATGAACGCACTATAAATAAACAGATTTTGCACTCCAATAAGTTCAGCTAATGGCCCTGAAATTAATGTTCCGATTGGAAAGATTGCCATTGATAATGATTGATCTACAGATGATACTCTACCCATTTTATCTACTGGAACAACTCTTTGTATAATTGTCATATAGATAGTGTTTACAATAGGTAATGTCATTCCTGTAATAACTGCTACTCCTGCCATTAATATGAAATAGCCTTTTGGCGCAAAACCTAAAGTTGATAAAGTTCCCATTGTGATCATTAATCCTGAAAAATAAACAAAAATTTTATGCTTCCAGTTTTTCTTCAAGCTAGTTATTACCGCGCCAATTATCATACCTAAATTAAATCCTGTTAAAATAAGTGCTAAATCTGATGCTGTTCCGAGATGTGTAATATTTACAAAATAAGGCAATAACACATTGAGTGGTGTAATTAGGAAATTGAGAAACATTGATAAAAGTAAAATTGTTAGTAATCCCGGTATCATCTTAATGGTGAGCATTCCCTCTTTGAATTCTTTTTTAAACGATACCTTTATCTCTGTTTCTGTTTCTGCTATTTTTCTTACAGATGGTATCTTAATTAATAACAAAGGGATTATAGCAATACCAAATGTTATTACATCCATCCAAAGTATTAACTTTATCGGAAAAAATGCCATAAATGTAGCGCCTATTACAGGTCCGATTAGCTGTATAAAGCTTGTAAATAAAAAATTAATTCCATTTATTCTACTCAGCTTTTCTTTAGGTACCATTGAAGGCATAATTGCACTTACTGTGGGCATGTGAAATGCTTGACATATTCCTCTTAAACTATTTATCAACACAATAACTAAAGGATTTACATTATTACTGTAAAATAATACTATTATCCATACCGTTACTAACGCCTGTGTAGAGTCTGCGATAGCAATTATTTTTTTACGATTTAATCTATCTGTAAGTACCCCAGCAAAAGGTGTAATAAATACCATCGGTAAAAAATATAAAAACATACCTACAGATAGATAAATCGCACTGCCCGTAACCTCTGTTACCCACCATGTAATTACAAATTGAACTATTAGTGAGCCTATTAATGAAAATAACTGCCCTGACCAAAAAAATAAATAGCTTCTAAATGTGTTTTGATTTGCTAACTCTTCCATATTTTATCCCCTAATTTCCTAATTTTTTATTTTCCTAATTCCTAAATATTATTTTTTTTTTAAATCCCCTTTAAAAAATAATTTTACATTTTATCAATCATTTCAAAAAGCTTTGCAATAACCTCATCAAGGTCATTTGTAAATTTAAATACTCCCTCTTCTAGGTTTCCCTCAATACCCTCTGCTGCTAACTCATAAATTAAATTTTCAGCCTGCTCTTGTGAAATATTAAGTGCCTGAGAAAACTTTTCTAAAGGTATTGATTTCCGAAGTTTAATTAATCCTTGAATACGCTTCTTTATTCGCTCTTTATCTAGCTTTTTTTCAACATGGACTTGTATTTTAGGTTTCACTTTCCCAAATTGAGCTTCAATTTTATCCCCTAGCTCCTCTATTCCTGAATCTTTTACCGATTTTTCAATTCTTTCACCCATTTTATCTAGTTTCTTTCCCCATGATTCTAACTTTGCTATATCACCAATGTTATTCTTAACAAATTTCATCGATTTTCGAACTAACTCTGACACTGAAGCACCTAAGCCTTCTGCCCAGTCCTTCCATTCATCACTCATCTCAGGATCAACTGAAATATTTATTCGCTTTACTGCTTTTTTTCTTGCTTTATGAAGTTTTTTTCTTATTTTTGCTCTTAATTTGGCCTCATATCTATACACTTTTTCTCTTAAACTTTCAAGCTTCTCTTTTACATGTTCAATTCGCTCCTTCGCATCCTCTCCTAAATCCTCTAACCCCCCCCTTACATCTCCAAATTCACCTAGTAAAGTTTCTCTTTCCATCTCAAGTTCTTCCAAATCTTCTATTAAATCTTCTTTAATATCATCTGCGTCTTCAATTATATCATCTATATCATCTATGAAGTCATCATGTAAATCATCTATTTCTTCCAAAAGATCATCTCGAATATCATTCAACTCCCATTTTATCCTTTCGGTCTCTTTCTTATCCTTTTCATTATTTTTTTCATCATTTGACATGTTAACACCACATTTCTGTATATTGGTTAATTTTAATATTATTCTTCATCTAACTGAATTTGAATAGGTTCATTAGCTAAAGTGACTTTTTGGTGAACTTCGATATTGTCAATATAATAAATTACTCCTGCGACCTCTGTTCCCTTACCTATCTTCACGTCTCGTCCTCTTACATCCCCATTAACAAGTGCTCCAGTAATATCAGCTATATTTGCAGCAAATATATTTCCATGTACTTTGAATGGTTGTTTTAATATTTTTCTTTCCCGCATGAGGCGTGTGCCAATAAAAACATCATCTCCCTTTATGTTTCCATCAATTATCACCGAACCCTCAATATCAATGGTTTTTTGAGATAATAGATCACCTTGAACTCTTGCGGAACCTGAAAGCCTAATTCCTTCAATTGCTTCAACTTTATCTCCTGTCCTAAATGAGCCTGAACCTCCTAATACTCCCCTGATTAAAACCTCCCCACCTACTGATGAGGAACCAGAAAATTTAGCATTACCATCTCCATGAAGGAATCCTGCAATTCTAAATGATCCAGAACTTTTAACATCACCACGAACCGTCAAATTTCCCTCGCCCCTTAAAGAACCAGATGATTTAAACCCATTACATTCAAAATCCCCAGCTATCTTCGCAGAGCCTGAAAGATTTATCTCATCATTAATTTTCCCTTCTGAAAGTCTTCCTGATCCAGATATTCTCATATTTTTTTAACCTCTTTCTTTAATTATTTAATAATATATTTATTAATTTTATCCTAACAAATTATAGGACTCCTGAATAATAATTTGGAATATGTGTTAGCTTTTACCTTCTCTAAATCTTCATATCCATTCGTTATTTTCATTCTTTTTTTACCTCTTTTTTATTTTTTATTTTTCATTTTTTTTTGTTTGATAATTTGATAACTTTGATGATCGTGAATAAAAATATAAAAAAAAATTGAATTTATTAAAATCTGTAGGCATAATACATGTTTTTAACAATTATTAACTCTTTTCCGTCTAAACTTTTTTTATTCATTTTTTTTTACCTCTTTTTTATTTTTTTTGTTGTGTATTGTTGTGTATTTTTTTTTTTTTCTAAATAAAAAATATACACACTAGTATTTAAATGTTGTGGATCAAGTGTGTATATGATCAATTGTGACAATGTGATTATTATGAGAAAAAGTTGTCTAATCATACTCTATTATGTTGTGTATTGTTGTGTATTGGTATTTTTTGTTATTATTTTGTATATTTTAATTTCTCGAGGTATTTGACAACATCTGGTGGTCCACGTTTAATGCCATAAACTCTGAAGGAATCTATAGTTTTTTTGACTAATTCTAAATCAATGTCTTTGCTAAATTTAATTAATCCTACAACGAATATTTTTAGTTTTTGTTTTTTGCTTAAAATTTTTTCGAGAAAGTCTCGAGAGATTATGGTTATACCAACTGCAATATGATTTTCTTCGTTTTTTTCATCTCTGAGCCGTTTTGTTTCAGTTTCAATTTCGTAATCATTTTTACTTATTTCATTTTTGACAGCAACTCTGATAAATTCAGCTCTTGAGTTATAGAATCCTTGTTCCACAAAATAATCTATTTTTCCTACATCCACAAAAGGTAGATTTACAGTAATTTTTTCATATATTTTTTTAATTGGTTTATCATTCATAATTACATCATCTAATTTTTCTTAACATCCCTATGGAATCTAGTGGGATGTTATTTCATTTAAATGTTTCGATCCAAGAAGTGATCAAAAATAGCGAGGATTAAGGATAGAAGGTTAATATTAACATTTCATTAAGATTTCATAAAATGATGTAATGTTGTAATTGTGTAAATTTTAACCTTCTCTCTTCAAATTATTCTAACACTCGATTTGGTGGATACTTTTTCATTTTTTTATAGTCGAGAGAGATAACTAAGACAAAAATACATACAAATGAGAAAAGGAGGAAAATAGCGCCTATAAACGACCAGAGTTGTAAGCTTGAAATGGTATGTGAAAATCGCAGAATAGAAACTATTAATAATACAATTCCCACAATTGGATATGGAAGAAATTTAGAATAATATTGTTTTGGAGACTTATTCATCAGAGATTTATAATCTAATATAGGTGTGTTATGTGTTCAAAGAGATTTCCTCTGCTAAAATAATTATGGATTTTGTTGATTGTGCATACTTGAAAATGGGAGTCATAGCACCGAAAGAACTCCAGAAATGGGATTGAAGAACCAAAAACTTGGGTATGATGACTCTTGGTTAGGTCTAATTTCAAACTAAAGGGACAATCTTTAATTATGATATCAGAACACTTCAATAAATATAAAACCTCAAACGTACAATGTTCGAATTTAATATTTTTACATCTATTCAAGGTGAGATACTTGAAGGAGCAATTTTTCAGTATGATATGGAGAGAAGTATCTTTAATAATCGATTGCTGCGAGAAGGAATGAGGAGATGCAATTAGAAAAGGATTTTCAAGAGTTCCGTTTCCTTTCCACTTTTCATTAATACTTTTTTTTATTATATCGTTTTTAAAATATTTGAAATATGACATTTTATTCAGCTCTTTTTTATTATTCCCGCAGTATGTGAGAATATTTTATAACTTTATAATTAACTTCGGATTTTTAAATTGTTAATGATTGTATGTAATCATCTAAAAAGATTTGAAAAAAATAAGTTATTTTAATTTTTTCTTTAATTTACAAACTGTTATCAAACCCCCCAAAGGTATAAAAAGTGATATCAGCATGATTGAATAACCTGATATAACGCCATTCTTCAATTTGGTAGGTTTATATTCAATCTCAATTTGTTTCTGTGTAATACCATACATATTTTTCACCTCTACGTTTATTGTGTAATTACCTGCTTTATTATCACTTAAACTCCAATTAATTAATCCTGAAGGTTTTATCCATTCAGTCCAATCTGTTCCGTTTAAGATCTGGAATAAATAATCATCATCGACCTCTCCATCATTATTATTATCAGCATCAAAAATAGATATGTTTAACTTGATATTTGTTGAATTAACAACCAAAGTTCCTTGATCAACGTAAATTTCAAAATCTGGGGGTAATTGTGAAAGGGGGAGTTATAGCAGAATATTAACAGTAATATTATCAAAGCCTTGAAGTTTTTGCTGATAAATAAGATGTATCAATTCTGCTATTGGTTTAGCCTGTATATGAAAGTCAAATTCTACATTTTGGACTGGAATTTCACGTTCTTTATAATATTTAGTAAGTTTATTGAGTATAATTTACTTCTCCAAATACTTTCAAAATATTCTTTTTGTGTCCTCAGATGTCGATTCAATTAATTTATTACCACAATAATGACAATATAATGCCTTTCCAAGATTCTCTGAACCGCATTCTTCACAAATTATTACATTTTTTTCATGTTTAGGATATGCAATCTTTTTAAAGTCATCATAAAGAGAATTGAGTTCTTTTTTCTTAATTGATAACTTAAAGTTTTCTATATTTTTTTTTATTAAATTTATTAATTTTTCCCATTTTTTCCATTCCGAAGAGTCCACTTTCAAAACAGAAATGTTTTCCCCTTTGCCAAAAAGATGGCTACCACTATGAAATACTAATATATCTTCTTTTCCTTTTGCAATTTTAAATCTTATCCTTTTTAAATTCTTCCTGAGTTTTCTCTTTTGGAGAAAGGTAAAATCTGATTCATCCAATATAAAATTTGAAAAACTTTCTTTTAATTGAAAATTATTGTTACCATCTTTTTGAAAACAAATCTCATCAGATGAAATAGATTTTCTTATAATATTTTTCCTTCTTTCAATCTCAACTTCAATATCTTTTTTAATTTCTATTATTTTTAGACCAATATCTTTATAAATTCCTTCAAATGAAGTGGGAATCGGTTCTATAGAATTTTTATTCTTTGAAATTGGTTTCACAATGTCTGAGTTTATTGCAACGCTCTTCTTATTTATAGGAATATTCAAAAATCTCGTATTTAAGGGTATTCTGCTAATATTACTTGACTGAAGGTAATTTCTATTAGGAAAGTTAATTCTTTGCATAGTTACATAACTAGCCATCCTTCTAGAGTTACCTCTTCTTCTTCTCATTTTCTTATTATCCTTTTTATATCTTTAATTTATGATTAGTAAACTTTTATTACAAAAATCTCACAATTATGAATGATTATTCAATAGTTTTTAAAGTTTATTTTTATTAAAATAAAGTGTTTGAGTGTTTACTCAAACACATCATTAAATTAAAGATTTAATCTCTGGAAATCTTTATACCCCTTGTGAACTGTTGGCTCGGTAATTTCCGTAATGACAGCCATCTGTATTTGAGTCACATTAATACAGTATTTCATACACGTGTAGTAAATTGCTCCTGCACAGATGCCTTTTGGATTCATGCCTATGAAATGATTATGCGATAGAGCAATATTTATTAATTTTATTATTACTTTCTCCGTTTTTGCATCTATATCCAACTTATCTTAAGGAAGAACCGTATATACCTTACTGGGAAATAGAAAATATAACTGAGTTTACAAAAACTATTCAAATATCTCCACCATTTCAAGGTAATTTATTTATTTTGTTTTATGCTGAAGAATATCCTGTTGGTGAAGAAGATGATATTTTATATTATAGTGAGATAATAGTGAAGTATATTCGCTATGCTTCAAGTTATGGGCCTTTTTTTCTTGGCGTTGTAGTTTTATTGGTTTCATCCTATGCTTATCGTAGATATAAATGGAGGCGCAAATAGTAAATGTTCTCGTTTCTATACCTTCAATTATCAAATTTAACATATCTTAACATTTAATAGACTAAAAAGGTTTTGTATAAGTAATTTCATTTAAAGTATCTATTAATAGTACCTCTGGGATAAAGATATAAAAAGTTAAACTTAATTTTTTTCTCTCTTTTTTCACTTTCAATTATATTTGAATATTTTTTAAATTAATTGAAAAATATCAAGGCTATAGCTTCAGTCATTAATCGGCTTTTATAGAGTGTTTTAAGAAACATTTAAATAGAGATCTTTTCTTTATTATCTGATTTGATTGTAAATAAGATTCATAACAAATTGGAAAGATTGATTGATTCTTTAACTATTTCAGAGAATCAAAAACTCTTTCTTAGAGAAAAAGCATATACTTTGTATAATGGACTAAAGAAAATTTCTCAAAATCTAATTCCTTATTGGTCTTCTCTTTACTTATCAAAAGACACCTATCAATACACCTTAAAAGGATTTTGGTTTGAAGCTTCTTTCGATATGGGACTTTTCATCAAAAATCGATTTGATGTTGATATTCATTTTATATTTGGAAAAAATAATACTGACTCCCTTGAACAAAATAATTTAATAGGAAGCATACTTTTCGAATTACTTTATTCTCATCTTAAAGTTTTTCAATTCAATTATAGAAAATATATGAAACTATTAAAGGACCCGCCTTATATACGTGCTATTCCTATTCGAATAGATTATAACAGTATCTCAATTCTTTTTAACTGTATTCCCGCAATTGAATTACCTAACGGATACCTTATTATTCCTAATGGACTTGGAGAAATAAAAAAAATCAAACCAAAATCAGAAATACAAACACATTCTAAAATAAATAGAAAGCAAAATGGAAGAATTACAAAACTTGTTCTTCTTATGAAATACTGGAATTTCAATTGGGGCAAACCTATAAAAGGACAATTAATCGAACACCTCGTAGAGTTTATATTTGATAAAATTGAAATTCGTAGCTGGGATCGAGCTGTAAAAACTTTCTTCAGTCGAGTAATCTACTTCTTAGATAAGAAAAAACTTTTACATCATGGTATATATACCCAACTTTCTATATTAGAGGAGTATTCGGGTGATGAATTAAACGAATTTCTTGAAGTCCTTAGAGAAGCAGAAATATATGCCCAGAAAGGTAAATGGCAAAAAATATTTAATGATTTATAGTTCTTTAATTTCCTTTAAGTCCAAATTTGTACCTCTTCAACTATTCTTTTGAATTATATTTCTTATAAGCCTTTATTTTTCTATGAATGTTGTCAATTATCGTGGTTGGGAATTCATCTAATGATTTATCTTTAAATTGCTCATAACAATAACAACAAAACTTCAATTCAAAAATTTCAATATTTTTATGAAAACGATGATTCCTCCTAGTTGTACGGTCAAGTTTTCTTTCGCAATTAATACAATAATTAAAAAATTTAGAAACCTTCTCTCTCTCAATTTTTTTCTTTATCTTCTCAACTAGATTTGCATTATTTAATAAGTAATTTTTGATTACTTTACTCAGACGTTCTGAATCTGGTAAAAATCTAGTAAAATTTCTCATAAGTTTAATTTTCTTAAAAAATTAATCTCATTCTGTCAAAAGAATTGATGCAATTTTGCTTTATAAATATTCTGTTTAACTAAATACGATTTGAGTTTTAATGAAACCATATTATTATGAATTACCTATGGTAAAGAAATTCTCGCTCTCCTACAGGCTCTCCCGACGCAAAATTAATTCAATATCTCTCACTTAGGAAAAATTCTAATTCTTTTAATAATTTCCAATCATCATCTAATAAAGAAATCGGTTTAATGAATAACTATAATGGAGAATTCATTAAAAGAGAAATTTAATAAATATTATCATTCCTATTTTTAATTAAAGACTTTAATAACAATCTATAACAAATCGAGATTATATGCATAATCAATCTAATGAATTAGAGAGAACAAAAAACCGAACACTATTATTGTTAAAGTTTTTAATTTTAGGATTTTTATCATGCTTTATCGGAATAATCATACTAACAGCTTATTATCGAGATTTAATTAAAGAATGTTATTCTGGTCCTTTAGGTCCAGACTTTTTTCCTGGTTCTTTAGTTCCAATTTATCAAGAATTAGCCTTAATTGAAATTTTCTGGTTGTTAATTTTATTAATTTCATTCATTTTTATGAATGCTATTATATGGTATTACATATCTTATGATTTAATTAAAAAAACAGCAATAACCCAAAAGTTCAGTGAAAAAATCGGTGATAATGAAAAGATATGCTATAAGTGTCATACTCATATACCAACTAAAATGCTTACAAAAAATAGTTCAGAGTTAACACCCATTAGAATATTTAACGTAAAGGGATATTTTTGTGAACAATGCTATAGGCATTATGTTATGATCTCTCTCGGAACAATCATATTAGTTCCAATAATTTACTATCTGTATATGCCTTTTACAGTTTTTATTCTATATTTATTCAATTTGCCATCTATGCCTCCTGAACACTATTTAATCGAATCAAGCTTTCCAGTTTTAATTTTATCATTTTTCGTAATTTTTATTTATGCTATATATGGTAGTAAGAAGATTTCTAAAATATATAATGGTAAAGACTAAAAATTAATTGTTTAATAAGAGAACAGTCAGTAAATTAAGAGAAGTAGATAAAATAATGAAAATCAGGGTATTATTAATCAGTCTTCTTGTAGTGGGCCTTATTTTTTTTCCTGTATTTTTAAATTTAACTGTAATTAAATCAAGAATCTATTACTTAATTGATTACGATGTACAAGGTTCAAATAGAGAGGAAATCATAACTAAAGTCGAAACATTAAATTATACAGGGTATTTGAATAATTATATGGAACGAGATGATGAATTTGAAAATTTTATTGATGTGGATTTTATACGATATCTGAAGAGTCGAATTGAGAATGACACGAAATTCCACTGGGAAATGTCTTATGAACATTATTTGAGATATTTTTTTATTGCAGTTGATAATTCTAAATTATATTTATCTTACAGCAACAATACGATATTTAATGTAAAAGATCAGAACAATCAATCACTGTTTTCAGTAGAAAATTATTTGAGGGCTGAAATTGCATGGTATTTGAATTTCACGCAATTATCATACGTTTACAGTGATACTACTACAATTTTATTGAGTAATGTTATTTTTATTGAAATGTATTTAGATTATGGTTATCACTGTGGGAATGTATGTGGATTATGGTACTCTATCGATCAATATCTCGTGTTAAGCCCAAACTTAGATGCCCTTATGATTTTTATCCCACAATACAAAGGTGTAGTAGTTTCTTAAGATTATTATATAGATTTTTTATAGAGGATTATTAAATAATTTAAATATAATCTTCACGATCCTAATATTAAGAATAACTATATTAAACATTAAAACCTCTTCAGCAGAACAGTATGGCGCTCATTAATTACCACGGATATTTACAATACCACCATAGAAGATCTCTTATGGTAGCGATCCAGAAAGACGGTAGAAATAGAGAAAGGAACGTTTACCCCACTTAAGGATACTAAAATCTATTGTCAAAATAATTCTAATTTTATTTAGATTTTAAAAACAATTTATGTAGAAAATATGCGATTCCTATGTAGCTAATCTCTACAGTCTTTTCTTTTTTATCCTTTGGATTTGGATACAAGTTAAGGGCAGAGATTTTACTTAATTTCTGGATAAACCCATAAATTGAACCTCTTGAGAGTGAATCGCCTCTTTTTTCTTCTAACGCTTCACGTAACGCTTCTAGTGAGTCATATTTTCTCCGGTTAAACAGAAGCGAGTTATTATTAAAGGATAAATCTGGATTAAAAAAATCATTATAATTATCATAGGGATTGAAAAATAAATCCAAGAATTCAAATTGTTTATCTGTGATGAGTTGAAAGGGAATAGTGGTTAAAGTCATATTAGAATATATGCCGACTTCTTTAGAGCCCTCATAAATATAATCGCCATGAACAATTTTAGTATTCGTTATTGAGCATGCGATATATAACCAAATAACCATGTAACGAAGCCCTCCAGAGATATTAACGGTAATATTATCAAAACCTTGAAGTTTTTGCTGATAAATAAGATGGGTTAATTCTGCAATTGGTTTAGTCTGTATATGAAAGTCAAATTCTACATTTTGGACCGGAATTTTACGTTCTTCATAGTATTTAGTAAGATTATTGAGTATCTTTTTTGCTTCAGGAGTTCCTGAAAGCGGTTCTTTTTCTGTGATAAAGATTATTTTATGAACAACTTCTTTATCAATAGAAAAAATTAATTTTTCAAAAAAATGACCGACTAAAACAATCTGATTTTGGCTTTCATTCATGATTTATCCTTTTTCTTTGTTATTATTCATTAAGTACTATTCTCTCATTAAAATTATTATTTTCTAATTAATAATACTTTTTTATGATTATGCATACTATTTTATGATTATGTATATGAAAAAGTATTTAAAGGAAAAAATCATTTTATGATATAAATCCCTATAAAAAACTCTATAAAGATTTAAAAAATGAAAAATGCTATGGAACCAGAAAAAGCAGATCTTATAAGAACAATACTCCATTTTGCATTTTTAATTATTATAGGAATATCTGATTAATATGCCAGAAGTTTTAGAGGAGTTGAAGAAATATGAGAATCTATCTGAGAGTGAATCAGATATAATTAAAGTTCTTGAAAAGAATGAAGGGAAAGCTTTAACATTTGCTGAATTAGCAGATTTAATTTATTCACATAGACAAGATAAAGTAGAAACACCTAAAGATAAATTTATCAAAGTAGGTATTACTTTTACTGAAATTCTATCATTAAAATTTGTTTTAGAAAATTTATTGAAGAAAAATAAAATTCATAAAATATTTGCTAAAGGTAAGGAATATTATTTTGTATAATAATCTAAATTTAAGATTTTGTATTATTTTTGGAAACTCATTATAAAACTCATTTTTTAAGTAAAATTAAAACAGTATCAAAGGATTTTAAAGTCTGAATCCTCTTGAACTGTATCTTTTTACATTAAATCTTGATTCTAATTTTGTATATGAAGATATTATATTTTGTTTTTTGCATTATTTGATGGTTTACCACAAAGTTTATTAGAAAGAAGTGATAATATTTATGTATGCAACTACAAAATATTGTTCCTAATTCATTTCTGAATTTGGGAGTTAAAT
>JAEOTA010000012.1 GCA_016840085.1 Promethearchaeota archaeon
AAAAGTTTTCTCGTTGTGTATCATAACCTTCAAGAGATTCTGAACAAGCAAAAAAAGCAAAATGATTTCTTCTCTCACGATATTCTGTTTTATGATAAATAACTCCATCTTCAATCTCAATTTCACCGATATTAAAATTTCTTTGAAAATTTGTAAAATCATCAATAGCATTCCATAAACAAAACTCAATACAAGAAAAAATTGAAAGATCAACAGAATTTTTACTATTGTTTTTTAATGTAAGTTGCCAAATCTCTAGATTATCTCCTAAAGGAACAAAATAGCAGATTTTAGCCTCAATATTTTTATAAATAGAACTAATTATACTATATCCTAATCCATGACGGCAAGTATATTGATCTAATTTTCGACGAGTAGGCTGCCAAGTTGGAGACCAAAATTCTGATGATTGATTGTCTCTAAGATATAGATATCGGCCCCCAAAATCAATAGGAACATTATTATGATGATATCGTGTTATACGGCGTAATCGTGCATCTTTGTAAAAAGAATATCCGCCAGCAGTGTTGGAGATGATGCCAAAATATAACTCACACCCTAAGTAGTTAATCCATGGAAGAGGAGTATCTGGTCTTGTAATAACATACTCCTTGTTTTCATCATCAAAATATCCATATTTCAAAAAATTCACCTAAATAAATCATATCTTAGAAAAAATGAGAGTGTTTTATTGTTTCAATTTTTCTCTTTTAATAGAATTTTAAATTTACATTTGGGTCTTCGTTATCTTTAGTCGAATTCCCATTTACGATAAATACTTGGACAACACCCTAATAGATTTTGAGTGTATGGATGACAAGGATTGAGAAAAACGTCATCCGTTTGACCTTCCTCTACGATACTCCCCTCTTTCATAATTAATACCCGATCTGACATGTATTGCGCTTGTCCTATATCATGTGTAATAAATATTATTGATATACCTTCTACATAAGTTGTTCCTTCTTTTAATTCTTTGAAAAGGTTTAAAATATCTGCCCGGGAGCTCGAATCAATCATACTTGTTGGTTCGTCTGCGATTATTAATTTAGGTTTGAATAGTAACGCTCTTGCAATTAAAACACGCTGTAATTGACCTCCCGAAATTTGGTGTGGAAACCTTCCTAAAATGTCGTCTGTATTAAGCCCTACAATACTTAACGCAGAATCAAGAGCTTTTCTTTTATTGGTAATACCCTTTAGACTATATTTAAACACTTGATTTAACATATGATCAATTCTATAAAAATAATTAAAAGAACTATAAGGGTCTTGAAAGATCCCTTGAACATTTTTATAATAATCTTTCGTTGGGATATCATGGATTTCTTTCCCTTCATAAAATATTTCTCCTTCAGTTGGTTGAATAAATCTTAAAATTAAATTAGCAATGGTTGTTTTTCCACTTCCACTTTCACCAACAAGAGAAAGAATCTCTCCAGAATATAACTTAAATGAAGCATTTTTAACACCTATTGTCTCTTTGGTTCTTATAAGACCAGATGTATATTTTTTTGTAAGATTTTGAATTTTTAGTATTTCCTTCATCATTATTAATCACCAACCTCCTCATATAACCAGCATGCTACTGGATTACTATTTGTTCTTGGAATGAAAAAGGGGGGATAATTTTCCTTGCATTTTTCTAATCTACTTGAACAGCGTGGATAAAATCTACAACCTTTAGGAGGATTCTTTAAATCTGGAGGGATTCCTGGAATTCCCTCTAATTTTGTCTCAGCAGATCCATCAGGATTAAAACATGCTATTGAACACATCAACATTTTAGTATATGGATGTTGAGGATTATTAATGATATCATCCATACTTGCTTTTTCAACAATTCTTCCCGCATACATTATCATACATGTATTGCATATTTGTGCTAAGACGGGAATATCATGAGATATAAATAATATCGTCTCAACAATTCCTATTTTCTTTAGATGTATAAATGTTTCTACTAAAAGTTGTTGAGTAGTAACATCTAATGCACTTGTCGGTTCGTCTACAATTAAGATAAGTGGATTCCATAGAGTAGATATGCCTACAATGACACGTTGTTTCATTCCTCCACTAAGTTCATGTGGAAATTTATCCATAACTGATTTTTCTAAACCTAATTTTTTAAAGTGTTCGGCTACTTGGTTTAAAACTTTTTCTTTATTTTTAGGTTTTATTCCTACGCGTTCCCTCATTGCATCTAATATAAAATTTCTAATCTTTCTAACTGGATTTAATGAATTCTGGGAAGCTTGAGGTACATATCCCATCACTTTACAGAGAATTTCTTTTCTTATAACCTCTTCATCTACTTCATACATTGAAAGATCATTAATATAAACTTGTCCTCCCTCATGTTGCAATAACTGTATCGGTCTTCCTGTTATTAATTCTGCTAAAGACGTTTTTCCACATCCAGATTCTCCTGCTATTCCCATAATATCCCCCTTATTAACAGATAATGATACTCCATCAACAGCATGAACAATTCCAAACGTCCCTCTATAATAGCCCTTAAGATCTTCTATTTTAATTACTACTTCTTCTGTCATATTTAATTTTCTTCCTTTTTTTAATATTTTATACTTTTCTTTGTTCAAAGGTCCGACTTAAACTTGAGTGCATTATAAAGAATGATAAATATATTAATATCAAGCAAATTCCCGGAGTTAACCACATCGCATAAAGTCTTCTAGGATATATAAAACCCCATTCTACTGCGTGATTCAATAATAAACCTAATGTTAACCAATTTTGTTGTCCCAATCCAATCATTGCTATTGCTGCTTCAGTTATAATAGCATTACCTAAAAATATAATAAAAGCCAAAAATACATAGGGTAGTACATTAGGTAAAACTTCTCCAAAAGCTATTTTCGTATCTTTTAAGCCGGACATTCTTGCAACTTTTATATAATTTCTTTCTTTTAATGTCAAAACTTGAGATCTAATAGAACGTGCAGCCCAAGGCCAGGTGAATAATGCAATAACTAACATCGTTACCCACCATTCACGAATTTGTAAAATGGCCGACATTAATAAGATAAAAGGTATCTGGGGAAATATTAAAGCGATATTCGTAATAAAGGAAGCAGTACCATCTACTTTTCCTCCTTTAAAGGGTCCAATTATGCCTACAAATACAGCTATTCCAATGCAAATACCACCAGTGATAAAACCAAATAATAAAGAATTTTTAATAGCATGCAATAGACGAGTTAAGTAATCCCTTCCATGTTGATCAGTCCCTAAAGGATGTTTTGATGTTGGATCACGAAAATTATCTCTTTCACCGCTTACCCAATAAACTTTATCAGGATCATTAAAAGGAGGGACCAATGTTAAAATTACAATTATGAGTATTATAATAAAAATAACGAACATCAAAATAAATTGAACTTTATATCGATCCATAGCAGCATGATATTTCTCTTTTATGATCTCCTTTATACCTATTTTTTCTAGTTCTTCTTGGTTTTTTGATTCTATTTGTATTTTTTCCGTCATATTTATGCCTCTCCTTTTCCTCCAACTCGTATTCTTGGATCAAGAGCTACATAACACATATCTATTAAATAATTTCCTAAAACTACTACTATAATAGTTATTATAAAAGTTCCAATAATCAAATTATAATCATGATTGTTAAAAGCTTGAAGCATTGTAAAACCTAAACCAGGAAATCTAAAGATTACTTCTGTAATCAGTGTTGCTCCAATTAGTCCATTAAATCGTAAATTTAATCCAGTAAATTGTGGCAACATACTATTACGATATGCATATTTACGTAATGTATTATCCCTAAATCCTAATTTTCTTCCATATGATATGTAATCTTCAGCTTTTTCAAAAGTCATAAGTGAATATGCTCCAGTAGCCCATCCTCCAATATTTGTCATGAGTAAAACTAAAAAAGGTAACCAAAAATGATTAAATATCGTAGATATTACATCCCATTCCCATGCCCAAGGGGGTACAGATTCTCCATAAGGGAACCAGTCTAATTCAACAACAAACAAATCCACAAATACATAGCCCATCCAGAAAAATGGTGCTGTTTGTAATACTATAAAGACATAATAAGAGATTTTATCTCTTTTTTTTCCAGAATACCCCGCACGGGCTCCAATCCAATTTCCAGAGTAAAAAGTAATTATTAAAACTGGAATAACTAACATTAAAGTAAAGGGAAGTGTTCTTTCAACTATATTTATTACCGGTTCGAGCCTATATAAAGTAGAATATCCTAAATCAAATTCAAAAAAGAAACTTTTTAAGAAATTAACATATTGAACATGCAAAGGATAATTTAATCCTAAATACTCTTCCAACTCCTTTATCTTTTCATCCCATACATGCTGAGGGGTTCCTTGTGGTCTTTGATAAATATATTCTAAAATATTCCCCTCTACCAGTCTGGGTATCAGAAAAGCCAATGTGAGTGCGAAGAAAAATACAACAAAATAGAAAATTCCTTTTTTTATAGCCATATGTAGAAAGGAATTTGAAATGAATTTTTTAAAAGTACTTTGTTTTTCGCGTGATTCAGAAAAAGAATCTTGTTCTTCATTTTCTTTTTTCTCTGTTATTCCCATTTCTGTTAGCTTCATTATAGTATCATATAGAAAGAAGATTGTTTATATTTTAAAGTTACTCGAATGATTTAAATATTTAATCGTCATAATAAAAGAAAAAAAAAAGTTATTTATTTTTTAAATTATATGCTTATATATCTATTCCCTCTTTCTTTTTAATCTTACACCTGTTAGTAATATAATAGAAATGAACCCAATCAATACAAATAATTCTAAACCAAACCATGGAATCGCTTCTGATGGTTTTCTGCCTGTGTTTACTAAGTTCAGCATTAATCTTGTTTTCATGACGAATTGATCATCTGTCCAAGAGGTAATTATCTGTTGGAAGTCATTATCTTCAGTAGCCCAGCCTGTCCATTGATATTCAGAAACAGCATACCAATATCCATTAACAAAACCAGGAATTTCTGGAACTTCTTGAGCTATAATTTCTTGCATTCTGTCCAAATGATCTGCATATTCTGTTTCTGGTGCAGCATCTAATAAATTCCATAAGTCATTAAATTCATCGTTAACCCAGCTGCTTTGGTTTTTATTCCATAAGTGTTCTCCTCTCAGATAATCAAGAAATCTTGCAGGAGGATCTGCTAACCGATTTCCAACACAACCCATGGCAAACTCAAATTCTTGATTAGCTATTGAATCTTGATAAACAGTTCCATATTCAACTTCCGAAACTGTTATTTCGATACCTAAATTATTTGTTATATCTTCAGTTACATAGGTTGTAAATGCAGTAGCATCAGTCCAACCTGTAGGAGTAATTGCCGTGTAAGGTCCAACAGCAGTTCCATTATATGTCCATCCGTCAGTTGCATTACCATCCATAAGAGGAATGCCTTCTAATATTTCTATTGCTTTAGAAACATTTAAATATTTTCTATAGTCTTCAGTAATAGATGCATTATAATAGGGCTCATGTAATACACTATTATCATCGAGCCATCCAGGTTTAGCTTGTGTCCAATATCCCGAAGCGGCATCACCTGGAATAGGGTCATAATTAATAGCAAATGCTAAGGCTTGTCTGAATTCTGCTATACCTAAAGGTGAATCTGCAAGAAGATGATTAGGAACAAGATTCATAAGAGCACTTGCTGCTAATTGGTAAGGAGCGTCATGACCATACCAAGTAGTAACATATGATTGGGGGCTACCTTCCTCAGCGTTTTCCCAAACTTCCCAGATGTTAGCATAATAACCGCCAAATAAATCTATTGTTCCTTCAATAAAGGCAAGATCTTGTGCGGGATTATCCCAAAATGCGTTAGATGATAAATATTTAGGAATACCACCTTTTTTGCCAGCATTATCTCTTTGGTCTGCTGCATAATTTGGGAGATCTGTGTAAAGAATATCATGGCCCCACCAATCTTCTCCTCTATACTGATACGCACAAGTTGTTTCTGCTGCATTTCGATAGACAGGAGCATAAGGACCAGAAATTACTTTCCATTCGTCAGGTGTATCTTCTTCATCAAACCAATCATATTGAAAGGCTGCGGTTGAGAAATCACCATCATCACTTTCTTCAGCTACAATTTCAGTCCATATATGTTCAGGTACAATTGGAATATTACCTTTCATCCAAACTTCGACTTGTCGACTAAATTCAAAACCAGGTTTCATATCAAATCGAACTGTATCAGCATCTACTACAACAAAGTCATCAAATCTTAATGCAAAATCAGTTTCATATCTAGCTTGTTTTCCAGCAAGTTCAAAACTATATGCTACATCAGAAGCATTAAGAGGTTGACCATCAGACCATTCAGCATTAGTATTTAGCTCAATAGTAACAGAGGAACCATTCGTATTCCAGTCATAGGAAGTACCTATACATGGAATATCTTCTTCACCTAAAGTATTTCTCCCAAATAAGGCTTCATACACTCCTGCATCTGTACCTGGGTGTAAACCAGTACTCCATGGTATAAAATTACCTGCACCATTATAACTTCCTGCCATCCACACAGTTTCATGACGAGGTGGGTCTTTACTTAGCTGATTGGGAATACCGGAGATTGCTGAGGTAGAAAGCTCATCGGCTACGGTTAAAGGGGTCATTGCTATCGCTACAAATAATAATAAACCTATAACGATTGGAAATTTTTTTCCAATTTTCATTTTTTTTTTCCCAATATTTTTTTTTTTTTATTAAATTAGAATATTCTTTTTTTTTGAAAAAATATGTTTTTTAAACACTTCATTTTTTCATTTTTTTTTTAGAGATATACTAAAAATATAGTATATTGATTCTATATTTTTCTTTTTTTTTATATAAACTTTTCGGTTTCGTCACTATAAAATAGATATAGTAATACTAATGTAATAAGGCTGAAGATGTCATTTTATAGGAAATTAATAAAAATAAATTTAAATCTTTAAATATTATCATTAATGTAAAAAATACTATATTTATAGATTAATTTATATTTTTATTAGATTAAATATTTATTAAAAAGTAGAGGAATAATAATGGAACGAGGATTAACAGAGGAGGATGCCTCAAAAATAATTTTAGAATCCTATAAAGATATCACAATGGTTTTAAAGGCTACTGGATCTTCAAAACGCCTTGTAATATTGGCATATCTCTTAAAAGGACCTAAAAGTTTTTCATTTATGTTAGATCGCCTAAAAGTCAAGCGTACTACGATTAATCATCATCTTGATCTACTCTTAAAATCAAAATTAATCGAAAAAGAAGAATGGGGAAGATATCAGATAACCGAAGCTGGTATAGAGTTTGTTGTAAGTATAATTAAAGCATATAACATTATTAGTGATAATACTCAAAATGAACAAGAAAGAATATTGAATGCATGGCCTGAATGGCCAGAATTTTTAAAAGAACCTAGAATAATTAACGAAAATAAGATTAGTATTCCAGCTCTGTACGAGGGGGGTTGGAATTCCTACATATCCGCAATCACGGGAGTTCTAAATTTTTTGGGAGATCAACACGATTATGTTTACATAAGCGGTATTACAGGTTATTGCTTTCTTGTAAGCATACCTGGAATAATTAGAACATCCCTGATTAAGGAGAACAATTCCGCTGATGTATGGCAAGAAATCCACAGAGGTACTGAATCATTTGGTTGGCAATTAAAAAATTGGGAACAAAGGAGAAATAGCCCAGGGAAATGGAATTTAATAGGGGAAGATGTTGAATTAGCATTAAAAGTATTCAATCAAGTTAAAGAAGTTATTGATAATGATACACCAGTGATATTATTTGGTATTCACGGTGCAGGTTTCGGGATAATTAATGGTTATAGAAATGATAGTTATCTTGTAAGCAGTTATTATCGAAAGGAAGGGCGGAATGAAGTCCCCATTCGATTTGATCAACTTAGAATACTTGAGAAGTTTATATATTACTATTTCGGAAGAAAAAAGGAAAAAGAAGAAACAGAAGTTATAGAAAAAAAAGCTTTGGTTCGAGCTTTAAAATTTGCTGAAGGAACAACATATTCTAATGGAGGATACTATGTGGGTCCTCAAGCATATGATTTCTGGATATATATGTTAGAAAAAGGAAAAGAAGAAAATATAGATAAATTTGGAAATAGCGTTTTGGGAATTTATTATTTTGATGCAAAAGATGTAACCTCTGAGTATCTAAATCGGTTAGCTCGCAAATATAAAAACACACCTCAGGGATTCAATTTAAGAGAAGCAAGTAAAAATTATAGAGATGCTAAAATGCATTTAGAAAAGTTTACTGTCCTCTTTCCATACTTCGAACCAGAGAATAGCAGTCTTACACTAGATAAAAGGAAGAAAGGTGCAGAAATTCTTAGAAAGGTCAAGATAAATGAAATAGAAGCAATCAACAATTTAGAAAAATCGATAGAAAAATGGACATAATTATTTTTGTTATGTTTATAGATTAAAATAAAAAAAGGCTCTTTAAATTTAGATAATTTGAAATCATTCATTCATAGTATATACAAAGTTTCTTTCTCCCAGTATTTTATCTATTTCTTCCATTTGATCATTATTTAATGGTCCGAATTCCATTGCTTGAATGTTTTCTTCAACTTGTTTTAGCGTTTTAAATCCCGGAATAGGAATTGTTTTGTCGCTACGAGCCCAATTCCACGATAAAGCTCCTTGAACCATAGATCGTCCATCACTCATGAGTACTTCTTTTATTTTTTCCAGCTTTCCTAACCATTCTGGATCTGGCTTTCCCTCTTTAAAATATTTCAGCCAATCGGGTGCATTTATTCCTCTAACATCATTATCAGGTAATTTTGAATTTGCTGAATATTTTCCTGTAAGCAATCCCATTGCTAGAACTGTTCGATTCACACTTGCTAAATTGTTTTTTTCACATAAATTGATTATTTCGTTCATATCATGGAGAACATTTAACTCATGTTGAATTGCTATACAATTTGAATTTTTCACAAAATATTCAGATAAATCTGAAAGATCTGTACTCCAACCATATGACTTTATTAATCCCTCACTACTTAATTCATCTAATGTATCTCTAACAGAAATTAGATCTTCTTTTGAAACAGACCAACAGTGTAACCAATATAAATCTATATAATCTGTATTTAACCTTTTTAAAGATGATTCACAAGCTTTTCTAATATATTCTGGTGTTATATTTGTCCCAGTTATTTTTTTATGGTATTCATCAAATGTATTTCCAAATTTTGTAGCTATAATAATATCATCTCTATCCTCTTCAAGTGCTTTACCAAGGATTTCTTCACTATGTCCTGCACCATATACATCTGCAGTATCAAAGAAATTAACTCCTAAATCTATGGCGCGATTAATCGCTTTAATTGATTCATTATCATTAACAGTCCCATAACCAGCTTCAGTACCTTCTTCACGAGAAATTGGTCCCCCAATAGCCCAACAACCTAAACCTAAAGGACTTACTTTAATTCCTGTTTTCCCTAGTATTCTACGATTCATTTTTCCCATTTTTTTTTCCCTCATACATCAGAAAGACAATTTATTTTAAATAGTTCATTATAATACTTACCAAGTTAAATCATAATTTTTTATTGAAATTCTACGACTAAATTGTATTGCCTTTAATAAATTCAATTAATTCATCCACTTTTGCGTAGGCTAAACAAGTAACAGTATCTGCAGCACCATAATAGATAGTAATCCGTCCTGTTTCGGAATCTGTTAGCGCTGAACAAGGAAAAAATACATTTGGAACATCTCCAACACATTCATATAGTTTTTGAGGAGACATCAAATAAGGTTTTGTTCTATACAAAATCTTCCAAGGTTTTTCAAGATCTAATATAGCAGCTCCCATGCTGTAAACAAAACCATTACAAGATGTTAAAACTCCATGATATATCAATAACCATCCAATATTAGTTTCTATAGGGATTGGACCCGCTCCAACTTTTGTAGATTGCCAAGTGAAAGGGATAGGCGTCATAACATGACGATGACAACCCCAATGAATCATATCAGGACTTTCACTATAAAATATATCCCCAAAGGGAGTGTGACCATTATCGCTTGGACGATTTAACATTGCATATTTACCATTAATTTTCCGTGGAAAAAGAACTCCATTTCTATTGAATGGTAAATAAGCATTTTCCAACTGATAAAATTTCTCAAATTCTTCCGTATATGCTACACCAATCGTAGGTTGGTGATTATAACCATTACACCAAGTAATATAGTATTTTTCATCTAATTTTACAAGTCGGGGGTCATACCCATATTCAAAATTAGCAATCTCAGGATCATCACAAATAAATTTGATTGAATTTTCATCTATTTTCCATGAAAATCCGTCATCACTGAATCCTCTATGCAATTTCATTTCTCTACTTTTATGATCTACTCTAAAAACTCCTGCAAATTTATTCTTGTAAGGTATTGCTGCACTATTAAAAATACTATTTGATTTTGGAATTAAATCACGGGGAATAATTGGATTTTTTGCGGATCTCCATACAACATTTTCACTATCTGGTGGACGATCTTCCCATGGAATATTAGAAAGAGATTCTCCTATAATTTTAACTTTATCGTTCATTAATTTTTATTCCTCTACAATATAGTCTTCTTTTTTCATAAAATGTATTTAACATATGTTTGTAACAATGCTTATTGGTTAAAATTAACTTTTTAAATCTGATCAAAGCCAGAGACACGTATTTTTTAGTTTATATATTACATCATAATTTTTATTATTATGTTACAAATTTAGGTATAATTAATTAAAAAGACTTTTTTGACTTTTTTTCTTATTTAACCTTTCATTTTACAAGTAATTGAATAGATTAAATTGAACATAATATATCCTTTATGTAAATGCTGTATTCTTTTATTCTCTTGCAACTTTACTATTAATTTAGTAAGTAAAGTTATATAATTTTATAATAATACGACACTATCTCTAAATGAAATAATAAGAAAAGGAGATTATCAGCCTATAATAGATGCTTTCTGTCATAAATATTGGTATCTTTCTTATCTTATATCATTTTCGAGTTTACTCTAAAAATAAGACATATTATTTCTATTAGAAGCGATTCTACGTTGATAGATGAATAAGCAAAATAAATAACTTATCATTCCTGTAATAAATCCAAATAGATGAGATATATAATTAATTCTGGGGTCGATGGTATAGACATAGAAAAATATGAAAATAGCAATGTATATTATTAACCAATTATGTTTTCTCTTTATTAGTAAAATAATAATAAATGCTCCTACTAATCCAAATATTGCTCCTGAGGCACCAGCTGATAATATAGAAGCATGTAATTGAAAAGATATCAACATGTATACTATATTACCCATCACACCAGAAATAATGTATACTATAAGGTATACAGGTTTAGAAAGAATATTATTAGCCTCAAAATAGGAACCTACACAACACAAAAAAAGGGTGTTAATGAATAAAGAGAATCTTTCTAAATGTATAAAGATTGCAGTAAATATTCTCCATACTTCAAAGTTATTTAAAATTTTCTGTAAATCAAAAAATAAAAAATCTCCTATGTGATATATCTCAATCAAAAGAATATAAATTAAAATATTTATAACGCAAATAAAAATAGTGAGTTTTATTTCTTTAATTTTTGGAGTATGAATTTGTCTTCTGTAATTATCCAGAACTACATAATCATCATAGTTTTCGTTAAAAAGATATTTTACAACTAATGGATCACCATCCCACAGATTTTTTAAAATTTCATCAATAAATACCTTTTTTGCACTCGAATCTCCAACTTCAACTAATTTTCTTAGTAGAGGAAATGATATAGCATATGGTAGGATTTCTGTATCATAATTATTTCTAATCCAAAATTTCAAAATATTAACAAAATTGTTGAAATAAGCATTATTTGAATCTTTATCAAATTTATTTTCAACGTAATTACCTTGAAGGTTAGTTTTCTCTAATTGACTTTTACTTTTTTTTAATATTTTATTTATGAAAGAATATTCAAATTCTTGAAATCTTTCTTCCTGGATATAAATTGATATTTTATTCTGTTCTGAAGAAACTGTAATATAATCATTAATTATAATTTTTGAGTTCATAACAAGTTTATAATTTAATTTTATTGTTCATTCCAATTTATGCAAATTGTTAACTTTAATTTATATTTATCTTATCCCCAATTATTATTTTTTGTCCTCAACTATTTTGTTTAATAGCAGAATTACTTTTTGGTTATCTTCTTACGTTTTCTATAGAAAATCAAGGTTTTTGCAATCATTTTGGATTTCTCAAGAATAATACTCAATGGAATAATGATAATTGAGAACTTACAACAATAATTATATTAATAATTTTAGACTATATTGTTTTAAATTAATATAACTAAATTGATTAAGTTGCTATATGGATATTTTGATGATGAGAACAAGGAGTATGAAATAACAAGACCAGACACTTAGTATAGCAACGATTAAAAAAATAGCAGGTATTAACCCTATATTTAGCTTAATTCCAAATTGTCTATTTATTATAAATAAGAACAATGTAGTGGGATTAGTTAAAAAATTTTCTTTAAAAAATAATCATTTTTCAATAGATTTTCATTAGAGAAACTAGGCTTAGCTTCATATATTAAAACTATTTGCTTTAATCACATCACGATACCAATAAGCGCTTTTTTTCCACGTCCTCTCTTGAGATTCAAAATTGATGTGAATTAATCCGAATTTTTTAGAATAACCATAAATCCATTCAAAATTATCCATTAATGACCAGGCAAAATAACCTTTTAAATTAACCCCTTTTTTAATTGTTTGATTCGCAGCTTCAAGATACTGATTGATATAATATATTCTATCATCATCTTGTATTATTCCATTAATTCTCTCGTCATCTTTATATGCGGCTCCATTTTCAGTAATATATATCATAGGATGATTATAATCTTCATCAATTCTCATTAAAAGATCATAAAATCCTTTAGGACAAACTTCCCAACCCATCTCAGTATATTCACGTCCCTCAACTTTATCAGTTTTAATAAAATTTCCAAGAAAAGTCAAATCTTTTTCCGTTTTTACACTAACCCGAGTGCAAGAATAATTGTTTATACCTAAAAAATCAATGGGATTGTTCTCTAATAATTCTATGTCATCCTTAGGAATTTTAGGAATATTATATGGTTTCTCTATTAATTCTAATATATCATTTGGATATGATGCTTTTAAAACAGGATCTAAAAACCATCTATTATATATTCCATCTGTGTAAATAACTGCTTTCTTATCTAATTCAGAGTCACTTTCAGGATATACATGGGATAAGTTGAGAGTTATACCTATTAGGCCATCTGGATTTTTAGATTGGTGATATATTTCTACTGCTTTAGCATGCGCTGCATTCACATTAATAGAGGAAATTAACCCTCCTCTAACGTCTGGCTTATTATATAGCCCACGAGAATAAAACCAAATTGTAAAAACTAAAGGTTCGTTGAAAGTAATCCATTTTTTAACACGATCACCATAATGATCAAACATAAATGAAGCATAATTAACATAAGCCTCAACAACCTCCCTACTTTCCCATCCACCGATTTTCTGTAAGGATACTGGCAAGTCCCAGTGGTAAAGAGTTAATACTGGTTCAATTCCATTTGCTAATAATTCATTAATCAGATTATCATAAAAATTGATTCCTTTATTATTAACTATGCCTTTTCCTGAAGGAAAAATACGAGGCCAGGATACTGAAAAGCGATAAGCCTTAATACCCAATTCTCTCATTAATTGAATATCTTTTTTAAACCGATGATAATGATCACAGGCAGTATCTCCTGTATCGCCATTTTGAACTTTTTTTGTATTGTGACAAATTTGATCCCAAACGCTTTCTCCTTTTCCGTCTTCATTCCAAGCACCTTCTATTTGATAACTAGATGTAGCAGCACCCCATAAAAATCCTTCTGGAAATTTGAATTCTTTCACCTTTAATCTTTTCCATATAAATATGATTTAATTAGGATTATGTATTTAAAGTAAGATTTAAATTTATTTCAAAGATCTAATTGAACTTTTAATAGATTTATTTTTTCTTTATCTAGTCTTTCACCTGTTTTAATTAAAGTTTCATTTAAATCTAGGACAATTATAATGTTATTAATTCCCATAGGACTGAAAAAACTTCTAAATCATAAAAGAAATATTGTTTTTTCTGATATTGTACTACTCTTAACAATTCCACCCTTGAACTTTGACTAAGACATTTTCAGTTACACTTTTCTTAGGTATAAAACCATCAATTTTCCTTCTCTCTGATGGTAAAAGACTTATGCAATTATCATTCAAGTAGACAGGAGTAATAATTTTTTCAGTTTTTTCACCGATTAGAAAAACTCTGAGAAAAAAAGCAATCGCATCAGAAGTATTTTCAAGATCTATAGAGATCTCATATAGCTGCTCACTTTCTTCTATATTAATAGATTTTTTTATTTCAGATTTTGGAAGATTTCGTAAAGCCCTCATATCAGCATGCTCTTTTAATGGTGTGTAAAACCATTTATCCTTTTCTTCGAAAATATCATTTCTTAATGAAAGCCAGTAAAAGTTCCGACTAATAATAGTTGAATCCTCTTCAAGTGTAAGGATTAGAAAATAAACTTTAGAAAGTCCATTGATCTTAGGGATTGAAAAAAGTTCCTTTTTTGAGTATCTATCAATTATTATATTGTTTATTGATTGACAAAATTTCTCTTTAAGATCCATATTGAGAATCTTAATTATGGCAGTAAGATTTTGCCTTTTCTGAAGAGTTTTGTTGATGAGAATGACCGAGGCGTCATAATATGAGTATTGAATATGAATTGGTTCACAAGCTTTCTTAGAGCCAAAGAAAGCCCCATTAGGATTAAGATAATAATCGTACAATTGCCAAATAAGGCTTGGCCAGGGACTGCACATCATCCAACCAATAACTCCAGTTGCTTTAGGAAAATTACTTGCATGAGCTTCATACATTGCTCTCCAGCATTCATAAGCTAGTACTTGGGCTGTATTTGCAAAATCTTCTAGATCCATTGTTTTACCATATCGTTTCTCGATTGCTTCTTCAATTATTTTCGTATTGTTAAACGCACCAAGCCCTGTATGGTAATTCCAAACATCACTTCCAACATGCTTATAACCTTCAGGTAACATCAGCTGTAAACTCTCAAAAGGGGGGATGCATACATCAGGTCCCGTTTCTGTATTGAAACCATCGGCAGCACCTCTTCTTTCTTGTGAGTACCAATAGATTGGGGGAACATATGTATATGGACCAGTCATTTTTACTCCAGTTTCACCCATTAAGTCAGAAGGACGACTAGACGCGTTTGATATTGCAGGAAGACCAATGTATGTTTCTTCTAATACTTTGAGATAAACTTTCTCAACTGATTCTGGTGGTGGAAAATCACTTCCATAAAACCACGCAATAAAACTCGGATGGTTTCGTAATCGAAGAATCTGAGACTTTAATGATTCTTCTGCAATTCTAATATCACCTTTTTTCCAATTTTTCCATTTCTCCCAAAATGAACAGCAGCACCAACCAGCAAGAACAAGAATTCCTTCTTTATCACATAAATTCCAGAAATGATCTGTCGCGAGTTTACCCTCAATTCTAATAGAATTCAAATTGAGATTTTTAACGAAAGCCACATCAATTGCATCTTTATCTTTAGATTGGCGTAACATCATATCTGGAGTCCAAGCAGCACCATATATGAGAATATCATGCCCATTTATTGTAAATATACGTGATCCGTGCTCATTTATAGTAGATTTTATGTCTCTTATTCCAAAGATGATTTCCACAGAATCAGAAACCTCATTGTTAATTTTAACTTGAAGATCCAGCTTATATAACTCAGGTAAACCTAGATGATAAGGCCACCATACACGAGGGTTATTTATTCTTGTATATGGGAACTCAATCTTCTTCATTTCATTTGGTTTCAAAATAATTTCTTTCCTGAACCTAATTTCTTCTACTTTTCCTTCGAGTATTGCCTGAATTTCTTCCTTTAGATTATTCTTTAGTTTTACACTTATTATTAAGTCTGCTTCTGTTAATGTTTCAATGTTTAGTTTGCTCCTCACAAAAGGATATTCCATAGCGACAGGTCCAGTAGAATAAAGAGTTATAGGTTGCCAAATACCCATATCATCATCAGGTGGCAGAGGACACCAATCAACGAAACTTATACTTAGATCGTCCGGATTTGGAGAAAAAATTTCTAAAGCGAGTACGTTTGTTGATTCTTGCTTTATTAAATGTGTTATATTAAAATTATATTGTCTATATGCTCCAATAACATAATCATTACCCGCAATCCGTTGCCCGTTTAACCAAATATTTGCAGAATAATTTATACCCTTGAAATGTAGCCAAAATTGCTTATTATTAATATCAATAGAATTTTCTAATTTGAATTCTTTTCTAAACCACCAAGAGCTTCTATAAGGACTATCATCCGGTTTATAATGACTTTCGAAGTTCTGAGTTGTTACTTCTTTTTTGTATCCTGCTAATGATTTGAGATTAAGTCTATAATAAGGGTCCTCGATTTTTTTATTCTGTAGAAGACCGTTTATTACTGTTGTTGGAATTTCAACTTTATACCAATCTTCTGGGTCGAAATCAATTGTTGAAATTGTTTCACCATGTTTGGATATCTTTTCAGAAGATTGCATTTGCCATTCTTTATCTAATGATAACTTGATATTCATAATTTTATATTCTTTTTTTTTGGATAATTTCTTTTATAGTTTAGTAATCCTTTTGGGAGGAAAGGGGAATTTATAATATTTAAGGAAAAAATTTTATAGCAGTATCTAAGTATTTATTTTGGTTTTATTTATTTGTTGTGGTCGATAGACCGACATAATTCCTGACTTATCCTATCACCCCTAGCTGGATTTAGTAAATATTTAACAATATTATAAGGCTAAACTGTTATTTAAAATACCAAGATTAAAGTTAACATTTTTTAAATTCTCTTACTACATGTATCTTTTTTTAGAAGTAAATATAAAAATAAAACGTTGTTTCAAAAACTATTTAAAGTCACAAACTATAGATTTTAAAATATATAATATTATTGGGATTATAAATGCAATATGGATATTTTGATAATAAGAAAAAAGAGTATTTAATTACACAACCTGATACTCCTCTTCCATGGATTAACTACTTAAGTAATGGTAAATATTGTGCTATGATTTCTAATACTGGAGGAGGATATAGTTTTTATATTGATCCAAGAGATCTAAGAATTCTTCGATATAGATATAATAATTTACCAGTAGACAGACCGGGAAGATATATCTATATTAGAGATAATCATACTTCAGAATATTGGTCTCCTACATGGCAACCAGTTATGAAGAGTCTAGATAGTTATGAATGTCGACATGGGTTAGGTTATACAAAATTTTCATCATCCTATCAAGGAATTCATACCGAAATTCTTTATTTTGTACCACTGGAGGATAATGTAGAGATTTGGTCTTTAACAGTTCAAAACACATCCTCTGAAAGAAAAGAATTAAATATCTTCTCATATGCTGAGTTTTGTCTTTGGAGTGCTATATCAGATCAAAGAGATCTTCAATATATTCAAAATGTTGCAGTTGCTAAATATAGTGAAAAGAATAAAGCTATTTTTTATCATCTATTTGATCTATCCACCTATGTTGCATTTTTTTCTTCAAATGGTAATATAACAAGTTATGATTGCGATCGTGAAGCATTTATAGGAGATTATCGTTCTGAAGCAAATCCAATAAGTGTTGAAAAAGGTAGATGTGGAGATTCTCAAGCTCTTGGGGGAAATCCTATTGCTGCTACATGCAATAAAATTGTATTAAATCCTAATGAATCTAAAAAAATTATATTTGTTTTAGGAGTTATTAAAGAAAAATCCCAAGCAACACAATTACTTTATAAATATGAGAAATTTGAGAATGTTGAGATTGAATTTTTAAAAATGAAGGAGGCTTGGGATAATTATCTAAAAAATCTTGTTGCAGAAACTCCAGATAAAGATTTCAATTCCATTATTAATATTTGGAATCCATATCAATGTAAAACAACTTTTGATTGGGCGCGTTATGTTTCTTTTTATGAAACAGGAATTGGAAGAGGAATAGGTTTTCGTGATAGCAATCAAGATACTTTAGCCGTTTGTCATGCTCTTCCAAACCAGGTTCACGATCGGTTAATAGAACTTGCTAAAAACCAATTTGAAAGTGGAGAAGTGTATCATATTTATTTCCCTCTAACAGGTAAAGGTGGTTATCCCGATTATATTAATCCGATTATGAAATTCTTTGGAGATGATCATTTATGGTTGATTTTTGCTGTTAGTAATTATTTAAAAGAGACAGGAGATATGTCAATTTTAGAAGAGAATATTAAATACGTTGAGGGATCTAAAGAAATTTTATATGAACATTTGAAAAGAGCAATACGATTCACAAATAATAATACAGGGCCACACGGGTTTCCTTTGATAGGTACAGCCGATTGGAACGATACACTTCAACTCCATGGACCCAATAAACAAGGAGAAAGTGTAATGGTTGCTATGCAATACCATAAAGCATTATTAGATATAGATGAAATAGCAAAAGAATTCAATCGTAAAAATAATTTTATAGAATATAATAATTTGGCTGATAAAGTTAAAGAGAATATAAATAAAAATGCCTGGGATGGAGAATGGTATATTCGGGCTTTTGATGACGATGGAGAAGTAATAGGCAGTCAGAATAATGAAGAAGGTAAAATTTTTCTAAATACTCAATCATGGGCTGTTTTTAGTAAAGTTGCCTCAGAAGAGCGTGGTCTTCAATGTATGGATTCTGTGAGGAATTATCTTAATACTAATTATGGAATTAAATTATTATACCCTCCATATACACAATTTTATCCAAAAATGGGAGGAATATCTACATTTCCACCGGGTTTAAAAGAAAATGCTAGCATATTTTGTCATACTAATCCTTGGGCAGAAATTGCTGAATGTATCTTAGGTCGAGGTGATATTGCATATGAATATTATAAGAAAATCACTCCAACTACAAAAAATAAAATTGCTGAAATACATCAAACTGAACCCTATATTTATTCTCAAATGATCACAGGTAATGATCATCCAAAATTTGGATCTGCGAAAAACTCATGGCTTACAGGAACAGCATCATGGACATTGAAAGCTGCAACAGATTGGATTCTTGGGATACGACCACAATTTCATGGTTTGATGATAGATCCATGTATCCCAAAAAAATGGAATAAATTCAGAGTTATTAGATATTTTAGGAATGCAATTTATGATATAACCGTTCAAAATCCAGAACATTTATCAAAAGGAAATGCAAGAATAAGAGTAGATAATATTAAACAGGAAAATAATCTTGTACCTATCTTCAAAGATGGTAGGAAACATATTGTTGAGGTAAAAATTGAGCAATAATAGTTTGTACTCAATTAATATAGAGGCATATTTCTGTGCTGAGGTAGTTGAAGATGAAATTGGAGGTTGTGTGCGGTAAGAAAGATTTGATGAAGAAAAACATGAATTTACTGCTTGTTTAGTAAGTGGAAATCCTGTGGAATGTGCTGTGTATATCGCTAAGAGTTATTAAATATAATTTAATCCTTTTCTATTTCTATATGATAAGAGTTTTTAATTATTCATAATAACAATAATTTTATTTAATCATTCAATTTGTTAACTGTGATTTAGTATGGCAGATAAAGATGCTGTTTTAAAAGTTTTTAAGAACTCTGATAAGCCTCTTCGTCCGGGAGAAATCGCAAAAGAACTTGGGATTGAATCTAAAGAGATATCTAAATATATCAAAGAATTAAGAGAAGAGGGGAAGGTTTACTCGCCCAAACAATGTTTCTATGCCTTAAAATAAGTAAATAGAAAAGTTTAATTAACTTTTCAACATTATTTTTTTAAAAGTAGCTAAATCCTCAATAATTTCATTAAAAAAAAAGAAAATATAAAAAAACTAATGGATGTAGTTTAGTGGTGTTTTTGATTGTTGTTCTTCCTTCACAAATTTAGTTTCAAAATTCATATAACCGCAATCTAAACATTTTACAGTTATAGGGGGGAAGTAACTTACCATTTTAGGCTTTTTCTTGGAAGAACAATTGGGGCAACAATAATACATTCTTCGTAAACCCCTCCAATTTTTATTTTTCTTTTAATAAACACATATGAATTATTTTGGGTTGATTTTTCTTGATAATATTTTTTAAAGTACCAATAAAAAGTCCAATAATTTAACCCACTTATAATTGCTCTACATGAGCTTTATAAAATTCTATTTTCTATACTGTAAATAATAATTAATCCAAAAATTTAAGAGATTTAGAATCTTTAAATTTCTAAAAATCTTAACTTGAGAGTTTTTAATGAACAATTTTGTCCAGCCCCTCTCTGATGAGTTTAAAAATATTTTTTTTATTGAAGGGGAGCAAAATGCAAGATATCCTTATTCTCATTCTTTTTTAATAGAAAATTATTTAATCGACACTGGTATTTCAAATAAAAGAGTAAAAAAATTAAAGAGATTATTTCAAATCAATCATGTTTTATTAAGCCATTGGCATGAAGATCACATATCAGGAAATGGTTTGTTAAAAGGTGCAGAATTCTATTGTCATAAAGACGATAAACCAGCAATTGAAGATATAGAAAAAATGTTCCCCTATTATAATGTTCAAAATACGACTGCTGGAGAAGAATTTAGGAAGCTACTTGAAATTTTTGGGATTGAAAATACTCACATTGATAAAACTTTTGAGGACAATGAAATTATTAACATTGGAGAACATTTGAAGTTAAAAGTTATTCATACTCCAGGCCATACAGCAGGACATTGTGGTTTTTATGAAATAAAAACTCAAATTGCATTCTTAGGGGATATAGATCTTACAAGATTTCCATATTATGCAAATATTGATTCAAATTTAATTGATTTTGAGGATTCCATCGAAAAATTAAAAGATTTAGATATTAAGATTGTGTTAACTGGGCATAGAGATCCAATTGAAGGACAAGACAATATAAAAGAAGAACTAGATAATTTCAAATCAATAATTCTTAAAAGAGATGAAAGAATATTAGAAAATCTTTCCGAGAAAATACCTATTAATGCAATAGATTTGAAACATAAAAATTTAATTTACAAGAGATATAATTATGAGAATTTTGAAGTAATCTCTGAGTTAGTAATGATTAAAAAGCATTTTGATAAATTTATTATTAATGGTTTAATTGAGCCTAAAGAAAATGGTTTTGTTTTAAGTTGATGGTAATCTTTTCTTTTAGCAAACGTTTTCCTATAAAACATGGTGGGGGATGAAGATATAAATGAATACTAAAAATTTAGAGTCATTGAATTTCTTATTCTATCCCCGTAATGTTGCTATTTTTGGGGCTAGTGAAAAATTATGGTATATGGTAAAAGGATTTGAAGAACATAATTTTAATAAAAATAAACTATATTTAATTAATCCTTCTAAAGGCGAAATTTTTGGGCAGAAATGTTATAAATCAATAGATGATATTCCAGATGAGACAATAGATCTTCTGATATTAGCGGTTGGAAGAGATAGATTAGCTCAAAGTCTAAAAGAATTGATAGAACAAAAAGATATCAAAACAATTCATATATTTACAGCTGGTACAGGAGAATCCGATGAAAAAGGAGTAATAGTAGAAAATGAATTATTTAATATATTTAATAACGAAAACCTTAGTACCAGGGCAATCGGACCAAACTGTATGGGGGTCTATTCTGTTAAAGGGCATTTAGCTTATGAACCTTTCTTACCAACTGAGCCGGGAAACATATCACTAGTTTTTCAATCTGGGGATTTACACTCTCAAACGATTAGGATTGGGGCAAGGCGACATAATTTAAAATACTCAAAGGGAGTAAGTATAGGGAATTGTATTGACCTTCAAATCTCTGATTTTCTGCAGTATTATAATAATGACGATGATACTGATTTGATTATGGTTTATTTTGAAGGGATAAATGCACATTATCCCAATGAAGGTAAAGAATTGTTAAAAACTTTAAGAGCCATGAAAAAACCAGTATTATTTATGCACGGAGGGAAGACTTCAAGAGCTCAAAAAGCTGCTTTAACTCACACAGGTTCAATTAGTACAAATCAAAAAATTTGGAAAGCTATTTATAAGCAAACTCCGATTGTTGAAGTTCCTACTTCTCTTGATGATATGATTGATTATGCATTTATCTTTTATAAGGTAATAAATCGATATAGAGATTCTAAAAATGATAATTATAGAATTAATTATCCAAAAGGAAAAAATGTTTTGTTGATTCTATGGTCTGGAGGATTTGGAATAATTGATACAAATATGTTAACAGAATTAGGAATGAATATTCCATATTTTGAAGGTGAGATTTTAGAAAAACTGAGAAAGATATACCCTATTAAAATAGGAAGTCTTTCCAATCCTTTAGATATACCTTGGGTATCATCTTCTGAGACGTATTTTAAAATTGCTAAAGTGGCAAGCTCAGAAAATGTTGATTTAGTTATTATTGAAACTGATATGTGGGAAGAGGAACCACATTTTGATAGATATTATAATAATATATTGGCTATAAGGAAACATGTAGAATCTTTAGATAAAATTTTCATATTAATATTACCTGAGTATCCTGCTAGACACCGACAGAAGTATTATAAGAAGCTAATAGATGATGATTTTATTGTATACCCCTCTGTTCGTAGAGCTGCGAAAGCATTTTTGGCGCTATATGATTATGGTAAAAAAATTGAAAACTTAAATAAGAAATAGGAAAAAACTAAAACCAATCATAACTTTTATGTTCTCCATTCTCTTTCAGAGAGTTGATCCAATTTCTTTATTGAATATTATTGGGTGAATTTTTGTTTTACTTGTTGTGTTTATAATTAATTAGAATTAAAATTTTAAATTTTAGGGTTAGATGAATAAACTTTATATGTTGAATTATATTGAACAATTCAATTTTATTCAAAAAATAATGGATTTAAAATAGAGGGATTTTAATATGGAAGATATTGTGTTATATGAAAAAGAAGGTGATATCGGAAAAATCACTTTAAACAAACCAGAACAAAGGAATCCAATTGATTTACTGGTTTTAAAAAAATTGATCGAATATTTTGAATTAAGTGCAAAAAATGACGATGTATGTGTAATTTACAGTGCACATGGTAAACATTTTACTGTTGGAGCCGATTTAAAATATGGATATGATTTACTATCAAATGAGGAAAGACTCGCTGAAGCTGTTGAATTTCTTGAGTCTTGGCAGATATTAACACGTAAAATGTTGGCACATCCAGGTATAATTATAGCTGGACTTCATGGTTGGGTTATTGGAGGGGGATTTGAACATACATTAGTTTGTGATTTGCGAATTGCTGCAAGTGATACAAGAATAATGCTACCTGAAGTTGGATTTGGACTTTTCTTTTCGAACGCATCCACTAAATTATTACCAAGAATAATAGGAGAAGCTCGAGCTAAGGAATTGATGATTCTTGGAAATGAAATTTCAGCAGATGAGGCATTAAGAATAGGGTTAGTTAATCAAGTTTGCAAACCAGAGGGACTTAAGAGAATCCTCAAAAAAACAGCTAATATGATTATATCAAGAGATCATCTTGCTCTTAAATATACTAAATCTTTTATAAATGAAAACCAAGATTTAAGTTTCGAATCAGTTTTAGCTCGAGAATCAATTGCGATGATAACAACAAGCCAATCTGAAGAATTGAATAGACGACTTGAGAGATTTGTAAAAGAAAGAAGTTAATATCTTTTATTCAATTTTTCTAACTTTTTTGCTTTTCTTTTCATTTTAGTTTTCAAAGCTTTTTTAGCATCTTCAACAGCATATAGATATGGGGAAATATTCATTTCGCTTGCTTTCTGAATTATTTCCATAGTTTTTTCAGAAATTTTAGTCTTGATATATTCAAAAATTTCATCAGTATTTTTAGCTGCTTTACTAATGTAAATAGCTAAAACTTCTCCAGCATTTACAATAAAATCAGGAAATGCTATAAACTCATATTCATCTAAGGATTCTATTATTTCTTTTTGATATGGTATATTTGCTGCTGGAACAATTGCAATTGCTTTAATCATGTCAATATTGTTTTTATTAATTACATCTGGTCGGGCACCTGGAATGATAAACTCAACAGGATATTCTGATGATAATTCAAACAATTTTTCTTTAGGGACTTTAATGAGATTTCTACTCTCATAATGATTAACTAGATCATCACCATAATTTAATTTTAATTTTAATAATTCAGCAACATTAAGACCTTCTTCATCAAAAATAGCTCCATTTATAGTTGAAATCCCGTTCAGTTTAAACCCCAATTCGTCTATAATCATTGCTAACGCTGCTCCAACTTTTCCAAATCCTTCCAAAATTACACGTGGTTTCTGAGATTTCTCAAGCTTCTTATTTGTCAATTTCTTTAAATTATTATTAATAGTTTCTAAACAATATACTACTCCATATCCCGTAAATAATTCTTCTATGGGTACTCCATGTCTAAATAAACCTATTTTTTTAGGAGCTAAATTTGGTAATCCAACTATAGTAAAAATCCTTAATATATCATTATCATCAGTACCCATATCAGGTCCAGGATAGTATAAATAATTTTTAATAAAAGGTGCAATTGAATCTGCAAAACTCGTAAGTAAAACTTCTTTTTTTTCTATATCAAGAGGATTTCCCCAAATTCCTGCTTTTGCTCCACCTGCAGGAACCTTATAAGAGCTAAATTTGAATGTCATCGCTCGGGCTAATCTTATCATTTCATCAACAGTAATATCTGGAGCTAATCGTACCCCACCAGCTGGAGTTCCATAAGAAGAGTTATCAATAACTAAAATTGCTTTCATATCCATGTCAGAATTATTTAAAAATAGAATTTTCTCGGGGCCAATATCATCAAATAATGAAGTATCACTTATCTCAAAATTCATGCTAATTCTCTTTCAGATTTAAATTCAAAATTTAGTAGTTGAGATAATTTAATTTTATCCAATTTGCTTAAATAAATTTCTACCAAATTGAATTTTATAAAGTTTAATATTAATTTCATATTTTTATCTTTATGGAACGAGAAGAGCCAGTCTTATTTAATAAATTTCCGAATTTGAAGAAAAAAGTTCCCTGGATTCCAATTCTTACAAATATGCCTACTCCCATTGAAAGACTCACTGAGTTAGAAAAAAATTATGATTTAAATGGGGGAGAAATATATATCAAACGCGATGATAAAAATCATCATATTTATGGAGGAAACAAATTCAGAAAATTTGAATTTATTTTTGGAGATGTTTTAGAAAAAAAGAAAAAAGGTGTAGTGACATTAGGAGGAATAGGCACCAATCATGGAATAGCTTGTGCTATTTTGTGTAAAGAATTATATAAACCATTGAAATGTGATCTTTTTTTGTTTCCTCAACCAATAACTTGGCATGTACAACGTACATTGTTATTGGATGATTATTTTGGTGCAAAACTTCATTTTAGCAAGGGTGATATAAGAGCATTTATTAAAACTTTATTTTTTCAAATTAGGCATCCAAAATATTATTTTATATTCCCCGGCGGATCCCCTTTGTTTGGTTTTGGAACTCCTTTAGGAGCAGTAGGATTTATTGATGCTATTTTTGAATTAGAAGAACAAATAAAAAATGGTGAAATTCCAGAACCAGATGCTCTTTTTATTGCGGGAGGATCAACTGGAACTGCAGCTGGTATAGTTGCGGGATGTAAGCTTTTAAATCTAAAGACTAAAGTATATATTGTAGCTGTTTATGAATATTTTGTCGCAAATCCATCTTCAATTATAAAAAATGCTAATAAAGCTTTAAAATATTTATATAAACGAGATAAAGATATTCCTAAAATCAAAATCACTGAAAACGATTTTGAATTTATAAAGGGATATTTAGGTTCTGGATATGGAATAAAGACTAAAAGGAGTCAAAAAACAGTTGATATCGTGTATGAATTAGAAGGAAAAAACAAAGGGTTTATGTTAGAAACAACATATACTGGAAAAACAATGGCAGCGATGTTCGAATACCTTAATAAAGAGGAAAATAAATCTAAAAAAGTGTTATTCTGGAATACGTATAATTCAAACGATCTAGACAAATATCTTAAGGAAAAAAGTTATAATTATGAAAATCTTCCTAAAAAATTCCATAAATTCTTTGAAAGCAAAACATTTCAATGCTGGCAAATCACAAATTGCCCTGAAGAAATTAGAAATAAATGTCCTGCTTATTTTAATCATGAATATAGATTCTGGAAAGTTACTGATTGTTTACTCAATGAAAAGAAGAGAAAGAAAGCTTATGAAGAATTGAATAGTGTAATTAAATTAGAAGAGGCTTGAATTATTTTAAATAATCTCTAATCGTTGCAACAGACCTGTAATTAATATTGGTAATGCTATAGTCGCATCACACCAGACACTAACATGTCTTGACTCTTGAGAATATTTACCCCAAGATTTAGCTTCTGAAAATGTGCTTCCTGAAAGTCCCCCATCATATTCTGTAGCAGTGTGTATGCGAACTGAATAATTATAACCCATTCTTTCAATTTTATCCATCTCATCGAGCATTGGAAAGATTTGTTGAGCCCAATTTCGTGGAACACCGCCTCCTATTATCAAAGTACCATATTCTTCCGATTTCCTTATTATATTTGCTAACTTTTTTACATCCTCTAAAATATCAAATTGAAAATCATAACCTTCATAATAAGTATATTTTAATAATTTTAAAGATAATTCAGAATCAGAGAAAGCAGGCACAAAAATAGGTATGTTCTTTTCAGTAGCCATCGATAAAATTGATCTTTGTTCAATTTTACTCCCAATTTGTCTTAAAAATTCAGATGGTGTTGTATGAATATTTTTTGTACTGTAAAGAGATTGAATAATTTCAAATAATTTCTTATCGGCAATTGAGTAATTATCCTCTGGAAGGAAAATGTCATAAATTCGATTTATTCTAAATCTAAACAATTCATCATCATCAACATTAGGACTCCCAACAAAATGTCCAATATTGCAAGCGGCGTCAACTAAATCATGTGTGATATTGGCACCTGTACTTACTAAAACATCAATTAAATTATATTCCATTAATAATGTTATCAATTCACCCATCCCCGCTGGAACCAATGCTCCAGAAAGAGTTAACACAGTCAAAATATTTTTATCAGTAACCATTTTGTAGAGAATATCAAGAGCAATACTTAGATTTCTTCCTTGGAAACCACAATTTTTTAATCCTATTAAAAGATCATTCACATTTTTTACTTTTTTAGTATCAAAAGGTTTTACTTTTTTTATTAAATAATGTTCTTTTTGATGAGTATTCATAAATAAAATTAAATGCTTTAACAGTTTTAAAATAATCTATTTTAATTTTTTTAAAATGTCTTGGAACTATGACATTTTGTCTTAATAATTGCCTTAGATCACATATTTAAGGATTAAAACGCTAACATTTCTCTTATTTTATCGATTTAGTTCTTTATAATATTCCTATTTATTATAAAGTGGAAATTTAATAAAATATTTATTAAATAAGTTAAGATTAAGCAATTTAATTATTAAAAATTTGAGTATAGCATTAAGATTTTAAATAAGTTTAAATATAATCATTTATACTAAATTCTTAATCGAATAATACAAAAGAAATTACGATTAAGCTATGTCTTTAATCCCAAAGAAGGTATTTTTTGTTGAAGGTAAAGGATTTCATAAATCTAAGTTAGCAGCTTTTGAACAGGCGCTTAGGGACGCAGGAATTGAAAAATATAATATTGTAAATGTTTCGTCAATATTTCCACCTTATTGTATTGAAATTAATAAAGAAGATGGCTTAAAACAACTTCGACCTGGTCAGATTATATATGCTGTTTTAGCTAGAGTAGATTCTAATGAGTATAATCGCGTAATATGTGCATCTATAGGTGTTGCAAAACCAGCTGAGAAAAGTCAATATGGATATTTAGCCGAATATCATACTTTTGGTGTAAAACCAGAAAAAGCTGGCGAAACTGCTGAAGATTTAGCCGCAGAAATGTTAGCAACAACTTTAGGGATTCATTTCGATCCTGATGCTAATTATGATGAAAAGAAAGAAGTATTCAAAATGGATGGAAAAATAGTAGAAACAAAAAGTATTACAGCATCTGCAACAGTTAGAGACGAGGATGAGTGGGCGTCAGTAGTAGCAGCCGCTATTTTTATACTTTAGATCTGTTATTCTAAGAACCAAATAATTATCTAATAGTATATTTAAGAATTTTTTATTTTTCTATTTATTGTTATGAATAAATTTCTTTAATTTTTGCTCGACATCTATCGCTTACTAAAAGAATAGCGATCGTTGTTGGAGATCCATAATAATTTGATTCTAAATATCCCTTTCCCGGATTAATTAATAAAATTTTTCCTTTATAAATAATACTGGGGTCATGAGTATGACCATAAATTATTATATCAATATTTTCATTTTTGAATTCAGCCAAAACTTTGTTTTCTATAATCTCCTCTGGACCACCAATTGCAGGATGAGTAATCCCGATTTTTTTACCAAAAACCTTTAAAATTCTCCTCATCTGGATCTTATCTCTAATACTTTGTGGATCAGCATTACCATATACTCCAATAAATCTTTCCCCTTTAGCTTCAATTAAACCATCTAAAACATCCAAAGAAGTATAATCACCAACATGTATAACCCTATCTGAGTCAAAAATTTCTTTTAACATATCTTTGGGTAATTCTTCAAAAAACCTAATGTGTGTATCTCCTAGTACTGTTATTTTTATTGGCATTTTTTTGAATAAAACATTTTTTTAAGAAATATCTTTAATGACTTTATTCTTTATAGTAAATAAATTAGTTCTAATTTTAGATAAGGAATTTCATAAAGTTAGGAGATAATTATGGTTACCCAAATAAAACCAATTAAAACCCCACCTAATCAGGAAGAATTGTCTAGTCGTCTGGAAAAAGTGCGTAGATTGATGAAGAGGGAAAATCTTGATTATTATATTTCTTTTGATCCAGTCAACATTTATTATTTAACTAATTTTGCATTTTATGTTCATGAACGTCCTTTTATCCTTATAATACCGATAGAAGGACTCCCCAAAATGTTAATACCTCTTTTAGAGAAGGGGCATTTTGAATCTAGAGCACGATGTGAACTTGAGTTTGTAGTTTATTATGAATTCCCAGCACCAAGTAATGAAAACTGGTATGATTATTATCAAAAGCTTATTGATAATGATGCTAAAGTAGGAATTGAAGCAGCGATGCCTATAGGGATTGCTAATAAAACTCCAGGAAAGAAAATTGTATCAGATATTATTGAAGAGGTACGTATTATTAAAACAGATTATGAAATTGGCAGGATCGTTCATGCTTGTAAGGTTGTGAATAAAGGACATAAAGTTTTATTAAAAAAATGTCGTCCTGGAATTCTTGAATTCACATTATATAAAGAGGTCACTGATGCCATGACCTCTAAGATTGTGCAAGATATCCCTGAAGCTAATTTTAGAGCAACAGAAACTACAGGTGCTGTATGGCCCCCCTCTGTTTCTCATGATCCTCATTTAATTCCCCATATTTTTGCGCCTATGGAAGAAAGTGGACCACATGTGTCCATAGTATCAGCTCAAGTGGATGGGTATGGTGTTGAAATAGAAAGAACATTCTTTTTAGGTTATGTTCCAGAGAAAGCAAAGAAACCATTTGAAATTATGTATAATGCTAGAGCATTGGCGTATGATTTATTGAAACCGGGAGTTATCATGAGTGAAGTAGATAAAAAAGTTCGAAAATATATTTCAGAAAATGGTTATAGGGATTATATTATCCACCGAACTGGACACGGGCTTGGGATCACGGGACATGAAGCACCCTTTCTTGCTGAAGGATATGATCGACTACTTGAGGAAAATATGGTTATAAGCGTTGAGCCTGGAATATATATCCCTGGATTGGGGGGATTTCGACATTCAGATACGGTATTAATTACAAATGATGGTTATATTAAATTAACTAGAGCTCCAGAGTCTCTTGATGAAGTCACAATAAATTTATAATACGAATAAAAAAAAACTATATTTCTTTTATGATTTTATTTAGAGGATTTCTATAAGTTAGTTCAGGAATATTCCCTCGAATATAACCAAAAGGTAGAACAGTTAGAAGATAGTCGTTGTCGCCTAACTCTAGTATTTTTTTTGCTTTATCTTTATTAATTGAACCAATCCAACAAGTGCCAATTCCTAAAGACCAAGCCATTAACATCATATTCATTGAAACTAAGGAAGTATCGATTATATACCATTTATGACTTGTCCTTATTTTGCCAATAATTGCTATTGCAATTGGTGCTTCTGCTATAAACCATCCATAACCAGTGGCTCTTGCTATCTTCTTTAAAGTATCCTTATTTTTAATTACAATAAACTGCCATGGTTGACGATTTGAAGCGCTTGGTGTCCATCGTCCTGCTTCTAATATCATTTCAATTTCCTTTTCTGGAATAGGTTTATCTTGAAATGCTCTAATACTCCTTCTACTTTTGAGAAAGTTTAAAAATTCTTTCGGTTCAATCATATTAACTACTCTAACTAATCATTAATTGTATTTAATTTAATAATCATTAAAAATACTCTTTAAATAATATATAAAAATATTCTGCTTGTTCTAAAAATCATCTTAATCCGATGCCTTTAACAGATTTAAAGTCAAAATATTCACGAAAAGACTTGAAATTTGGTCCAAGAGATAAAGGTGCAAAATTTGTATCAAAATATTATGAAGGGCATCATAAAGAACCGCATGAAGATTTTCTATATGGTTTTTTGTGCTTGATTTATGATGGAATTAATCATATTGACGATTTAAAATCAGAAATGAGAGTTTTCTTTATTTCAGCTACAAAGCAAGTTGTTATTGAGGATAATGATGTTGAAGAATACATTCAAAAGGCCAAACGGAAAAAATTAATTAAAGTAAATGAAAATCAAACAATTGAACTTACTAAAAGTGGGAAGGAGTTAGTAGAATTAAGTTATTTCTGGAATTTACATACTTCTTATTGGATGAGATTATTGTTTTCTAAAACTTCGGTATTACTAGTATCAGCAGGTTGTTTAATTATTCTTTCAGTTTTAAAGATTTTAACAGGACTCCAATTAGGCTCTCAAGGAATGTTAACTGAAGGTTTTGAAAACCTAACAGATCTGATAAAAGTTGCAATTATTATCATAATTGGATTAAAACTTAAAAATGACAAGTTAGCAAGTATTTTTATTATCTTATTAATGATGATTACGGGGGTCATGTTGGTTTGGTCTGGAATTGTAAATCTGCTTAACCCAAAATCGATTGTTCCAACTGTACAAGCTTATTCTATTGGTTTTCTTTCTATAGTTTTGAACGTTTGTTTAATGTATCTCAAAGGAATGGTTGGAAGAACCTCAGGAAACTTATCGCTTCTAAGTGATTCTAAAGATTCTGCATTAAATGTGAAACTTTCTATAAGTGTTATTATTGGTTTAACGTTTGCAGTTTTTAAAATCTATTACATTGACGCCATTGTTGGAATAATTATCGCGGGTTTTGTATTTAAAGAAGGAATAGAGTTTATATCAGAACTAATAAAGAAAGAAGAAGATTTTGATATTACCTCTCTGAAAGTGTATGCAGATACTATTTATGAAAATCGCTTAACCGGGTATATTTTAGGAAGCATTAGAAGAGAAAATCTTACTCGAGAAAAGCTTATTGCTAATTTTTCTAAGGGGTTGTCAAGGGGGCGTCAATACTACGAAGGATTTGCCGACTTTTTTTATGATGAATTAGGAGCTATAACTGCAGAAAAACATTTAGATAGATTATTAGAAGGAGGATATATTGAAATTTTGCATAATCAATTAGTTTTAACAAGGAAAGGACTACGAGCGTTTTATCGTGCTAAAATGAAAGAATTTAAACAAAGATCCGAAGATATTGAGATGACAGGACATAAAATATTTAAAAGCATATCTTGTTTTATTTTTATAACTCTTATAGTTTTACTGATAATATATACTCCAGAAATTAATACCTGGTTAGCTAATCTCTAATATATTAATATAAAAAGGGTTTGTTAATCTTTTTCATTACCGTTCTTATATTTGAAATATTCAGATTCAAGATTAGGAAAGAATTTGTTTTTTCTTCCTTCTTTTTTAATATTTATTAGATTTAATTCTTTTAATTTGTTAATGTGATAAAGAATCGTTTTATGATCTACTTTAAATTTTTTAGTAATAAGATTGTTCCATATTCCTGGATGATTTTCAATCGTTTCCAATACTTCTAAAGTTAGTTTACTTTTTTGAAGTTTTAAATCAATATTAGAAATAGGATTCTTTTGATAATAGGGAAAGTAAGCAATAAAATTCCCTATTCGTTTTTTTCCAATGATCTTATACGTTTCCAAAATATCAAGATGCCAAACCAAATTGCCCGCAGCTAATCCTGTTTTACGTAATAATTCATTGAAATGAACTCCCGGTTCACTCAAAATTAAATCTATAATGTTATTTCTATTTTCATTTTCTAAAACATCATCTAAGGATAATCGATGAGCTCCTTTCTCAATCGGAATCGTTCTTGTTTTTAAGTAACGGAAATAGTCCTTTTTTGAAATTAGTATTGCTAATGCTATAATACCAACAATAATTACTGGTATTGTTATATATACCCATGTATAATCATATTCAACAAGTCCAATTTCTATAAGAGTAATATAATAGTCAGTATTTGCATCAATGTTTAAAAGTGAGCTTTCTAAATAACATTCTGAATTTGAAGAGTTTATTTTTTCGTAAGTTTCAATTATTTCCCATGCTTCCTGATCCAATTTAAATAGTGCTAATGAATAAGAAGCATCCGAATTTAACCCATATTGAGAAGTTTTTAGATATTGGATAGTAAGATTGCTAATTGTAACGTTTGATTTGAAATTGAAAACTAAATCATATTGAAATCTAATTTTTTTTTCTCCTTGTTTTGGATCTTGTGGTTGTTTTATTAAACCAAAATTTTTCAAACTACTCTTAGATGTAATATTTAGAGAAAGTGGATTTTCATTAGTAATAACAAAAGAGGTTTGTTTGTTAGCACTTCCATTTTCATATTCTATATAAAGATCTAAAAGGGTATTTGAGGAGATTTCAAACGTAATATTGTTTAAGAATTGATACGAGACTCTTTCATATGGCTGAATTCTATCTTCAGTCCAGAATCCAGGAATGTTCTTATTTTTGGCAGCTTTAGCATAACAAATGAAAAGAGTGTAATTAAATAGAATTAAGAATAAAATAATTGCACAGACAATTTGAGTTTTCCATTTAATAGTATTATAAAAAACCAATTAATATCAATTTCTTATGTTTTAAATTAAATAAATAAAAATTTTAAAAAAAAAAATGTGTTATTAATAAAATTCATTCATATTAATTATTTCCTTTTCTTAAGATATATTGTTATTCCTAATATTACTACAATGCCTACTACGACTCCAACAATAACGTATATCATGGTTAAATCTTCTGATTCAGGGATTAGTACAGTCCATGTTGAAAAATGATTAGTATCACAAACTAAATATCCATTTTGTAGTGAAGTTGGAACCGTAACCCATTCTTCAGTACTTTCATCGTAATATGCCCATTCCGCGTTTTGATTTCTGTTATTTGCTTCTATTTTAAGCTTCGCTTGACAAGAATCATTGCATTGAATTGACACGCAAAATCCCTCTTCATATCTGAAGCGATTTCGATTTCTCACTCGATACGTATGACCTTTCTGTAATCCAAGTTGGATTTGTTCTTCTGTGCAAGTCATATTCATGTGAAGATCATTTTCTGCATCTATTTCAATTTCAAAATTCTTTGCTCCAATTTTCATTGCTTCACAACTAATATTTAACTCAATATTAACATTACAGTTAAAAGTTAACCTTGTTCTCTCCCGAAATTGTAATTGAGTTCTGTTTTCAGCTTGAATTCGAGTTTGAATTGTATCTCCAGGAACATCAATGGGCGATTGCCCATTAGCTGCCATCGTATTCATCGAATAAAATGAAATAAATATTGAAAGAACTACTACACCAAAAAGTATTTTTTTAAATTTGTTTGACATTTTATAAACACCTAAACTTATCTATGGAATAAAAAGGGAATGATATAAAAAGCTTTGAGGAATAATTTTCCCCATTTGAAAAATAAGATATAAAGATGTTTTGAAAGGCTTTTTTTAATCTATATTTGAGGTATAGTAATGTCAAATTAAATAAGCATCAAAGTGAAGGTAGTAGAAAGATTTTTAAAATAACAAATAATTTAATGTTATAATATAAAATTCTAATGGGATAAAATAGAATGAAAACACTTCAAGATTTAGAAACTTATTCCTTTAGCAATTATTTGAAGTCTCATTCTTCATTAGAATTGTGCCCAAGTGTATTAAGCTTACACTTATTATTATTATGAAAAACCTTCTTTATTTTTGAAGACGTATCTTTATTTCCTTCATAAAAATAAGAAGGTTATTAACTTTAAAAGAAATTTAAATAGGTTAAATGAAATGAATGAAAAAAGCGATATTATGGTTTCCGATATGATGGAAAAAATTCGAGGGACATTAATCCTACCCAAAAAAGCATATTTCTTCGATACTACTCTTCGTGATGGAGAACAAACTCCAGGAATTAGCTTTCCACTAAAAGAAAAAATATCTATTGCCCAATCATTAAATGAACTGGGTATAGATGTAATTGAGGCAGGATTTCCAGTCATTTCACAAGGCGATTTTGAAGCCTGCAAGGAAATTGCGAAACTTGGTTTAGATTCAGAAGTAATAGGATTAGCTCGTATTAAGAAGATTGATATTGATAAGGTTATTGAAGCAGATATGGATTCAATTCATGTATTTATTGCAACTTCAGACTTACACTTGAAAGAAAAGCTAAAAATGACCAGAGAAGAAGTTGTCGATAATGTTAAAGAATTGATATCTTACGCCAAAGAACATTATTCTGAGATTCAGTTTTCAGCTGAAGATGCAACACGTTCAGACTTAGACTATTTAATCAAGGTTAATCAAACTGCTGTTGAAAGCGGAGCTACTCGAATTAACATACCTGATACTGTTGGAACAATATCTCCAACCGCATTTGGATATATTGTTAGGAAAAATTATGAATTATTGCCTAAAGATGTACGGATTGCGGTGCACTGCCATAATGATTTTGGATTAGCTGTGGCAAATACAATAGCGGGATTTGAAAATGGTGCTTCAGAAGCTCAAACAACAATATTAGGGTTAGGTGAGAGAGCAGGAAATGCGTCGTTTGAAGAAACTGCTATGTCTCTTTATGCGCTATATCAAATCCCAATGCAGATAAATACAAGATTGATTTTTCCAACAGCAAAATTAGTTGAAAGCCTATGCGGGGGGAAAGTATCTATTGGTAGATTGACCCCGTTAATTGGTCAGAATGCATTTGCACACGAATCAGGTATTCACGCTCATGCAATGATTCAACATGCTCGTGCATACGAACCTATAACACCCGAATTAATAGGGATTAGACGTTCTGACAATGTTGAAGAAATAATTAAACAATCAATAAAATTGGGAAAACATACAGGAGGTCATGCACTTAAAGCAAAATTAGAAGATTTAGGTGTTCATACTACAGACGTTCAATTTTCCAATATTATGGATCATGTTAAAGCTTTTGGAGATAAAGGACATGAGGTAACGGAAGAAGATTTCTATGCAATTTTAAAGGATGTTTTCGAAGAACTACCCGAAGAAGATCAATTCGTAAAACTCGAAGAATTAACAGTCCTAACTGGATCTATTACTCCCACTTCTACTGTACGTTTAAAAATTGATGATAATGGAAATAGTATTGAGAAGGTAGCCTCATCAATAGGAGTTGGCCCTGTAGATGCATCAGTTAATGCTATTATTAAATGTTTTGAGCCAATGAGTAAAATTAAGCTATTAAATTATCAAATTGATGCTATAACGGGGGGAACTGAAGCATTAGGACATACTACTATTGAAATAATGGATATAGAAAGCAATCACATTGTAAAAACAAGTGCAACTCATGAAGATATCGTGATGAGCTCAGTTTTATCATTACTAAAAGGACTTAACCTTATAGTCAAGAAAAAAAACTCATCTAGCAATTAATAAAACCTCTAATATATGTATAAGTTAATCTATGGATTACTATTAAGCAAAGGTAAGGTAAAGAAAATATGGAGTTAACAATAACAGAGAAAATTCTGAGAGCCCATTGTGACAATAAGTCTGCTGTTGCCGGAGATTTTATTTTAGCTAATGTTGATAAATGTTTAGCAAATGATATTACTGCTCCTATTGCAATTGATGTTTTTGAAAAGATAATTAAAGGATCAGAGAAAGGTCTTTTTGATAAAAACAAAATAATTTTGACTCCTGATCATTTTACGCCAAACAAAGATATTGCCTCAGCAGAACAGTGTAAAATACTTAGAGATTTTGCTTATAAATATAACATTTTAAATTATTTTGAAGTCGGTCATGGGGGAATTGAACATTGCCTTATACCAGAGCAAGGATTAGTAGGACCAGGAGATGTCTTTATTGGTGCCGACTCCCATACTTGCACATACGGCGCACTTGGTGCTTTTTCTACCGGTGTTGGTTCTACAGATTTAGGTGTAGCAATGGCTTTAGGAAAATGTTGGCTTAAAATACCTGAATCAATAAAAATTATTTTTTCTGGCAATTTAAATCAATGGGTTTCTGGAAAAGATTTAATTTTATTTACTATTGGTCAAATAGGTGTTGATGGAGCTACTTATAAAGCTATAGAATTCACCGGACATGTTGTTAATACTCTATCCATAGATAATAGATTTACGATGTGTAATATGGTAATTGAAGCAGGGGCTAAAAATGGGATAATAGAGCCTGACAAAATTACAAGAGATTATCTGAAAGAGATTGGAAATTCTAAATATAAAGTGTATAAAAGTGATAAAGATGCAGAATATATTGATGTTATAGAATTCGAATGTAAAACTATTGAACCTCAAATTGCTTTACCTCCTTCACCTGAAAATTCAAAACCAATTTCAGAAGTAAATAATATGAGAATAGAAATAGATCAATCTGTGATAGGCTCTTGTACAAATGGTCGATTGGAAGATTTGAAAATTGCTGCTAGTATTTTAAAGAATCTCAAAATTCATCATGATGTTAGGTGTATTATTATTCCAGGAACTCAAAATATTTATCTTCAAGCATTAAAAGAAGGATTAATAGAGATTTTTATTAATGCTGGCGCTATTGTTTTACCTCCCACTTGTGGTCCTTGTTTAGGAGGGCATATGGGGGTTCTTGCTGCTGGAGAAAGAGCCATTTCAACAACGAATAGAAACTTTTCAGGTAGGATGGGCCATATAGAAAGTGAGGTATATTTATCAAATCCTGCAATTGCTACTGCTTCAGCCATTAAAGGATATATTACATCACCAGATTTTATTTAAGGTTGATAATATGATTGGAAAAGTTATAAAATATGATATAAAAGATATAAATACAGACTTAATCATTCCAGCTAGATATTTGACTATGTCTGAACCTGAATATCTAGCTAAACATTGTATGGAAGATTTAGACGCTAAATTTATTCATAAAGCAAAAAAATTCGGTTATACAATAATGGTTGCTGGAGCTAATTTTGGATGCGGATCAAGCAGAGAACAAGCACCAATTGCTCTTAAAGCAGCAGGAATTCAATGTATAATCGCCCCCTCGTTTGCAAGAATATTTTTTAGAAATTCTGTAAATATAGGGGTGCCTATAATTGAATTTAATAAGATTGAGAACATAAATACTAATGATGTTTTAGAAATAATATTTACAGAAGGAATCATTAAGGATACTTCCACTAAGAAGGAATATCAAGTAAAAAAAATATCTTCTTTCTTACAAGAAATAATATCTGCTAATGGTTTGATAAATTACGCTAGAAGTAAAATTTTGGGGAAATCCATTATTAAATAAAATTAAATGCAAGATATTCTGTGAAATTCATAAAAAATTCAAATTTATTGAACTTTAAGTTATTTTTATAATTTTGAAAATATTATTAAAGATATTCAAATTAAAATATTATAATTCATCTTAAGTTTAATTTAATTTGAATTTCAAATTCATAGTATTTATGGAGATAAATTTATGTCTTTAAAAGAATTTACGAAGGAAGTATTCACTCGATATGGTTTTACTGAAGAACATATCAATATCTATTTAGTCTATTTAAGAGTTCCACGTGCTACCACTTCTGAAGTGTATATGACTCTTGTTGAAGAGTATGGAGATTTGCAGTATGAGACTGTGGCAGAAGTCACCAATTGGTTAGTTGAAAAAGGCTTCCTAAAAAAAATTGAAGGAATAGTTGATAGATATATCCCTCTTGAACCTTTCTTTGAATTATTTACTAATGAATCCGAAATCTTTAGAAATGAAATTGCAAAAATAAAAGATAATATTTTAGGAGATCAATCTAGTCGTTTTGAGAAACTCGAAGGAATACAAAATAAAAGCCTTCAAGAGATCGAAAAAGCAGTAGATACTCAAATTAAGGATTTTTTCGAAGATTCAGATGCAAAAAATAATACTAAAAAGAATCGAATTGAACGTGCTACAAATCGATTTACAGAAACTACCAAAGCTCTTGAAAATAATATACATACAATTACGGATACATTAAACGCAAATCTAAAAAGTATATCTGGATCAAGCGTTAGTAACAATGAAACTGAGATAAATAAAACTAAAGAAAATTTAACTACTTTAATCCAGAATTTGTTGAATGATTTTTCAACACGAGTTGAAAACTTAGATAAAGAATTAAAAATGGATCTTGATGAACATGTAGAAAGGCATAAAAATATTGCAAATCAGCTAAAACCGAAAATGGAACAAATTTTAGAGAAATATCTAGAGCGAATGGATAAAGTTGTTACAGATCTAAAAGAAAGGATTTCAAATATATTAAAAGAACATACAACCCATGTTAAAAACACTACAGACACCTTACAAATGAATTTAAAAGCTAGTGTTGATGATAGACACAGAACGCTTACTGATCAGACTAATGATTTTAAAAGCATGACTTTAACACTAATTGACAACTTACTTGAACACGCGAATAGATTTACTGATTTTTCTGAAGATATGGCTAAAAAGGGATTTTTTTGGATGGGAAAAAAGAAAAAATACAAAGCAAGACATGAAACCACCATACAAAGCATTTTAACTTACACTGAGCCAATGAAAGATGGGTTCATTAAAGTAAGTGACGATTATGTTCAAAATACAAGGAATACTACGGATGAAATAAAAACTGACGTTACAAATATAATGTCAACTGAACATGAAAATCTAGCCACTGAAACTAATGATTTAGATTATAAAACTCAAGAAACTATTGATGCTCAATTAGAAACGTTAGCTACAGATATGGCTGGAGAAGTTGATGATACATTACAAAGTGGTATCAAAGATTGCTCTGATACGACCCTTAAATTAAAAGATTCTCTAGAGAACTCTCTAAAACAACATCATCGACAATATGATGAAGCCATCACCAATCATAGAGAAGGTTCGTTGAGACACTACACAAATTTCGATACTGAAATTAAGAAAATCAATGCTGATTGGACAAGAGAAGTCGATACTAATTTTACTAATGGCAAAAGAGATTGTACAGAAAAAATTAATAGTGAAATTAGTCTATGGAATACTGAATCGAGAGATATGGACATGATGTTAACTGATATGTTGGGTGGCCACAAATCAAAATATGAGCAAAACGCAAAAACCCTGCAAAATAGTTTATCAAATACCACTCGGGATACCATTCAAAATGTAAAAGATGCTATTGCCGATTTTACCCTCCAATTTATGAATTCAATTGATGATGCAACTGAACTGGGTGAAAATGATGAAGAAAAATTAAAAGATATTCATCATGCTTCTAGCTCAATCCCAGAAATATCTAAGGTTACATCTTGGCAGGTAATCGGTAGGCAAGCTATGATTAATGCAATGAAAGACGCAATCTATCGAGTCAAATCTTCAATTATCATTGTTACTCCTGTTGTAGTCCCTGAAATCTTACAAGTTGTTTCTGAATATGCTTTTCAAAAGAAAGCTGCTAGATTTATGCTCACTTCACATTTTGACCTTCAGACTTACTCTGGAATAATTAAAAAAATGCAACAATTAGGAAATATACAATTTCGCCAACTGCAGACAGCAGCCGATTTTTACGCCTTAACCCGCGATGCAGAAGAAGTAATACTCTGTCCCCATTCAGAGAAAGAATCAGAGATGATCGCGGTTGTTTCTAATCAGACAGCATATTCTATTTTGTACAGCCAGTTTATAGGTCCTATTTTTCAAGCGAATAGTAGGCCGATTAAGTAAATATGGCAGAGTAGGTTGACCAAGAAATATAGTTAGTAAAAAAACAATATTTAAAAATTTAATCCTTTTCTCTTTTCTACTTTTTTAATCAATTGTTTAAGATTACAAATTTTCTATTAAGGTAAAAATTCAATTTTTCTCCTTGGAAAGGATTCATTTTCTAAATGTTCAAAAAATTCTTGTTCAGATAAATAGACTGCTTTCTTCAATTTATAGCCGTCTCCTGTGTCTTCAAGTTCTTTTAGTGCAACATTATCTAAATATATAATATCACTATGATTAATAATTCCTTGATTTACCATTTCTCTCATTATCGAATTTCCATCAGATTGAGTCAGTATAGCTGGTGTTTGATCTAATTTATTTCCGTGAACGATGCCTACTCTTGCCTTGGTTTCAATAGCACCATTAATTATAACATAATGAACAATGAAAATAATGCAATCGTTTTTTTCACAAAAAAATTTGACCTTTTTGGCGGTGTCTTTTGAATAGACGAAAAAAATCCAAGATCTTCTCCCCATTTATATGCCCTCACTAATTATTTTTTGTCTTTTTTTTTGGAAAAACTATTAATTTGTGAAAAGAAGGTGATTTAAATCCCATCTATTGAATTTATTATTTCTTCCGAAAGAACTATACTATTCTCACAGAATTTCTTATCTAACATTGTATTTAAGTGATAATCAGCTTTTACTCGATTATCTCTTAATTTATCTAACATATTTTTTAATATAGTCTCATCAAGCTCATCTAAAACATCAAGAACATCTTGATGTTGACGTTCTTTATCAAATCTTTTTGCTTTATATCTTATCAAATATTCTCTTGTTGTTAAAAAGGCAGCATAATATGCTCGCCCTATTACAGTTCTGAATTTTCCTTGTTCATCTAAATTATCGTTATCTTTTATGCTTTTCGCGACATCTAGGAAAATCTCTGGATTAAAATATATTCTCACTAAATCTCCCTCACATCACGAGTTTTATGAAAAAATTCCTTTTCAATTCTTTAATTTTTCTGGCACTTTCTTCTGAGCTTATAAGAATCATTGATTTTATTCTACCGTATATTAGAGTATTTATTTTTTTCCACAAAAACATTTCTTGATTGAAGGGGATACCTTGAAAGTTTAAATAGAGTACAAGTTTCTCATAATCTGGAATTTCCCAATCTCCTTCAAAAAGAATTGTATTTTCCAAACTCACTTTTTCTTGTTCGATAAAATCGTTTAAACTTCTTTCTATTTGACTTATGAATTTCCTAAAAATTGAATTGTGAACGATTAAATTCTCTACTTTGTTACTAAATTGTAATAATAGTCTTACTGGTGTTTTAACAGTATGTAGAATTTGTTCCCAATAATATATATTTTCCTCAACATCAGGGCTCTCAATTCCTTTCTTGAAAACATCAACAATTCCCGTAGCATTAGTACCAAATGATAATTTAACACTTGATGTATCATTGTTGTGATAAATTATGGGATTGTCCAATGATGTTTCCAAATCAGGTTCAATTGATTCCATTTTTCCTTAAATCTGTTTAATTTTCTTTTTCTTCTTTCTCTTCTTTTTTAATTCCTTGGTTAGAAGGTGTTATAGGAACTCGAACAAGTGCTGGAACTTGTTCTAAAACTGGAGTTTTGGTTACTATCCTTGGTGGATTAAATAGGAAATATAATTCTCTATATTGTTTACCAATTTCCCAAAGTTCAGAATTGTATTTATTAAAATCCAGACTATCATTAAGATAATTTTTAACAATAAAATTAATATGGACTTCTAAATATTTTTGATAATCATCTTCATTTATTTCCTCTTTAGAATAGTTTTTTTCAATTACATAGTTGTATAAAATAGACAGTAGTTTAAAATACAAGTAGACCATATTTTCTTTGAGTGCGCAAGAATGGTTTTTCATTATTCTTATCATTACCCCTAAAACTCCATTTATTAAAGTACTATTTATTTTCTTTAAACTTTCTTTATTTTCTTCTAAGAATTCTAATATCTTTCTAAAAATTATGCTTGTAAACTCGATATTTTTCATATAAACTTCGGATTCTAATTCATCTTTATGAAATTCATTAATTTTTTCTGTAAAATCTTGAAACTCTTGCCACAATCTCTCAATATTAATGCCTTGATAAAAATTATTTTTAATAGATGTAATCGTTTTTTTTCCTATTACTTTAGCAGAATTGAAAATATTTCTTTTATTTTGAAATATACCGATATAATCATTTGCAATATCCTTAAGGATTGCTGCAATAAGAAATATTTCTTTAGTTTCAAGAAAAATACTATTTTCCATGAGACGATTGGCAGCAATGTTCATTAAATTAAATTTATCATTTTCAAAAGCTTTTATACAGTATTCTAAATCTTGAGAAAGAATTTCAATATTTAAGGGATTCTTCATATCTATCAAAAAATAATTATTTTTTTTTTATTTTAAAATTTCTCTCTATTCAGAAAAAAAGGTTATGAATAAATAATTTCGCTTTTCTTTATGAAAAAGTTGGTTAATCGATATTGTATTTTTTCTCAATTTTTTATTTATTAAAAAATCAAATTCAAGAATGGTAGAATACCATAAATCTGATTATATATGAAATGATTTCCTTCCTTTTTAGAACCAAAAAAATTGAATAGACTATTAAAGTAAGTATAAAGAGAGAACCAGAAGGAAAGTTATAAAAGTAATCTATTTGTAATATGGGTACAATTTAAATTTTTATTTTAAAGTAGCTTTAGTGAAATTTCAATTTAAACTGATTATAAAGCTTTGAGGTAGTAAAGAAATGGTTGAAGAACAAGAAAGAGTCTATTTTCAGGATCAATGGCCTGAAATAGCAACTCAATGTTGGGGTTGTGGAAGAAATAATGAACATGGCTTACAAATCAAGAGTTAATGGGATGGAGATGAAGCAGTTTGTGAGTGGAAAGCAAAAGAATATCATATGGTATTCCCTGGTACTGTAAGTGGAGGGATTATCGCTTCAATTGTAGAGTGTCATTGTGGTAATACTGCTATTGCTCACTTATATAAAAAAGAGGGGAGAGAACTTGGCGAGGTTCCTTACCCTGGCATTGTTAGTGGTACATTAACAGTAAAATATTTGATGCCGATACCTATAAGAAGGCCAATCACATTGCGTGCTAAAGTTGAGGATGCTACCGATAAAAAAATTACTGTTTCCTGTTCTGTTTATTCAAGAAATAAATTATGTGCAAAAGGAGAATTAATTGCCATAAAAGTTGGTCGTTAAATTAATAATATTTCTTTTTTTTCATCAGAATTTTAAAATAATTAAGGGATAAGACGAAAGCTAAAATAATTTTATTGGAACTCAAAGGAATTTGGGAAAACTAATAAAAGAAATTGGTTTTAGAAAAAACCTAAATTTTTAAGACTAGATTAAATTTTCAATCATATTATATGAAAAAAGTCGAAATATGATAAGTTTTTAAAAAAAGAGAGGACAAGATTAAAATGCGCGCAGTTATAGTTGAAAAATTTGGCAATATAACTATTAAAGATATCCCTAAACCTTCCCCTGGACATGAAGAAGCCTTAGTTAAAATCTCTAGCGCAGGTGTTTGCCATTCGGATCTACATCTCGCTTATGGGGATTGGCCCGTAGCAACACCGCCATTCCCTCTGGGGCATGAAGGTATAGGAATAGTTGAGGAATTAGGTGCTGGTGCTGAGGCTTTTGTGCAGAAGGGCGATAGAGTTATATTGGGTCTGGGTGGAACAGCAGGAGGATATTGGTGTGGAGCTTGTGAATATTGCCTTGCTGGAAAACCTATGTTGTGTTTACAGCGTAAGAATCTTATTGGAATATATAGTGAATATGTTTCAATTTGGGCAAAAGCTTTAGTAAAATTACCTGATGAAATAAGTGATAGAGAAGTTCCATTAGCATGTGCCGGTTTAACAGCATATAGCGCTATCAAAAAACTTGCTAAGTTTGGAATACCAGCAGGCAAATTAATTGCTATTATTGGTGCTGCGGGGGGGCTTGGACACTATGCAGTACAGATTGCTAAAGCATTCGGATATAAGGTCATCGGAGTGGATATAGGCCCTGAAAAATTGGAATTTGTTAAAAAACTGGGAGCAGATCATGCCGTAGAGGTTAGTGAAGCAATGAAGTTCGTTAAGAAGAAGCTTGGCGGTGTATACGCAAGCATAGTATTTTCATCAAAAATAGCAGGTTTTGAGCTTGGTTTAAAATTGCTTAAGGCAGGGGGTGTACTTATTGCTGTGGGATTACCTGCCTTTAAGGAAGGATCGATATCAATAAATCCATTTGAGTTTATATTAAAGGGTTTACATATAGTGGGATCGTTAGTGGGTACTGTAGAAGAAATGAGAGAATTAGTCCAATTAGCAGCAGAAGGTAAAGTTAAAACTCATATAGGTAGAGTTGCGAATCTTTCAGAATTGAATCAAGTATTTGAGGAATTAGAGCAAGGAAAAATCGTAGGAAGGGCAATTATTGATAATATCATGGAGTAATAGAACTTGGTTAATATGGTTTAAGCAGATTTCTATTGCCTAAACTCAATAATTTCAATTTTTTATTACTCATCTGATTTTGTAAACATTATTTTCTTATTGGTGCTTGAAAGAATTCATTTTCTTCTAGTTCAACCTCAAGATGAAAGAAAATCCGTATATTCTGAAAATCCGAGGGATAAATCTACGTAAAAAAATAAATAAAAAAAGTAAATTCTTCTTGGGAATCAGCTCACTCTAAAACAATTTATCGGTAAACTAAACCAAAAAAAAAAATATAGAATTAGTTTTAAAAAGACGTATGATTTTACAGTGCCTTTAAGGCTTTATCAAGTTCTTCAAGTTGCTCCTTTGAAAATTGTCCAGGAGCCATCTGTTCAGAATATTCTTGAATCTGGCGTAAACTAAAACCCATAGCCATTTGGGCTTGAGGACTTTCAACGAGCTGTTTTAGGTTTTCTCTAATGAACTTTCCAGAAACCTCATCTTCTAAAAGATCACCAAGAGTCATGTCAACATTATACTTATCTGGCATTTTCTATAAACTCCTTCTTATTTACTAATATTAAAGTTTTACTTTAATAGTTGTATTTAATTCGTTAATTGATATAAATTTATTTTAAAGATAGTCTTTAACAAAACTGTGATTTCTCTCTTTTTACATTTAAATGCCTTTTAAAAATAAAACTTTATAATCAGAATTTTAAAAAAAATTTAGGATAAACTGAGATCTAAAAAAAATTAATCCCATGTAGCTTTTTTACTTAATCCCATTTTGGTCCACCTGATTTTTCAACTGTGTTGTCATCATCTTCCGAGTGGATTCTCTTTAAGTCAATGTCTTGATATCCTGGGAGAACATTAAGCATCCGTCTCATAGCAAATTTAATATCTTTAGATGATGCGATGAAACGCCCTACAATTAAAATGTCTGCTCCTTGATTCAAGGCATATGCAGCAGAACTTGGCTCAATACCTCCAGCGACAGCGACTAATACTCTATCTCGCCCTGAAGCCTTCTTTTGACTTGCATATAATTCTTTAATTTTCGGTACTAGTGTCCATCTCTGCTTTTGCTGAGCGTCAGGGGATAATTTTCCTTCTGTTGACTGTTCAACATCTATAGCTCTATGAATTATAACGACATCCGGAGTTTGCTTTAGCGAACCCAGCTTCTCTATAGGATTTTGAACTTCCATTGTATCCACGAATGCGTGAATTCCAAGTCGTTGTGCTTCTAAGATAAACTTATCAAGTGAAGCAGTAGCAGCTAATCCACTTGCTACGACAGCGTCAGCAGTTGCATCAAAGGCAAAATCAACTTCTAATTTTCCTACATCCAATGTCTTTAAATCAGCAACTATAAATTTGTCTTTGGCAACATCCCGAATTTGTTTAATCGATTCTACACCATATTTCTTAAGAAAAGGTGTTCCAACTTCAAGTATGATACGATCACTCTTTGGTAATTCCTTAACAACTTTAATTTGCTTTTCCAAGGCAGGATGATCTAATGCTACTTGTATATATGGTGGACGCCAGAGTCTAGGTACTCGAATCCCCGCAACTGGGTGTTTTGCGCGGTCTTTATCATAAAATATCTTTTCAATTGGAGGATAATTTTTAAGAGCTCTCTGAATTGCTAACTTTGTAGCACCGTAATTATATTGATAGATTTTTCGGTAATCTGTAGCTTCAGGATGTATAAACACACTCACGATTATTACCCAATCATCCAATTTATTCATAGGGATTAAACCTTCTTCTACGGCATCAGCAATACCTTTTGCTACTGCTGCTTGAGCAGGACCAAATATTTTGTTAGCATCTTCCATATCTGACACAGTGACCTTAGGAACGATCAAAGAGACTGGTTTGGATAAGAGATTAGGACGTATAGCTCCGAGCAATCCACCGTGACCTTTTGAAGGAGTACTTAACGCATTTGCGAAAGAAATTCCGACAGGCCCATCTTTTGAACCAACTATTAAATCTACATGAGCTAGATTGGGAGCTTCTCCGATCAGTGCTTCTCCGATAAAATATTCATTTTTAGCCATATGATTTTCCTTTTTTAATTATAAAATATTTCTTTTTATTAATTTTGGAGAGTTTATTTATTTATAATAATGTATTTTTGAGATAACACTACAATTATCTAGAGTTAATCTTCTATTAATAAAATTATTGATTGAATTATCCCTTAAATAATAAAAAAGATTTAAAGAAAATTGTGGTAAAAATACCGAAATTCTTTCATTTCAGAAATTTCATTTTCAATTTTGTTAATTTGAGATATAGACATGCTATCTCTTTATCTCCATGATTAAATCGTGTATACGATTAAGTCCTGATGTAAGGTAATCTGGGGGTAATCCAAAACTGATCCGAAAAAATTTATCCATACCGAAATGATCCCCGGGTACAATAAAAACGCTTTTTTCCTTACGTAATCGCTCTGCAAATTCAGTGGAGTTGATGTCTAAATGATATCGAACAAAAGCAATTGCGGCTGCTTGTGGAGGCACAACACTAAATGTATTTTCATGGTCATCCATCCATTGTTTTAAGATAGGATATCCTTTACGAATGTAATTACGAGTGCGTTGTATAATACGTGGTCGCACTTTAGGAGAGAGTGCGATTGCAGCAAGTTTGTTTGATAACATCGTAGCACTAATGGTAGTATATTCATGCCGTGCCCAAATTTGATCTATAGTATCAACAGGAGCAATTACCCATCCAATACGTAGTCCTGGTAATCCATACGCTTTACTCATGCTACCAACTGCTACAAGTCTGTCATATCGTCCAAAAAAAGAGGGGGTTTGTTTATCCGTTAAACGTTCAGCGCCGCAGTAGACTTCATCAGTTAAAATCCATGCCCTAGCTTGTTCTGCTATATCTATGATTGCTTTCATTTCATTCTCGGTAAGGATGTAACCAGTGGGATTATTAGGATTACAAACAGCTATTAATTTGGTATTTCTGGTTACAATTTCGTTTAACTCATCTAGATCAGGTTTCCAACCATTTTCCTCTCGCAGATGGAATGTTTTTAATTTGAAATCAAAATTCTTAGCAATACCCCAAATTTGCATGTAATTAGGTAGCATAATAACGATTTCATCGCCGGTATTAAGTAGTGTGTGAATAGTGTTATAATTAGCTTCAATTGCCCCTGTTGTAACTAAAATATTATTTATGGTAGCACCATCATACAACGCAGCAATATTTTCTCTTAATTCAGGGATACCATTAACATATGGGTAGTTAAGATCGGTAGCAAGCAACTGGTCGATATTATTAGGATTATCTGATAATAGGTCGCTGAGCAAAATTGGATGAACACCACTTTCGGATAGGTTGAATTCAACTTCTTGCTCATACTTGGACATCCAACGTTCCATAAGAAAGGATTGAAATTGTGGCATTTTATTATCTTTTTTGTTTTGAAATATTATAGAGAAATTATGAAATATATAATAAAAGGATCATGCATAGTAGCTTCTCAAAATATCGAATTTCTTTCTAAGGTTTAATAAAGCAGTTTTTTATTAAAATTCAAAAATTATAAATAACCAAATTGACATTTATATCAAAGAATAAAAATTAATAGAAAGGGTGAAAATTAAATCACATACACAATAGCAGAAGGTAAATTCCCTAAAAAACCTGGATATGGTAAAGTAGTAATAGCGTGCAGAAAAGATTTTAGAAATTTTAAAAAAGATAACGGAAATAGAATTGCTCAGTTTATAGATGAAAGAATCACACGATTTGCTCAGATGGGTTTGGATCTTAAAGTAATTAATAACCAGAAAGATAATTTAGAAGGTATTAGGAAACTTTTTAGGGAAGGAAAAGAGGATACAGCATTTTCGTTGTTTTTTAGGACATTTCCAACGTGTTTACCTTATAGAACAAGGCTTTAATATATAAAAAATCTAAATAACTTCAATTGAATCGATATTCCAGAGATATTTTTTCAGATCAATTTTAAATTCACCTGAAAACTCAATTCCTTCTAATTCTAACAGTTTTTTTTGATACTGTTTATCCTCAATTGACGACATAGATAATTTACCATTTGAACTTATGACACGGTGCCATGGCAAATGATATTTCTTACTTGAAGAATGAAGAACCCAAGAAACTTGTCTTGCGGCTTTAGGATTTCCTGCTATTTTAGCAATAAATCCATAAGTGAGAACTTTACCCTCCGGAATGTTTTTAATTATATTTATAATTCTTTGTGTAAAATCACTAGGAATTGACACTCACCATTTTGAATTATTGCTTATATCTTTCAGTAGATTTTTTTTCAATTTTTTTTGCTGAAGTATATAGTTTTTCTAATTTTTCTTTCTTTAATTCTTTTGTTTCGAAAATTATATGATTACAATCGTATTTAGCAAAGTTCTTTTCAAATATATTTATTTCAAAATATTCTTTCTCATCCCACAAACGAGATCCGGGATAAGGAGTTGCTACAAAGTAATTTATTTCATCTCCCTCATCTAAAGGTAAAGAGTCTATATATTCATTTGTCTGGTAAAAACTGTTTTTTGTTTCGCCAGGAAGTCCTAATACGAAATATGCTTGAATTGCAATATCGTATTTTTTTAAATTTATAATTCCTTTCTTTACTTGTTCTGGATCTTGATATTTAAAATTTTTTTTGAGAACTGTTTTATTAGCAGATTCAATCCCAGTTGCAATTAATTGACATCCTGCCTCTTTTAACAAGCGAGCGTCTTCAGAGTTTATAGTATCTATCCGGAGTTCACAACCCCAAGGTATAGTAATTTCATATTCGACAAACATCTCACAAAAATTTCTAAAAAATTTTCTATTTATGTTGATGTTATCATAAAAATTGATATAATTATAAGTTTGTAATGAAAGAATGTCATTTATTTCTGCATATATAGATTCAATGCTTCTAATTCTTGTTTTTTTAAATAAATTTTGCCTTGAGCAGAAAGAGCATTCATTGGGGCAACCTCTGTTTACAATGACACTCGCAACAGTATAAAAGTAATTCTCTTGCGATAATTTATAACGAGCAGGTAAAGGTAATAATTCTAAGTTTATAGGTTCTTCAGGGAATCCTGTAAATATAATTTTCCCTTTCGAATTTGTATAAGAAATCCCTTTAATTAAATTAATTTTTTCTTCAAACGTCTCTAACCTTTTTTTTTTAGTAATGTGTTGTTGTAGAATTTTGATGAGACTTAATAAAGAATACTCTGATTCGCCAACACAAATAAAATCGATTAATCTTTCTGCTTTTGAGTCATTATTTAAAATTTCTCTATACAAGAAAGATACGTGGGGTCCTCCCATAATTACGTAATTATTTTGCTTTTGAGATTTTATGATTCTGGCAACATCAAGCGCCATATGAAAAGTATTTGTAAGAGATGTAATCCCAAAAATATTATAACCAGTTATTTTTTGTCTTATCAGATTTTCAAATTCAGATTTGTTTAAATCTTTAAATTGTTCAAGATCCAAAATATCAACTGGAGTGTTACTTAAATCTAATATCGCTGATAAATATAATAATCCTAAGTTAGGCTCTCTAAAAAAATCAGTTTGGACTTCTGTAGGTTTAGAAGTTTTAGGATTGATTAGTAGAATCATCTTGAGTGCTTATTTCATTGTCTTCAGGTAATTGATCAGGAATTTGAAATGCCTTGGTTAAAGCATTAAAAGAGCCGGGTTTACTAAATTTTTCTTCGTATATTACGGGGATTTGTGATTCCAATGGGGGAGATTTATCATCTTCGTGTATATATAATTCTATTCCTTGGATTTTTCGATTTTTTATAACTAATCGAGTGGAGTAATTATGATCTTTGAAAAAAGTAAAACCATTGTTTAAACGTCCTAATTTTATAGGATTAATAACGGTTTTTTCTTCTTTAAGGAAAGTTTCTACGACTTCTTCATCAATATATATAGTTCCCCCGATTATTATGAATCGCCTTATTAATTCTTCTGGTTTGGGAAAACTATTTATGTATTCAATTGCCTTATTTGCTTTAGGGCTTACAATCGAGACATCTCTTATAAATCTATCTTGAGTAGGTTTAGAAAAATCACTTTTCTCAATAGGTTTGGCGCGACCTGCACCAAGTGGCTTTTCTAAAATTTCTTGAAATTCTTGATCATCAATAGAATAAATGTTTAATGGATATACTCTATAAAATAATCTTAATTGTTGCCGAAACATTCCAGCCAAAATACCACCATATATTTGAACTATGAAAGAGCTGTGCGAACCATTGAAAGTCCAAATTTTCTTTGTATCATGATCTACCAGCAAATATACCCTCTCTTTACTGGTTTCGTTTAAAATATCACTTACTATACTCCCTTGATGCACTTCTCTTGTTTCCATAAACGGAAATTCTGTGAGTGTTATAACTTCAAATATCTGCATATATAGTTATCCATTAAATTCTTATATAATTTATAAGGTTATTATCTTTAAAATAAATTTCATAATATGCATCAATTTAGAAAATTAATCTAAATCCTAAAATTCCATAAAATTTTTATGAAAATAAACATTTATGGAGTTATTCTTGCTTTTTTAAGTTCAAGTATGATATATCGTGTCTTCTGAAAAAATAGTATATAAGTTAAACATCAGTGGTGGTACTGAAGGACCTGGAAAAGGATTATCCAAGCTTATTGAAATTGATGAAAAAAAATTTCGATTTGAAGGGATGAAAATTGGTGATGTTATTAAAGGTGGGCTTGTAGGATTTCCTAATTATGAATTCGTAATTACCGGGGGGAGTGACTCATCAGGATTCCCCATGAGGAAGGATGTACATGGCCCTGTTAAAAAGAAAATTCTTGTTTCTAAAAGAAGTATTGGATTTAAACCTCGAAGAAACGGAGAAAAAAAGAGAAGAACCGTGAGAGGTAATGAAGTAACAAGTGATATGACATTAATTAACCTAAAAGTTACAAAATATGGAGAAGCCGAACTTTTTAAAAAAGAAAAATAATAATGAAATATTTTCGATGATGCATCATGGTCAAAGTTAAAAAATGTAGCTTTTGTGGGTACGACATTCCTATAGGTCGAGGGGTAATGTTTATCCAAAAGAACGGTGTAATATATAATTTTTGTACTAACAAATGTAGAAAAGCATTGTTGGTTTATAAAAAAAAAGCAAGAAAAACTAGATGGACCGCTTATTACGGGAAAGAATGATTTTTACTTACTCTTTCTAATATTCAAAAAAAGGTTTAATTATTGTAATCGAGGAAATTTAAGTAGTTCATCGATCAGGTCAAGTTGATCTATATAAATATAGTACTCAAATTCCTTTAGATTAAAATAAAACGAATCAGAATCATATTTATTTAATCTAGATTACTGTAATCTAGGAAATTTGAGTAGCTCATCTATTAAATCTACATGACTTACACTTATAAGGCGAAAATGCCTACTAATTTACGATCATGCGTTTACAACAAAAGCGTTCAATACCAAGCTCCTTAAACGCTTTTTCTGAGCTCTCTCCTTTTTCTAAATACTCTAAATACGGTTCATATACATGGGCTATTAATTTACCACAGGAGAAGCATCTCACAGGTATGATTATCGTTAATCTCCTCTATCTATATCAAATTTTCTTCTCATTTAATAAAATAGATGATCCCTTCTAAAAAAAATTTTTGATTTTTATTTACATCCAATTTTAAAAGGACAAAATACACTCAACATTTAGAACTTTTAAATTTCAACTAAACTACTATTTAAATAAGTCGGAATTATGGTTATTAGATTATTTCTCAAATATATTACTTTTAATGATGTTAAATTTTTAATTGATGCAGGAAGTGTTTTAAGCTTATTTTTCTCTAAAAATAAGATCTCAAGATTAGATAAATTTCCAATTGCGTCTGTTAGCTCTTGCAAGTGATTATCGTCTAAATATAATTTTTTTAAAGAAGTTAGATTTGCTATTAATTTAGGAATATGCCTCAATCTATTGTGATCAAGACTAAGAGATTCAAGATCTTTTAATCCAAAAATTGGTTCTGGAATAGAACTAAGACCACAACTATCCAAATTGATATGTTTTACTGAACAAATTTTCCCAGAATCAACGTAATCCCAAAACTGGTCAAGACCGATAACTCCATGAATAAAGTCCTCGTCATTAGTATTCTTAAGACGTACTAAGTGTAATTTTACACCCGGTTTATGAGCTCGAATCTTATCCCGTAAATCTTTAAGATAAAACTTTCTCTCTCTTACAAATCTTTTGTCCCATAACCCTTTCTCATGCTCCCATTTTGAAGCGTCAATTATTTTGGTCGTTAAATCATCAGGGAGAACAGATCCAGTTAAAAGAATAAAATAACCAAGAACAAGGTAAGTCTTCCTTCTTGAAGATCGTCTTTCAACTATTTTCATGATTTTATCGAAACTATCTTCAAAAATATCCCTAGTTAATACTCTATCATCATTATGATAGTCTTTTAGATTTATCCCACATGCTTTTATGAAAAAAGATGCAAGGTCGGATTCTTCGTCTCCTTCCATAATTTCAGCTGTTAATTTTGCCATAAAAACAACTATAAAATTTTCCTCATTATCAAAATAAAAAAATAAATATTTAAATAGTACACATATTATATTTCATTTCCCTAAAAAGTGACTTGTATAAAAGAGCTTAGCTTCATCAAATGTCATACCATCAAACAGATCACTCATTATTTCATCAATTTTGTTATAAATTTTATAAGTATTTATAGTACTCTCTGAATAACCAAGGTCTCGTAATAAATCTTCAGCAGTATCGCTCTCGATTATTAATCTTTTTGCTCTTGGTTTATCAAATAACTCAAGTTTTTCAACTCTAATTCCACGCATATTTTTCTCAACAAATCTTTCAACATTCCATTGGTCTACATCTAACTGATCAGCAAGTTGAATCGTTGTAATAAATCCTTTACTGATATAGGACGAAATTAATGATTTTAGATTTTTGAAAGCTCATGCACAGTTAGAAGAGACCTATTTTCATATTACTGAAACTTACACTTTAGATGATTTTTTACCATTAGCAAAAGCCAAATGTAATAATTGTGGTTATTTTATTATTCAATTGGACAGTTATAATTATTATTTAGATAAAGGCGAGTGTCCTAAGTGTTTTTCCAATACCTATTTCAAAATAAATGATGGAAAAAAGGAGATGGTGAACTAAATGGGATATGAGGGGAGATGAAATAATTCTGAAAGAGTTTGCTGTTCAGCCGATTCAATTGAAGCCGTACTTAGCTGTATCTTATCCATGACCACAGGAAAAGGAAAGGTCTTTATCTACGAATTTGGCAAGGATGGGAAAATATCGAAATTGCGTAAAATAATCACCATTACAGATTAAAATAATGAGGGAAAAATAATGAATAGTAATGATATGGAATGGTTGAATAGTTTTAGGAAAGAAATATATGTTGAATTCGATCAATGTGGGAATGATCGTCAAAAATTAGAAAAGGTTGCGTCAACGTTAGATGTTATTGATCACATAATCAATCATTTTAAGGCAAAATATAATTTAAAATAAAGTTTATTCTTTAAATTCTAATCAAATCATTAATATAATATTACCTTCTAATTTTTTTTTCTTTATTTTTGTTTCTTCTTCCGATTAGTATTGATTGGGTTTAATTCTTATTTAGTTATAAGTACCATCTAGCGAGGATTGAACGAAAATTAAAAAATCTCACACCCATTTTCATTTATTACTTTTTTTTCTAGGTAATCATGTTTTTGTATTTTTCAAGGTCTATATTATATAAAAAAGGTTTAAGATGGTTGTCCATTAAAACTCTCCGAATAGGTTCAAGTTCAGGATTATTAACAACGTTTTTTAATTCATTCGGGTCATTTTTTAGGTCAAATAGTTCGACAGGTTTTTGAGTATCACTTTTAACTGTTAATTTATAACGTTCATTTCGAACCATCGAATATCCATATACTTCGCTAAAAATAACTTCCTTAATCTTTTGAGCATTAGGATCATTAGGACCATTTTTAATTGTTGGTAAATTTGAAATTCCATTATTTTTCGTTAAAGGTTTTGCATCAGCAATCTCAATCAATGATGCGGCTATATCAAGATGATCTGTTAATCCTTGGCATTCCCAACCTTTAATACCTCCAGGAGGTCTAATTATTAAGGGAATTCGTAAAGCTCCTTCATAAAACACTATTTTATGACTCATCATATGGTCTCCAAGCATTTCACCATGATCAGAATTATAAATTATCCACGTATTATGTGATAAACCTTTTTCTTCGACAGCTTTGAGAATTTTTCCTATATATTCGTCGATAAGGCTAATTTTCCCATAATAATAAGTTCGTAAGAGTTGACATTGTTCTTGTCTCATATCATGCAATCCACTCCAAGCTAATACCATTTTTACGTAAGAGGGTAGAGGTTTCTGAGGCCATTTAAATATTCCTAATGGCATTTCCTCCGATTTATACATATCTCTATATTTTTGGGGTGAATCGAATGGATCGTGAGGACCTGGAAAAAGTATTTGAAGGTAAAAGGGCTTTTTTTTAGTATAATTACTTATCCATTCTACTGCGGTACGACCTGTATAACTATCTAGATGATCTTCATCAGGAAGTGGGCATGGTGCTAATTCCCAATGTTTACCAGTTCCTCTCGCCCATCCTTTCCAATAATCTACCATATATCTTCTATGAATTCTTAACAATCCTTTTTTTTCAAGATAATCTGTATATGGTGAATTATGTCTAATTGTCGCAAGAGGTCCAGTAAGTTCATGGATACCTAAAAAACCCCAATTCTTTAAATCATCCTTTCTTTCATTCGTATGATTCCAATCCTTTCCTTTCGCACCATGAACATAAAGATGGGTTTTACCAATTACGGCAGTATGATATCCTGCATCCCGAATATTACGAACATGACTTCGGCTTAAAGGAGAAGCTTCATTGTTGTTTGTCCAAATACCATGTTCACAGACATATTGACCCATCATCATCGAAGCTCTTGCTGGCATACAAAGTGGTGAGTTTGTACAACAATTAGTAAAGTTAACACCTTCAGAAGCTAATTTATCTAAATTAGGAGTAATTACAGATGGATGCCCAACACATCCAAGTGTGTCACCGCGGTGTTGGTCTGAAAAAATATATATTATATTTGGTTTTTCTGCCATATATTAAAACTCTGTATAAATTACTTTATAATGATTATAATTAATCTATTTAAATATTTAAATCCAAGAAAAGAAATTATGTAAATGAAAAATTTTATTTTAAACCTAAAATTATCTATTGTATCATATATCGATGATTTATGAAAATATATATTAGAATTAATATATTTGAAGGAGATGATTTAAAATTTCATATATTAAAATTCAGATTCCTGATAAATTGAAAAATCAAATAAAGAATGCTCTAAACACCATAGCAGAGACCAGAGATTCTAAGATTAGAAAAGGAATGAATGAAGTGACAAAATCCATTGAACGAGTCCAAGCAAAATTTGTTGTGATGGCAGAAGATGTCAGTCCTCCAGAGATTCTCTTCCATATTCCCCTCTTATGTGAGGAAAAGGGGATTCCATACGGTTATGTCTCAGGCAAAAAGGAATTAGGAAATTCTGTAAGAATAAACGTTTCTTCTAGTGCTATCGCAATTGAACACGTAGGAACAGGGAATGAAGGAGTCTTAGATGATGTAATTAAAAAGTTAAAAGAAATAAAATAATGTGGTGAAGTTATGTGGTTAAACTTGATAAGTCTAAAGGAGTTGTTGTTCAAGATAAATCCATTCCTGCCCAAGTAATACAAATTATTGGCCGAACTGGTCTCACAGGTGAAATTACACAAATAAAAGTTCGAATTTTAGAAGGACCAGATAAGAATCGAATCTTGACAAGGAATGTAAAAGGTCCTATTAGAATAAATGATATTGTAATTTTGAGGGAAGTTGAAAGAGAAGCTCGAAAGATTCGAGGGCGTCGATGAAATTAAAGGGATTGACGATTTTATAGACGTTACTAATGTTATTTCTTATTTTATATTGAATTAATTAACAATTCCTTATTTTCTGACTAATTTTTCTAATATTTTTTTAAATATTTTTTTTTCTCAAATTTCAAAAGGTGTGAAAACATTTAAATAGTATGTTTTTCATATAATGTTTAGAGTTCATAAAGTTTGAAATTTAGAAAAGATTGGTGAAAAAAAAATTTTCTCAAAAAATCAAACAACTGTCTTGGAAGAAAGAGAAGAATTCATCATAATTGATAAGATAACTCGTAAAGAGCACCGTCATCTTAGAAAATTATTAATTTTTATTATAATACTTATAATTTCTCTAACTTGTTTACAATTTAATAAAGCTCAAAGTTATAATAATTATGAAAGAGTTCAATTTAAATCCGCTGGAGCTACTCTCTATGCTAATTTATATTATCCATCGAAAACTTTAACATTTCAAGAAAAACACCCATTAATTATTTATTGTCATGGAATTGGGAGCAAAAGGGACTTTGATCTTAGAATTCCATTAGAATTTTTAAAAAGGGGTTTTTATGTAGCGGCACTTGATTATCAAGGTCATGGTGAAAGTGGAGGAAATATTAATAATATTGACCCTATTACAGGTATTCCCGCTTTAGCTCAAGATTGTTCAAAATTATTAGATAAACTAGAGACAATGCCCTTTTATTCAGAAATAGAAAAAAACCAAATTGGTTTAATTGGACATTCGCTAGGTGGAATGGTTGTCCTTATGAATCAAGCTTTAGATTCCCGTTTTAAAGTTTCAATAGGATTAGCTCCTTTAGTAAAGTTTGAACCACCTAGATTTGGATTTGTCTATAATAAAAATTTCTTGAATTATATTCCTGCTAATTTGTTAAATGGAGAAAACACTCATAATTTACTAATAATTCATCATGAAAATGATGAGATCTTAGATTTTACTGAAAATGCCCTAAAAGCCCAAGAATTAACAAATTGTACTCTAATTCCAATTAAAGGATTTTTGATTGGTGGAGCACACCAATTATATTCTGATAAAGTGCTTGTAAAATCAATTAATTGGTTTGAACAACATTTTTTTAACTCCGAAATTTTAAACGGTCGAATATACATTACATTCTACTGGAATTATTTTTTAATTATATTTAATATTGCTTTTTTGCTTATAACCGTTATATGTCTTACGTCTGTATCAAGCAGTATTTTTTTTAAAAAAGAACGTGAATTTGAAGAGTCAGAATTTAGCGATTATCGTATAGAAACAACCCGTTTTGATAAAAAGAGACAAATCTTTAAAGTATCTCTCTCTATCGGTGCATTTCTTCTTAATTGGGTAATATTTGAAAGAATTTTTGGATTGGTTGGGATTATTTTTGCTTCATTAAATATGATTTTTATTTATACACTTATTAAACTAATATTATATATTAAAAAACATAAGTCTATAAGGATAAAACATAGTTTAATCAAAATTGTAAAATCACAGCTAAAACTAAAATATATAATCTTTATTTGTATAAGTTCCGCATATTTCATAGCTATTTACATGATCTTTTCATTCTATTATCCATTTGGTTTTATTTGGCCTTCTAATTTCGTTGTTCATTTTGCTTTAGGATACTTAATTTTCCCGGTATTTTTATCAATAGAAATTTTCTTTAGAAAAATCTTATATCCACAATTAAATTTCTTAAAATCGAAGGGCTCAAAAACAAAAGTAATCATAACCACAATGGTTTTAGTTCTAATAAGCTTAATGTTTTTAACTAAACGGTTGTCATATTTTCCTTCCTTATTATTCACATATCTGATATTTGCAATGGTAATAATTCAAAACGAAAAATTATTTGAAAATATGAAAAATTTTTATCCTGTTGTAATAATCTCATTTAGTATCGTTCAAATCTTCTTTGCGGCAGTGATTTCCAATGCAATTGGCATTAGTTTAAGCCTAAACTAATATTTTAGTTTTAAAATAAATTTAACTTTAAAAATCTTTCATGATCATGAAATCTGTGACAATTAAAAGATTATTTTTTCTTTTCTAATAATTTACTTAATTCTGCTATTAACCAGCAAAGCTCATCATATGTAGAAGAGGATTTATAAATTTCTTGAGTTTTTTTCTTAATCTCGTTTTCTGAAACTTTTTTTTTTCCTTTTAAAAAATTTAATTGTAATTTTGCTAGCTTTCGGCATAAATCTTCATAAGTGTTTTTTTGTTGAGCTAAATTATGAACTGTTATAGTTATTTCAGCTTCAAAATCAGGATCTATTCCAGCATCGATAAGTTCCATTGTATCTTCAATATCTATTTCTAATTCGGGTCTCTTATCAATAGAAGCATTTGGTGTTAAACCTTTCTTCAATATATCCATAATTGCTAAGAATGAGCCATATTCTTGACTCTGATCCATAATCTGAATTTCAACATTTTTTTCTCGCTCATTCTTTAACTTTTCTGCCCTTTTTACACTTAAATCTTTCTTTTTTTTAGAAGCTTTTACACCAAACCATAAATAGAGATTTCTGAAATCATCAATTAAATACACTTTATTTTCGTTGAAATCAATTTTAGAAACTTTTCTTAAAGCTCCGTTTTCAGTTACATTAAAAAAAAGCATAATTTTTCTTTATTTAATCCTTAATCCAATATAGTAAAACTAAGTAAATTAATATTTTAAATTTTAACTAAAACCTAAATTTGAATTATTGTGATATTATTTTAGCATAATAAAAAGAAATCTAAATTAGTTAAGGAGTTATCTATTAAATATCCTCCTCAAAATACCCTAATAACTTCAAATTTTCATATTCGTTATGTAAAAAATCTCTAACAGCATTTCTTATCGCTTCAGATCTACTTGGAACAAGATGCATTTTTATTAATTTTTGAATATTTTTGTCATAGATTTCTGGGATATTAATGGTAATATTGACCATCTTGTTTATTTTTTTTTTTTGTTTATTCTCTGCCATTTAGCTAGCTCCAAGTGATTTGATTTTTTGTTATTTTATATTTGGAGACAGAAAAGTGAAATATTATCGCAGATATATTCTTTTCCCTTAATCTATTCACTCTTTTCTAACATTAAATTATAAGAATCTTGAGTATTAATAATTAACTATTAATGGAAATAATTTTGATTGTTTAATTATTTAGATGAACATTTTGCATGAGTAATTAATAGGGTGATTGAAAATATTTTATTACACTCATAGAAATTCGTTTAGATTGATAGACTCTTTAGAGTTAGAACAACTATAATCTATCTTCTGAACTCACATACCTACCACGAGACTCAATAACATCAATATTTTTAATAATCTCATTACATTCATTTGGATTATACTGTTGATACTCTGAGCTATATCCTTCGAGGAAAGCTTTAAAACAAATCTCATAATCGCTACCGTGGGAAGAAATTAAAACTCTTTTCAAGAGATGCAGATCAACACTTTTGTCTTCAATCATATCAGAATACTCATGCAACCCAAAATCTATTAAAAAAATATCTTCATTATTAGTAATTATAATATTACTTGTAGTTATATCACCATGAACATGTCCATTTTTATGTAATAGAGCAATTATATGTCCTATTTTTTTAAAATAGTGTCTTTTTTTAAAATCATCCAATCTAGTTAAAATATCTTTTAATTTGTTACCTTGAATATATTTCATAACAATTGTGGAATTATTTGGGTCAATTTCAAATACTTGTGGGACGTTTATTCCGTAATTTTTAACTTTTATTAACGCTCGAGCTTCATTTAAAGTTCTTGTAGTTCTAATTATCTTATCAAGTTCTTCAATCCGATATTTTTTAGGGATTCTATATTTAAAAATCACTTCTTTATCAAACCAATACCCATAATAAAGATTTGCCTCAGCACCTTTTCTTACGATTTTTTCCCTAATCACATCAGAACTCAAATTAATTTAAAACCTCCACGGGATTGATATCTGATCCATTCTTTTCTTGGGTTTAATAATTGTGTCAGAAATATTATGCCCGTCCTCAGCTTGATATCTTAAAACACCTGTCCATGCGATCATTGCGCCATTATCACCTGCATATCTCAATGGTACGACTTCAAACCTTGCATTATGCTCCTTACTGATATATTCTATCATGGATTGTAATCTTTTATTTGCAGCAACACCGCCAGTTAAAAGAACTTCTTTTTTTTCAGTATGTGCTAAAGCTCTTTCGGTAACTTCAGTTAACATTGCAAAAGCCGTCTCCTGTAAGGAATAGGCTACATCATTTAAATTATATTTTTTATCATATTCATCAGATTGCAGCAGATATTTTGCTGCTGTGTACAGTCCAGAAAAAGATAAATCCATACCTTTTACAACATAAGGTAATTGGATATAATTCTTAGATTCTAACGCTAATTTTTCTATTTTTGGACCACCAGGATGTTGCAATCCGGCATCTCTAGCAAAAGAGTCAATCATATTACCCACTGCTAAATCAAGTGTTTCTCCAAAAATTTGATATCGACTAGATTCATAGGCACTTACAATAGTATTCCCGCCTGAAACATAAAGAGTAAGCGGATCTTTAACTTTACACATTAATCTACCAATTTCTATGTGTGCAATACAGTGATTAATTCCAACAATCGGGATATTTAAGAGTTGGCTTAGCATCCGAGCTATTAATGCGCCTATTTTTAAAATAGGTCCCAAACCAGGACTTTGACTAAAAGCTATTAGACTAATATCTTTTATTGAGATATTTGCCTCTAATAGAGCTTTATTTATAATCTCCTTAAAATTCGCCATGTGTTGTTCTCTTACTAAGGCAGGATGTAAGCCCCCCTTTTCAGGAATAAAAGTATCGTTTATGAGACTATATACATTTCCTTCAAAATCAATTATTCCTACTCCCCATGTATGAGCTGTACTCTCTATACCCAAACACAATTCTTTCATTTATTTTGCCATAAAATTCTTTTATTGACTTAATATCTTTTAATAAGAAAAAATTATGTAGAGAAAGAATAGTAGTAGCTATCGAATTTGCCTTTCTTTATCGAATAAGATTTTTTTTAGGTTTCCCTTGATTTTGTGCGCTTTCGAGGGGCCCTTCTAGCTGTTTTTCCTTTTGCAGCTCCTTTTCGTTTAAACACTGTATAGCCACATTTTCCACAACTCCACCGATCATAATGATTTGCAAGGAAAAAACTCGGCCCACACTTAGGACAAGATCGATGAGTCCTTATTAATTTATCTCCTTCCAATTTATAATAATCTGATGCTCCCATGTTTATATTTACTATATTTAATTTTAATATTCAAAAAGATGTTTATAAGGTTCTTTTCTCTTTTTTAATTGATATATTTCAGTTCTCTTATCTTTCTCAAGATTACGTACTTGAATATGGAATGGTTCAAAATATTTTAAATCTTTTGAGTTTTCATATATAAAGGCTTTTCCAGCAGTATAGAATGCACCAAAATGAGTATCAAGTTTTCGTATTATAGTTAATTTTTCTTCCACACCCTGCATGGCTGCAATCTTTTTTTTTACTTCTAATCTATTTGGAGTACTTTCTCCAAAATGATCGATTCTAAATTTTAATTCTACTCTATCTATTAAGGGATTTTTCTTTTCCTCAATAACCTCAATATTAATTGACATTTTGAACCTTTTAATTTTTATTTGCTTGATAATTTGAGCTATTCTGTAGATAATTTCTGAACTATAAATTTCAAAAGAATAGATAAAAAATAAAATTTTGCTTTTTACTGAAGGTTAGAATTAGATCATTGAGAATAAAATATATCAAAATATTCAATACTTCTCCATTATATCAATGACTTCATGTACTTTTTGCTTAATTTTATCATCAACGTTAACAATTACAATTCCTTCTGGAATCATAAAATGTGAGTCAGTAATCGGGGGTTGACCATAAAAAACGAAATGCTTAGTTTGTTCTTCTATAGGAATTTCTAAGACAAGAGGAAGGACTAATAAATCTTCTTCTCCTTCAATTATTTTAATTAAGGTTTTCTTACCAGATTTAATAACATTTCTAAATAACTTCCAAGAATCTTTATCGATAGTACCCTCAGGATTTTTAAATTCAATGATTTTTTCAAAAAATTCTTCAAAAGTAATTTTAATTTGATTTCTTTGGGTCTTCTCATCGATAATACAGATCTTTACATAATTCTTTAAAAATTGATTAGAGAAGAAATCTTTCGCAACAATATCCCCAACAATATAAAATTCTATTTTTACCCCAGATTTAAGATAATCTCTAAACATATTTTCTACTTGGGTTATTGTTTCTTCTCGATTTCCAGCGAGTAGTATATCTAAAGGATCTGTAAAATAATGTCTTTGATTATGGGGAATCCGTAAATTATACTCCATGTAATTCAAGGTATTAAAGCAAACAAAACTTAAAAATAATTACCCTCAACTTGATTAATTTAAAGAATTATAGCAAAATGGAGAAAAAAATTAAAATAAAATATCTTTTCTTTATCTATTTAGAATTAGACAAGATATTAAATTTATTATAGATTAATTTGCGCTCTCTTCTTACATCACGCAAATGATCCTTGCAAAAATTATTGGCAAGGAGGTTCACGGATTATGACTAAAGAGTCGATGAGATCAGCGAACTCTTAAAGCGTACTTTCCTGGGAAATGAATCTTTAAATATTGAGCAAATAATGACTGCTCTGGATCTATGATTATAACAGCACCCGTAAAATCCTCACTAAGAGTGTGAGTTTTACATTTAGGGCAGATTGTTTCATTTTTAGTTAATAGATGACAATTTTTGCAAGCTTTTTCCTTCATAGTAATTTCAAATCTCTAATTTATTATTTTATTCTAGTTTTTCTTCACTAACTTTTGATTTTTGTGCTTCTTTTTCTTCAATTAATTGTGCTATATCACTTTCTATCCAATCTTCTTTCCCTAGGTATTTTTGTCGCATTGATAAACCGAGTTTACCACTTCTTCCCGTCCCTAAAGATACAGCGATTATTTTTGCTCGTACTTGATCGTTAACTTCAAGAATTCTTCCAGTCTCTTTACCAATAAATCTATTACTTACTTGTTCATAAGAAATATAATCATCACAAATTTGGGATACATGAACTAAACCGTCGAGTGGACCTAGTCGAATAAAACTTCCAAAATCAACAACTTCTACAACAGTTCCTTCTACTACTTCTGATAAAGTCGGTTTAAAGGTAAGAATTGTAAAATTTACTTCGTGAAACGTATTTGCATTACCAGGAATGATCGTACCTTGCCCAACATTAAGCACATCGACAACTGCAATTATAAATCCAAAATCTCTTGTAATTATTCCTTCATAATCCTCTGAAAGTATAATTCTAGCACTTACTTCTTTCTCTTGGCCGAATAAGAATGGTGGGATCTCGATCTTTCCTTCAATTGTAAAAAGTTTAAATATATTGAGCACCTGTCAAAAAAATCAATTGTTATTTATAATATCGTTAGTGATATAAAACTGTTTAATTACTCCACTAATTAAACCAATTTTAATGTTTTATTAAATGAATTACAAAATTAATAGTTTGTGGTTTTATACTAGTATATTATCGAAATTCGGATGATTTTCAATTGCTTATACTTTTCTTTCTTATTGGGTAAAATTATCAATGAAAAGAAAGAATTAAATATTCCCGATTAAATTTCATTTAATAACAAATTGGTATTATAAAGTAGTAAGATCAATTATTTATATTTTGAGATGAGGAATTAATAATGAGTAGTGATGAATTGCCTAAGGAATTGAGTTCCGAAGAATTAATTAATTTTTATAAAAAGATGTTGTTGATTCGTGAATTTGAACTTAGAATTACAAAAGATTCTGGTAAAATCAAATCACCTTTAGTGCACCCTTATACAGGTGAAGAAGCTATAGCTATTGGAGCTTGTGCTGCAATTGATGAGGATGATTATATTACCTCTACACACAGAGGTCACGGTCATTTTATCGCCAAGGGAGGTGATATTAACTCACTAATGGCAGAAATTTATGGAAAAGAAGGGGGAATATGCAAAGGTCGTGGTGGATCAATGCATGTTGCTGATTTTTCTAAAAATATGCTTGGTGCAAATGGAATTGTAGGAGCAGGCCCTCCTTTAGCCCTTGGAGTTGCCTTAGCTTCAAAGATGAGAAATGAAGGTAAGGTTGTTCTTACTTTTTTTGGTGATGGAGCAGCAAACCAAGGAATGCTACATGAATCAATGAATCTTGCTGTTATATGGAAACTTCCTATAATTTTTGTTTTAGAGAATAACATGTATGGATGGAGCACCTCTGTTAAATATGCTACTGCTATTAAAGATCTTTCACTTCGTGCTCAAGGGTATGGGATGAGAGGCATTACGATTGATGGTAATGATGTAATTAAGGTATATAAGACCACTAAAGAAGCAATCGATCTCGCAAGAAAGGGAGGTGGTCCCACGTTAATTGAATGCAAGACTTATAGATGGCAAGGTCAAACTACAATGGATGCTGATAAATACCGCTCAACTGAAGAAAAAGAAGAATGGAAAAAAAAATGCCCAATTGAAGCCTATAAAATAAAACTTATCAAGAGTGAAGTTATCGATCGAACTATTATTCAAAAAATTGAGGAAGATACTTTAGCACAAGTAGAGCTAAGCGTTAAATTAGCTAAAAAAAGTCCAAAACCAAATGCTACTACAGTCTTAGATGATATTTACAAAAATCCTATAGATTTAGGAGGAAATTAAAATGGTTGAAGAAACTAAAACTATGAGAGGTTTGGATGCTATACGATTAGCTATTGATGAAGAAATGGAACGTGATAAATCTGTTTTCTTAATAGGAGAGGATATCGGGAAGTTTGGAGGTTGTTTTTTTGTAACAGAGGGATTATTAGAAAAATTTGGTCCTGAGAGAATTCGTGATACACCAATTAGTGAAAATGCGATTTTGGGTTGTGCTGTTGGAGCCGCTATGGCTGGCATGCGCCCTATAGCAGAAATTATGTTTGCAGACTTCTTGCCTGTGTGTATGGAGATGATTGTAAATCAAGCTGCAAAAGCAAGATATATGTATGGAGGTCAAATTTCTGTTCCTGTCACGATTAGAGTTCCATTTGGAACTGGCATAATGGGGGCGGCACAACACTCCCAATCTTTTGAATCATGGTTTATGCATGTACCAGGTTTGAAAGTTGTCTTACCATCGGATGCACGTGATTTTAAAGGATTACTGAAGACCGCTATACGAGATAATGATCCAGTCATTTTTTTTGAAAATAAGAGGGCATATTACCTCACTAGTGAAGTTCCGCTAGATAAAGAATTCACAATACCATTTGGACAAGCAAGGATATTCACTGAAGGGGATGATGTTACTATTGTTGCTACAGGAGCTATGGTCTCAGAAAGTATTAGAGCTGCTACAAAATTAGACGCAGAAAATATTCATTGTGAAATAATTGATCCAAGGACTTTAGTTCCATTGGATAAATCAACTATCCTAAATTCTGTGGAAAAAACAGGAAGATTGCTTATTGTAGATGAAGGCTGTAAAACTTGTTCTGTGAGTGCTGAAATCGCCGCATTTGTCGCAGAAGAAGGTTTTCAATATTTAAAGAAGAATATAATAAGACTTAATACTCCAGATGTTCCAATTCCTTTTGCAGATAAATTAGAAAAAGCAATTATTCCGAATGCGAAATCAGTTCAAGAAAATGTTAAGAAATTACTTTAAACAAATAAAACTAAACTTATTTTTTTATTATTACAGATTTCTTAGGATAATATATATTAATATATATTGAACTAATCAAAATGAAATAATTATACAAAAAAAAGGATCTTACAGCGTATAATCGGAACCTTTATATATATACTTTTATATATTTCTATGAGGATTAGGATTTATTTAATTAAGGGGTGATAATACCGAAATATGACCGTGAAAGAAATATATGAAATTGTTATAGCTATTATAGGACTTTCAAGCTTAGTAGCCCTTGGTATTGTTATATTGCTACTTATCGGTCTATTTGCTTAGTTTTATTCTTTAACTTCTTTAAAAAATCTTTTCTTAATGGAAAAAAGATATCGAGCATTATAAATGGTTCATTTCCAATACATGTATCACTATGAGGAGTATTAGCAGGAATACAATAAATATCTCCTTTTTTAACAATCCGCTCCTCCTCTCCAATTCGTAATTTTGCTTCGCCTCCATACACCATGCCTATTTGCTCATGTTTATGCGAATGTGTAGGAACTGTATGTCCCGGCAATGTGGCATTGAATGCCATCATCATCTTCTCCCCATGTAATCCCGTGAGAATTGTTGTTTCCAATCCGTCCATCTGTATAAATTTAGGTGCATCTTTAATATCTATAAAATATAAACTCTTTTTATTTTGGATATTTATCATCTCCAAATTGAATTAAATTTTAAAGAAATTCCTTATATAATTTTCGTCAAGCCTTATTATAAATTTTTAATATAGATAATAACTGAATCTCTACATCAATTTCAGATTTTTAAATATATTCTAACAGAAGATAAAGATTTTGTGAAGATATATTTTAAAAGATAGAGTTATTAAAACTATCAGCATTTTTTTTGTATAATCATTTTAAATTGAATGATTTTAAAAATATATTAAAATATGAGGAAATTTTAAAATTGTCTGGATATATTGGGAAGAAAATTAGATTGGAAAGAATAATAAATAGAGAAACAAAAAGGACTATTATAGTCCCAATGGATCATGGATTAACTGTCGGACCTATTAAAGGAATCGAAAAAAAAATAGGAGAAATGGTCAATAAGATAGCTCTAGGTGGTGCGAACGCTGTTTTAGGGCATGTTGGAATCCCTTTATACGCTCATAGAGGATATGGCCCCGATATAGGATTAATTTTACATTTATCAGGATCAACTTCATTAAGTCCTGATTCAAATTATAAAATATTAGTAAATACAGTTTTAGAAGCTGTAAAATTCGGGGCAGATGGGGTTTCAATTCATATCAATATTGGTACAAAATCAGATCCAGAAATGTTAGAAACTTTAGGAAAAGTTTCAAGAGAATGTCGAGATCTTGGAATGCCACTTCTCGCTATGATGTATCCAAGGGGAGAAAATATAGATGATGAATATGACGTCGAAGTGGTTAAGATAGCGGCTCGGGTTGCTGCTGAATTAGGAGCTGACATTGTTAAGACAAATTGGACAGGAGATCCTGATTCTTTTAAAGAAGTTGTTGACGGTTGTATGGCTCCAGTAATAATTGCAGGAGGGGAAAAGGCAGGATTAAGAGATATTTTAGAAATAACTAAACAATCAATTGATGTAGGCGGCGCAGGTGTAGCTTACGGAAGAAATGTTTTCCAAGCTGATGATCCTACTAAATTTATAAAAGCACTATATCTTATTGTTCATAAAAATTACGATGTCCATGAAGCAATAAAAGAATTAAGTCTTTAATTCTATGAATATCGAATTTGAAAATGAAAAGTGAGAAAATTAGAGGAGATAAGATAGTTCTAGTTTTACGATTTTTAATCAAAAAAATGCTAATACAGTCTAAGTTTAATTAACTAGATTAATTTAGCTATTTTTTCGCACGTTCACTTACAATCTAAAAATATTAATCCCAATCTTACATCTTTCGTTGTAGAAACAGTTAATACTGCATTGTCTCCCAATTAATATAATTATAGAAAAAAAAAAAATCAACTGACTATAGTTTTATTAATTGCTTTAGTACTATACTAAATATTATAAAATTATTAAAAGAATAAAAAGTGAGAAATCAATGGGTAAGAATCGACCTGAAACAACTCTTTTTCTAATGCAATCATTGGATGGAAAAATTTCTACGGGGAATGTCGATGAACGAGATCAAGAAATTGATTTTCCTAAAATCAAAGGTATTAAAGAAGGCAATTATCAATACTATGATCTTTTACTTAAAACTGATAGACATGCTTTAATCAGTGGAAAAGTATTAGCTAAAATTGGTGTTAATTCACGTGATAGAGTTGATAATTATAAGGATGTCAATCTAATTATAATTGATCGCAAACCACATCTCACAAAAAATGGAATGAATTATTTAATAAATTCATTTAAATCTATCTATGTTGTAACAAACGACAAAAACCATCCAGCTTTTAATATTTCAAATGAAAAAGAACTTAGTATTATTTATTATCCGAATGAAATTAATTTTGAAGAATTATTTGGAAAACTAAAGCAAGATTATAAAATTGAAAAGATATCAATTCAATCAGGGGGAACATTGAACTCATTATTTCTTAAACATAAAATTATTGATCATATTTCTATTATAATCGCTCCCAGTCTAGTTGGTGGAAAAGATACACCTACATCAATAGATGGAGTAGCTCCTCAGACTAATGATGATTTATTTAATATAAAGGCTCTAGAACTTAAAAAATGTGAAATATTGAAACATTCCTATATCTATCTTTATTACGATGTAATAAATGAAACAATAATAGAATAAACAAATTACAAAAATCTTTAAAGCCTAAAAGACAGAATAAAACTAAATCAATTTAGCAATTTTTTCACAGGTCCGCTTACAATCCAAAAATATTAGCCCCAATCTCACATCTTTCGTTGTAGACACAGTTAATACTGCATTGGGACCAGCTTGTAAGACTAAAAGATAACCATCACTCCCCTTCACATAGAGCTGATCGAACTCTCCCTTTTCCATCTCAATAACTGACCTTTCGGCTAAGGAGAGAAGCGCAGCAGTCATTGCGGCTATTCTAGTTTCATCCACTCCCTGCGGTAGAGCGGACGCGATAGGTAACCCCTCAGCGGATACAATTGCGGCGGCTTTAACCTCTGGAATAGCAGCCAATAGTTTTTTTAGAATGTCATCTAATGAGTCAGTTGTGGGCTCCATGGAAGTCATTTCTTTTTGTTATTTTTAATTAGGATCTATTTTTTTGGGATAGAGAATAACAATAACAAATATACTAATATAAATATAATTTACTTATTTTAATTTTATTTAATTTTTTGTATTACTTACTTTTTAATAAAATATATTATTACTGCTTTATTAATTTAGTTTTGAAAAATATGTAATTTAATGATAGAGAGATCGTGAGAATTCTAAAAATTTGAATTTTTAGTTTTTAGAGAAAATTCATATTTATATTTCTTTGTAGTTTCTATTATTATTTTTATATTTTGGGAATTATTTTCGTAATATTTTCAAAAATACTTTTAGAAATTCTTTTGTACGGGAAAGCATTAACAAATCAAAGATTAATTATTTGATTATTAATTATTAAATTAATTAATATAATTCTTTAGCTGAGAAGAAATGGATTATTGGACCGTTGTTGATCAAATTTATAATTTAACCTTATCACTTTCGTTTTTTCTTTTAATGATTTTAATGTTTCAGGTCGGGAGAAAGGGATATAAAGCGGGAAATAGGTATGGGGGTGTCTCCACTATTATTTGTGGTGTTTGTTTTTTAATATTTGGATATTATAATTCAGTTGTAAGATTTTTTCCTTATCCTTATAATGGGTTTATGGTGTGGTGGATTGGTATTAATTTGCTTATTAATTTGGGTTTTTTTTCCCTCATTAAAAAAGAAGTAAAAAAAATGAGAAGTGAAAATGAGGAACACAGTTTTAAGGGGGAAAAAAAGTCGGTATTGAGAAGATATGTAGAAAGAATGACTAAAGAAAACCCATACGGAGAAGATATATCATTTAGGATGGAGTTGATTAGAAAAAGTTTTCATTTAACAGGATTTTTGCTTCTAATAGCATATTTTGGATTTTTTATTCTACTCCCAGTGACTCTAATAATAAGTGATAGTGTGATAGTGTTAATAAATAATATAAGTCCCTCCTACGAATTTTTATGGGGTGATATAGCCTTATTTCCATACAGTCCAGGGGAATTTCAAGCTATAATTGATTTAACTATGATGGCGTTAATTGGCGCTTTAATGTTTGCAATAATTTCTGATTTGATAAGGATTATTTGGGGTCCAGAATACTCAGTTTTCAATTTTTTAACAAAATCAATGTTAAGAAATAAGGAGAAAAACGCAATGGGGCCACAAATTTATATAATCACAGGATTTATTTTTTCCTATATGCTGTATATGGCAGGATTAATCGGCATTTTAGTATTTTTTTCAGGAGTATTGATTGCATGTCTTTCAGATGCTGCTGCTGCTTTAATTGGGAAAAACTATGGGAAACATAAAGTAAAAGTAATAAGTAAAGAAACCAAATCTATTGAAGGTTTTCTTGCGGGTGTAATAGTTGCCTATTTAATAGGTCTAATTCTCGTGGGCCCAATATATGCAATAATTGGAGCAGTTATATTCTTTATAACAGATTATTTCCCAACGGTTATAGCTGATAATATTTTAAATCCCATCTTTATACCTATAGGCATACAGCTGTTTATTTTATTATTAGGTTTGCCCGTTGGTTGGTTTTAATAATTCATTACAAAATATTTATTATATATAGAAATAACCATGCCTGAACTAATCGAAGATTTTAAACATATCAAATTGGCAATTTTTGACTTAGATGGTGTTGTTTACCGTGGTCAAAAATTAATTCCAAATGTGGACAAGATTATACAAGAGTTAAAAGATCTATCATTAAGAGTAATCTATAATTCTAATAATTCTACAGCAACCAGGCAGATGTATGTTGAGAAGTTAAGGAATTTTGGTATACAAAGTGAAATAAATGATTTCTATACAAGTGCTTCTATAACTGCTACAGAAATAACTAATATAAAGAAAAATTCAAATATTTTTGTTATTGGAGAAAAGGGACTCAGAGATGAATTAAAAGTATTGGGTCATAAAATTATCATCAATCCTAAGAGTTTTAATGATATTGACTTTGTTATCGTAGGATTAGATAGAGAATTTTCGTATCAAAAACTAGCAATTGCTCAAAAATGTATCTTAGAAGGACAGGCACAATTTTATGCAACAAATACAGATTCTACGTTACCCGCTGCTAGTGGTTTGTTACCGGGAGCAGGAACAATGGTAAATGCATTAAAAACGTGTACAAGTAAGCAACCAATTAAAATTTTTGGAAAACCTGAACCATTTGGTATTAATTTGATTTTAAAAGATATGAATATTCCAGCAAAAAATACATGTATTTTTGGAGATCGTTTGAGTACTGATATAGCTGCTGGTAATCGAGCAGGAATTATGACTATTGCTGTTTTAACAGGTGTCACCTCAGAAGATATGATTACTGATTTAAAATATAAATTAAAAGAATCAGATTTAATCGATAAAAATTTAGTGCCAGATTTAGTAATACAATCTTTAAGTGAGATTTTTAGGAAGTAACTTTAGCTTAAAGTATTTTTTTTGAAAATAAGTTTAACTTATAACAATCCTGCTTTTTTTAACATCAATCGACCAATTTCAGAAAAAACATCTTCTACATTTTGACCATTTTTGGCAGAACATTCTATATATCCATAAAGACTATTTTTTCTGGCTATGTCATATGCCTCATTTCTAGAGACTGCTCTTTTATATTCTAGATCAATTTTACTCCCTACCATTAACACAGGGATTTGGTTGTCTGTGCCAGAATAACCTCTTTTAAAAATTTCAATCCAATCATTAAAATTTTTGAGTGATGAATATCGTGTGATGTCAAACATAAAGATTCCTCCTGAAGCTCCGATAACATAACTAGGCATGAGGAATCTAAATCTGTCTTCACCAGCAAAATCCCAGATTTGTAAACCAACTCGTTTTCCATCAATTTCAAGTTTTTTTACATGAAAATCGACCCCAATTGTGATCTCAGAATGACTCTTAAAAACTCCCGTGAGATAACGTTTTATTAAAGTGGTCTTCCCAACACCACCATCGCCAAAAAATACCACCTTAAATAACGCGTCACTTAATGGAATACTCTCTCTCACCATACTGGTTGGTTGAAAATCTTTTTATAAAATCTTATTGTCCTTAATATGCGTCTATTTTAGTTCTAATTAATCTGAATGTTTATTTTTTTTTATAATTATAATATATTCAATTTTTAAAAATAATTGTTTTTAATTAATGAAACTATAAATTACTATAATTTTTAATCTTAAAAATTGAAGAGATATATTTTAATTCCTTACTAAATTTCCAAATTTGAAAAATAATGTCAACTAAAGTAGCTATTATAAATGTAAAAGACTATGAAAATACTCCAGATGCTGTTGTTGCTGGAATTAAATTAATTGAAGACGATTTAAAATTTGATTTCTTAAAAGCAAAAAAGATATTAATAAAGCCAAATTTACTTTCTGCTAATAAAAAAGCTTGTACTCAACCTAGCATTGTTGAGGGTGTTATTAATTATCTTAAACAATTTGGGGTATCAATGGATCATGTGATAGTTGGAGATTCTCCAGGACAACTTAAAATATCAGCATCTAAAGTTGCAAAAGAGATTGGACTGTTTGAGATATGTGAAAAAGAAGGTGTAAAAATCGTAAATTTTGAAGATGGAACTCCTATAAATGGTGAAATTAAAGGTGCAATAAGAATGAATGAATTCTATGTAGCCAAAGCGGTGTATGATTGTGATATTCTCATAAACATACCAAAACTAAAAACTCATGCAGAAACAACCATTACAGGGGCAATCAAGAATTATTGGGGCATAATTCCAGGAGGTCAAAAAGCTAAATTACATCTTTTAGGTAAATCTGCGGAGAAATTTGGTGAAGTTCTAGCTGATAATTTCTCTTGGATAGTAAATAACAAGCCCAGAAGATTAATTGTGTATGATCTTCAAAAAATAATGCAGGGTCCTAAAGGACCTGGAGCTGGAAAGATGGTAGATTGGAATTTGATTTTAGCGGGGACAGATGAGCTAGCTGTTGATGTGGTGGCTCTAGAAATTGGAAAATATAATGCAAAATTTGTCCCTCATTTGAAGAATGCAAAAGAGAGAGAATTAGGTATTGGGAATCTAGAAGATATAGAAATCGTTGGAATGACTTTAGAGGATGCGAAAAAGCAAGTGCCTAAATTTAAAGTACCTGGTAAATTTATTACGCGAATGGCCAGTTTTTTTTCAGGGAGAACCTTCTATAAGGTAGCGAAAAAGATTCCTAAATTAAATGAAAAAGATTGTGAAAAGTGTGGACAATGTGCTGAAATTTGCCCTGCTGATGCTATCAATTTCGAAGCTAAGCATTATCCTCGATTTATTAGAAAGAAATGCATTGCTTGTTTATGTTGTATGGAAATGTGCCCTCAACACGCCATAGAGGTGAAAAGTAGAGGAATAGGAGGATTATTTCACTCGTACTAAATCTCTTATCATAGTTCCTTCAAATATAAGTCAGAATAGGTCTTCAAGAAATAACTAAATCCTAGTCTTGTATTTAGGATTGAATTTACTTGTATGAATTCATTAGGAGAATGCGCAAACCCACCTATACCTAAACCACCAGTTATGAAATTTAAACCAAGTTCTTTTTGTATTTTACTTAAAGGAGCAGCAGCAGCACTTATTGGCCATATTTCAGTAGGGATTTCTAACATTTTGGCACTTTTTATGAGACTTTTAACTAAAATAGAGTCTTTTTCAACTCTAGAACCTTCATAACCAATGTTTTTTATTAGCTCAAAATGGGATGTTGAGTTTTTTGTATAGCTATCTATTTTTGCTTTAATCTCTTTGAAGATGTCATCAATCGAACAATTATGGGCGAATCTAATGTCAATATTGCAAATCGCTTCATTTGCAACCATGTTCTTTATACCTTCATCTAAGAATCCTGATTTTAAAGTTGAAATATTAAATGTGGGATTAAATAAATAGCTAACAAAAATTTTTCTAGGATCTTCTTCCTTAGTTTCTATAATTCCCGCTTTTCTCTTTATTTTTTCAATATCAATTTTTTCTAGCAAACCATCTATTAAAGAACTCTCTTCTTCTGTAAGAGCATATGTAGTTTTCATACTATCTATTTGAAATTGGGTATTAGAATATATTGTGTTTAGAAGTGATACCAAGTCTGTTGCGGGGTTAGGTATCATACTGCTAAACCCAGAATGAGGTTCTTTATTCTTTGAATAAACTTTAATTGTGAATGATAAAATACCTTTATATCCTAATTTTAACACAGCAGTTCCATCAAGATCTTGTTTAGTTGCCGGATAAAAGGCGTCAATGCAATTTTTAAAAGTCTCTTTCTTATTTTCTAAAAATTTTAGCAACGTAGGTGAGCCCATTTCTTCCTCTCCATCAAATAACAAGAGCAATGAGATAGGCAATTCATCTATTTCTTTTAATCTTTTAACTGTATTTAAGAAACATATTAATGGCGTTTTTGAGTTATAAGCACCTCTCGCTATAATACATTCACCTAATTCCTTTAAAGGAGGAGGTAACATTTTTTTTTCCGCTCCAAATGGAGTACTTATCCATTCTTCTTCATTATTTATAGGTTGAGTGTCATACATCATATAAATTAAAATAGATTCCTTTATCTTACCTTTGACTCTAGCTAAGATTAAAGGATTAATAATTCCTTTAATTTCCTCGATTTTTTCGCTAAATTTTGAAATATAAGAAGTTAAGAAATTTTTAGCTTTTAAGATGCCTTTTTTATTAAGTGTATTGCTTGGAATTCTTAAAAAGGGTTGTAAATCTTTTTCGATAAATTCTTTATTACTTTCTCTTATTAAAGATTCTATACCATCGAATGATTTCATATATATTCAATAGTTAAATTAAGTAATTAATTAATTTAATTATCAACAATTAAGTGGGTTGTTTACATTGAAGAGTAATATTCCAGAACATGAACCTAACAATATAGCATTAAGACAAATTTTTAATGAAATAAAAGAAAAAGGTAAATTATTAGGAGTTTTATTAGCTTATCGAAATGGAGAACTTATTTTTCAAAATATTGGTGATAATTTTGATAGTATAAAATTTGCATCGATGTGTGCTTCGGTATTAGAGGGAGCAGCAGAGTTAGGTCAAACGATTGGAAATAAAAAAATTAATAAAATTATTGCCGAATTAGAAGCAAAAACGATAATAATTGTTGAATGTAATGTTAAATCCTTTTTTATATTAATTTTAAACAAGGAATCTCAAGTAGACTTAATATTAAATCAGTTGCCCGAATATATACAAATAATTAGTGGTATATATTAAATTCAACTTTTCTTGTAAAACAGAATCATTTTTCTATAAATAATTCATCCATTTCGGGTCAATCCGATTTAAAGCAATTTCAATTTCTTTTCTCACATCCCAATTATCATCCCCTAAAGCTTCAATGAGAGACTTAATTGCTTCCTTGTTACCAATTTCACCTAAGGCTCTGGCAGCAGATATACGAATTTTATCATCACTATCTTTTAAAAAAAGAATAATGGGTTCAATTGAGTCAATTTCCTTAAAGTTTCCTAAAGCCATGGCGGCCCAACTCTTAATATAAACATCTTCATCATTTAAACATGATATAAGAGTATTAATAGATTCATTACTGCCTGTTCTTATTAATAATCTAACTATAGTTCTTCTAGTCTTCCAGTTTGAAGTTATTAATGCATCCTTTGCTAAATTAACTACTTTTTCATTGTTAAAACTAATTAAAGCATCAATAGCTGCGTTTCTTACACTTCCATTCTCATCACTTATTAGATTGAAAACATTATTTATGGTGCTGGAATCACCAATTTCTCCTAATATCTTGGCACAATACATTCTAACTTGGGAAGATTTATCATTTAGAGCATCTATAATCATATCATTAATTTTATTATCTAAAATTTTTAAAAGTGCTCTATAAGCTGATCTTCTTATACTAGCAACTTTACTCTCAAAGGTTTTTATCAATAAAACAATAGCATTTGTATCTTTCAGTATACCTAATAATTTAATTGCTTCTTTCCTAGCATTGAGATTTCTTTCTTTAGCAACGTCATATAATATTTCATGTGATTTTGTTTTAAGGAAAATTTTATAAAGTGAATTTTTAGCAAGATTTCTAAGTTTAACGTCCTTTTCTTTCAGGATCTCTAACAATGGGTTAATAGCTCTTTTACTTTTTACATTCCCTAATACTCGAATTGCTTCTTTTCTAACTTGTATATTTTGATCATTAAGAGTTTCTAAAAGGTATTTAACATTTCTTAATTCTATTATTCTTTCTAAAGCCTTTATTGCATTTTTCCTTATTAAAGGATTGTTATCTTTTAGGAAATTTATCAATATTTCTTCGCTTTCTTTTTTTCCTATTTTGCCAAGAATTATAGGTATTTCTTTTTTAATATTTGGATCTTCTGTATTAATATATTCATTAATTATCTGTAAATTACCTTTTTTGCCGATTTTTACAATTGAATCAATTAAATCATTATATATTTCTATATTTCTAAAGTGCAACAACTCAATTAGAGGTTTTAAAGCTTCTTCCTGGCCTGCTTTTCCTAAAAAGGTAACTGTTGCCTTTTTGACTTCAAAATTAAGATCATTTAATGTCTCGATTAAGAAAGGAATTGATCCATTTAAATCATCTTTTCCAACCATTTCAATAAGACTTTTTCTAACAGATCCATCATTGCAGTTCTTGTATTGTTCTTTTAAGAACAAGACACCTTTATTACTATAACATGTAGCTAATAAGTCTATTAATTTCAGCCTTAGTTTTGGATGCATATCACTCATAAAAACGTTTTTTACATCTTGAAAACGTGAATTTTCATCATCATTGAATCGAATTAAATGATCTACCGCTTTTACTTTATTTTCTAACATTTCAGATTCTTTTAAAATCGAAAGAAGTGATTCTGTAGCCTCAGTTTCGCTCAACAAATCAATTCTTTCAAATATTAAGTTATTCCTCTCACTCAACCTAAAAACCTTAAAAAATTCAAATTAAATTAAAACTAAAGAAAATACAAAAACCTTTGAATTATTACAAAAAAATAGAATTATTTATTTTTATTGATTTAAAAAAAGCTGAGTGATATCACTCAAGATTTATTTTGAATTTTTGAATATCTATATTGAAAAACCATTTGTTTTAATCACATCTCGATACCATAAAGCACTTTTTTTCCATATTCTTTCTTGAGTGCCATGATTGACGCGAATCAAGCCAAATCGCTTCGAATACCCGGATGTCCATTCGAAATTGTCAATTAATGACCATACAAAATACCCTCTCAAATTTACACCATCATCAATAGCTTGATGAGCTGCTTCAAGATAAAGTTTTAAATAATTTATTCTGTCGTCATCTTGCACAATTCCATCTTCAAATTTAGTATCTTTACAAGCCATCCCATTTTCAGTTATATAAATAAGAGGATGACCATAATCTTTATCAACTCTTACCAATAGATCATAAAATCCTTCAGGACAAACTTCCCAATCCATTTCAGAATATTGTTTTCCCTCGATTTTTTCTCGTATAATAAATTTTCTTGAAAACGTTGTATCCTCTGGTTTTTCCGCTCTAACCCGAGTGCAAGAATAATTGTTTATGCCCAGAAAATCTATTGGATTATCCTCTAACAAAATTAAATCTTCTTTTAGTATTGGGGGAATACTATATCTCTCTTTCAGATTTTCAATTATATCACTTGGATATGACGCTTTAATGATGGGATCTAAAAACCATCTATTATCTCTTCCATCCACATATTTAGCAGCTTTAGAATCCAACTCAGAATTATTTTCTGGATATACATGTGATAAATTAAGTGCAATCCCTATTTGTCCATCTGAATTCCTAGATTGCCTATATGCAGCAATTGCTCTGGCATGTGCAGTATTAACATTTAAAGACGCAATTATTCCTCCTCTTGTATTTCTTTTACCATTATAAAGACCTAATGAATAGAACCAGAATGTAAAGACTAATGGTTCATTGAAAGTAATCCATTTCTTCACACGATCGCCATAATGGTCAAACATAAATGTAGCATATTCCACATATGCATTAACAACATCGCGACTTTCCCATCCTCCAATAGCTTGTAAAGACAAAGGTAGATCCCAATGATAAAGAGTGATCATAGGTTCAATTCCATTTTGGAGTAATTCATTAACAAGCTTATCATAAAATTCTACTCCTTTAGGGTTAATTTTATCCTTTCCTGAATGAAAAATGCGAGGCCAAGATACTGAAAATCGATATGCATTAAGCCCTATCTCTTTCATTATATTAACATCTTCCTTATAACGATGATAATGATCGCATGCTAAATCACCGGTTTCCCTATTTTGAACTAATTTTGTATTATGAGACACATGATCCCAAACACTCTCACCTTTACCATCTTCATTCCAAGCCCCCTCAATTTGATAACTAGCTGTTGCAGCACCCCATAAAAATCCATCTGGAAATAAAATTTCTTTCACTTAATAAACCCGTTTTCAATTTACAATTTAATTGATATTACTTATTAAAAATATATTATAAAGTTAATTTAATTTCCATAAATCGAAATAGGATTTAACTCTTTTAGTACTCAATATGAAATGATTTTAAGACTATGAATTTGGGTACTAAGAATAAGTAAAAGTTAAATATACATTCCCTCTGGAGGAGGTCTATAATATATATTTCTTTGATTTCCTCCAAAAATTTCTCTAAATATCTCCCTTATATGAATATAATCATATCTTCTAAAAATTTCACTGAAATCAATCTTTCTGGGGTCGTATCCTGCGTCATCATAAATTCTACGTTCAGTAGGATCAATTAATGTATCGTAAGCTTCCTTTAATTCTATGAATTTGTCTTTAGATTTTGGATCTTTCCTATTAAGATCTGGATGATATTTTTTTGCTAATTTCCGATATGCTAATTTGATTTCTTCTTCAGATGCATCCTTGTTAATTCCAAGTATTTCATAATAATCACGGTTTTCTTTCATTTTATCCTTATTATTCGCTTTCTTTTGAAATTAAAAGAAAATATTTGAATAAAAAGTTATACCTTAAATATAATAAAAACCTAACTTCACTATTTTTATAAGATAAGGTAATATCAAGTAAACCTTATAATTAGAAAATTTAAAATATTCTGAAATAATGAATTTTAGAAAAATAAAAATTAATAAAAAAATTTAACCTATTTCAACATCCATTTTCTTGCGTTCTTCTAATAGGGCCTCTACAACAGAGGGATCTGCTAGTGTAGTTACATTACCAATATCGGTTTTACTAGCAATTGCTTTAAGAATTCTTCGCATGATCTTCCCACTTCGAGTTTTTGGAAGAGCATCAGCAAATTGAATAACGTCTGGTTGAAATACTGGCCCAATTTCTTGTCTAACATGCATTCTTATCTCCTTAGATAGTTTAGCTGATTTTTCAATCCCTTGCATTAATGTAATGAATGCCCATATTGCCTGACCTTTAATTTTATGTGGAAATGGGGCAACTGCTGCTTCAGCTACTTTTGGATGACTTACAAGAGCAGATTCTACTTCCATAGTTCCTATTCTATGGCCTGATACTTTGATAACATCATCAAGTCTACCTAAAATCCAATAATAGCCATCTTCATCTCGTCGTGCTCCATCGCCAGTATAATAGTATCCTGGATACTTTTCGAGATAGGTTGATTTAAATCTCTCTGTATCACCCCAAACATCTCTTAACATTCCCGGCCATGGTGTTTGAATTGCAAAATATCCACCTTCATCTGGTTCAGTTACCTCATCACCTTCTAAGTCGAATATAACTGGTTTTATACCAAAAAATGGCATACAACAAGAGCCAGGCTTGGTGGGGGTAGCAGTAGAAATAGGAGTCATAATAAATCCACCAGTTTCAGTCTGCCAGTAAGTATCAACAATAGGACACCGACTTTTTCCTACAACTCTATGATACCAAGTCCAGGCTTCTGGGTTTATTGGTTCACCAACTGTTCCAAGAACCTTCAAAGAACTTAAGTCATGTTTTTTAACTGGTTCATCACCGTACCTCATTAAAGCGCGTATTGCCGTAGGTGCCGTATAAAAATGGGTTACTTTGTGGCGTTCAACAATATCCCAAAAGCGATCTACATCGGGATATGTTGGTACTCCTTCAAACATTAAGGAGGTTGCGCCATTTGCTAATGGTCCATATACAATATAAGAATGGCCTGTAATCCATCCAATATCAGCAGTGCAATACCATATATCTCCCTCATGATAATTGAATACAACTCTATGAGTGAATGAAGTATAAAGTATGTATCCTGCAGTAGTATGATTTACTCCTTTAGGTTTTCCAGTTGTTCCGCTTGTATATAAAATAAACAGTGTATCCTCAGAATCCATTATTTCAGGCTCACATTCTTCACTCATCTCATTAATGAAGTCATGATACCATATATCCTTATTTGTATGAGGTATATCTCTTCCAGAACGTTGAACAACGATAACATGTTCTATGGTTGGGACATCGTCAATTATTTGAACAACATCCGCCATTTTTGGATAGAATTTTCCGGCTCTTACTGTTTCATCGCTAGTGAAAAGAATACGCGAATCAGAATCTTTAATCCTATCTTTAACAGCTTCTTTTGAGAATCCTCCGAAAACTATTGAATGAATTACACCAATTCGGGCGCATGCTAACATAATTATCGCTAGTTCAGGTACCATAGGTAGCCATATTGTAACTCTATCACCTTTTTTTAATCCTAATTTCTTCATTCCATTGGCTACTTTGCTTACTTCTTTTAAGAGTTCACTGTAAGTAAATCTTCTTACATGTCCTGGTTCGTCTGCTTCCCATATCAGAGCAATTTTATCCCCTTTTCCCGCTTTGACATGTCTATCTAAGGCATTATAGCTTACGTTAAGTTTTCCACCAATAAACCATTTGCCAGGAAATAAATCAGTTTTTTCCCAAACTTTACTATATGGTTTGAACCAATCTAAAGATTTTGCTTGTTCATCCCAGAAACCTTCCATATCTTCTATTGATTGTTTGTAAAGTTTTTGATATTCTTCAATTGAAATCCCAGTTTTTGCATAATCTGGATTAAGATCAACTGGATTAAAAATACGGTTTTCAGTGAGAATACTTTCCATCCTTTCTTCTTTTGACATTATATTTCACAATTTTGAATTTCTTTGATTTTTATGTTGCTTAAACTAATTTAATTTTTTTTTTAAAAAATAAATTTTTTATTTTTTAAATGGAAACTTCTAAATCAAAAAAGAATTGAATGAAATTTAAACATTTTATTTATATTTTCAAAATTAATATATGATAGAGAATAGAAATAATAATTTTATTTGATATAGATATTATTAATAATAATTTTAGATAATTGTTTAAGAATATTTAATGGAGTATAGTAAATCAATGGATTTTGAATGGAGAGTAAAGTGGAAGGATAAAGAAATTACTGCTAAAGAAGCAATACAAAAAATAATTCCGAGTAACAGAGTCTTTATAGATTCAGGGTGCTCGGAACCGCAATTATTAACTTTAGAATTAATTAAGCAATCAGATAAATTAATAGATACAGAGATCCTTCATTTTTTAACCATAGGTCCTGGAAAATATTTCAAAGATAAAGCAGAAGATCTTTTTAGACATAATGCTTTTTTTATTGGAAAGACTCTTCGAGAGGAAATTAATAAAGGTCAAGCTGATTATACTCCAATATATGCGAGTGAAATTCCTTCATTATTTTTAACAGGTCGAAAGCATATAGATGTTGCCCTTATACAAGTGTCTCCTCCAGATCCGTATGGTTTTTGTTCTTTAGGAATTAATGTAGATATAGCAAAACCAATAGCACAATCATCTTACCTTACTATTGTTGAAATCAACCCTCAAATGCCACGTACTTTAGGAAATAGTTTTATTCACATGAAAGAAATAGATTATTTCGTATATAATGATACTCCATTGTTAGAATTTCATTTTGAGGAACCAGATGATATAGGTGAAAGAATTGGGCATAATCTAGAAAACCTAGTGGAGAATAAATCAACTATACATGTCGGGTTTGGAGATCTACCAAATGCTATGCTCAAATTTTTGGTAGATAAAAAAGATCTCGGGATGCACTCCCACTATTTAACAGATAATATTATTCCCCTAATTGAAGAGGGAGTTTTAACTTGTAGGAAAAAAAATTTCCACCCTGAAAAAATTATTACCAGTTTTGCTTTAGGAACTAAAAAATTATATAAATTTGTGGATAACAATCCTTATATTGAATTTTATCCTTCTGATTATGTATGTAATCCTAGGTATATTGGAATGAATAAGAATATGGTTTCAATTAATTCCGCTCGACAAATCGATCTAACTGGTCAAGTAAATGCTGCAACAGAAGGCTATAGATTCTATTCTGGTTTTGGTGAGACCATTGATTTTATGAGAGGTTCTGCATTTTCTAAAGGTGGCAAACCGATCATAATTATACCCTCAACCTCTAGAGATGGTGAAAAGTCACGAATTGTACCTCATTTAGATGAAGGAGCGGGAGTAATGTTATCGCGAGGGGATGTATATTATGTTGTTACAGAATGGGGTGTAGCATATCTCCATGGTAAGTCAATTAGAGAAAGAATACTTGAATTGATCTGCATAGCACATCCAAAATTCCAACAGTCTCTATTAGAGGAGGCAAAAAAATTGAATTATATTTATTCTGATCAGATGCTTCCATGTGATGATAAAGGGCGGATTTGTATTTATCCATCTGAATATGAGACTATTTATAAAACACTCGATAAAGAAAGAATAATAATTCGCCCTGTGAAAACAACTGATGAGCCATTATTGAGAGATTTATATTATTCATTAAGTGAGAGGGACAAATATTTAAGATTCTTTGAATTAAAAAAGGAATTTACTCACTCTAAAACTCAGTTTGAGGTAAATATTGATTATAATAATGTTTTTTCTATTGGGGCATTTATCGGTGAAATTGGAAATGAAGAGATGATAGGAAATGCAACTTATTATCTAAATCCTAAATTGAATATGGGAGAATATTCCTTTTTAGTTAGAGAGGATTACCGTGGTAAGGGGATTGGAGCTTTTCTTTATCAACAAATAATTATTATTGCAAAAGAAAAAGGATTAAAAGGACTTTATGGAAATATCCACATCCAAAATAAAAGTGCTGTTAGAATAATTCAAACTGGTGGATATACTAAAATAACTCCTCCTAAATTTCCAAGCGAAAAAGAGTTATTTTATGAGGTTTTTTTCAGTAAGGAAAATTCACTTGAATAATTAGTCACTATTTTTATTTTTCTTCCATAATTATAACTTTGTAAGCTTATGAAATTTAAATACACAGATTATCACATTCATTCTTCGGATTGGAGTGTAGATGTTCCAAATAAAAATTTAAAATTCAAAGATTATGCAGAAATTGCTGAGTTAAGCAGAATAAATATTTGTTTTCTTGAGCATTTTGAGCTTTATTATGTTGAAAACGATAAATTAAATCCTTTTTACGGCGAAAAAGTTCAAGATTACTTAGAGAAAATCGATGAAATAAAGGAGACTTATGATTTTGTATTGGGTGGCTTAGAAGTTGAATATTATAAGGATAAAGAGATTGAGTTATTAGAATTTATGGATGATTATGAAAGAGAGTTAGATTTTATTTCTGGTTCTGTCCATGAATGGATTATTGGTTATCCAGTTACCACAAGAGAAAAGCTTTTAAATTTCTTGGATAAAAAATCAATGAGAGATGTCATTAATGAATATTTTGAAACATATGAAATGATGGTCAACTCAAAAATTTTTAAAAATGTATGCCATATCGATACAATCTTTCGTTACATCAATGATAATGATTTGAAACCTGAAGAAAATTGTGATATTTCAGAAGATCGCGTGCTAGAACTCGGTAAACTTTGTATAAAAAATAAGATTAAAATAGAATATAATTTATCTGGATTAAGATTCCCTATTAAGCGTCCATTTCCTTCAAAAAAGGTGGTATCTCTTTTAAAAAAAAATGGCGCTAAATTTTTTGTAGGATCTGATTCACATTCTCTTGCCCAATTTAAGTGTTTTTTCCCTAAGGTAAAAGAAGCATATAATTTTTTAGATTATATTTAAAATAAGATTGAAGTTTGATATTAATGGAGTTCAGAGATTTTTCACACAAGATAGACAGATGGGATAAAAGAGTTATTCTAAGATATAATGGGATAGGTGGTAAACCTATACTATATATTTTGAAATTTGTATCTTTCTTCGGAAGAGAAACTTTATGGCTTTTTCTAATCGCTTTTTATTTATTCATTTGGTATGATCCGTTTTTACTTTCTTATATATCTTCCACGTTTTTAATTGGGTTATTAATAATATTAGCAATTAAACAAATTGTTAATAGGGCGAGACCCTTTGAAGAGTTTAATCAAGAAGAACTTAAAGTACTTGAAAGAAAACCCACTTCAAAGAGCTTTCCTTCATGGCATTCATACAATATAGTATCTCATGGTCTTTTATTTGGATTGTTTTTTCTGAGATCTCCATTGATAACAATTTTAATTATATTATTTTCTATTATAGTTTCTTTTTCTAGAATCCAATTAGGCGTTCATTATCCGAGCGACGTGATTGCTGGGTTTTTTATTGGAATAATTGGATTTCTGTTGTCAATTTATATCATTTCTCCAATATTTTTAATAGTTATTTCAAATTTGGAGCAATCTATGACGTATGAAATTCAATACCATAAGGTAAATTCAATGTTATATGAAAATATTTGGTATCTACTCTTATCTATCCTTATTTTTTGTATAATACTCATTAGTGCCGTATATAAAAAAATGAAGGAATATATCAAAAACAAGTTTTAGAATAATTAAAGTTTTAAACTTCTCCTTTTGCTAAATAAATCTTTTAACTCGTTAAGAACTTGTAATCTAGTATTTTGTTGACCTCTTACAGGACTTTGGGAGGGATTGGAAATTACGAGGGGTTGCCCACTTTGAGCTGCTTGAAATGCTCCTGCCTCTATAGCTTGCAAGCGACTATCAAGATCATTGAGTTGCGTAGATATACTCTCTGATAGACGAATTACTGCGTTCATTACTTGTTCAAGTATTTTTCCAAGACCTTCTACCTTCCTTACAGTTGGATCGGTTAGTGAATAATGCGTACTCATCATATTTTTAATATATTTAGCAAATTGAGGTTCGCGCGAAATTAAAGAATATATGGATGTAAGATAGATTTCAACATCGAAATCATAATTCTTACTTTTAAATAGTTCATTTATATTATCTTTTAAAAGTTCGATGTTCAATAGGATTTCTGTGTCGTCTAAAATATCTGGATCTACTTTATGGATGAATAGAAGTATATAAGGTTTTTCTTCTAACATAATAATTGAGTCTAAAATCTTATCTAAATACTCTAGAGCCTCATCAAATCTATCAGGATCTTGTATATCAATCACGTAAAGAAGTAAATCTAGTTGAATAAAATATTGCTCTGGAGTACTTAAATACCTCTCTCTATACTCTTCTTGGCCTCCAAGGTCCCAGATGAACAGAGACAAATTAGAACTTCCAAATTTCATCCGAACTACTCCTTTAGTTGGATGGGTTGCAATAGTTTCACTAATTCCTAAGCGTCCTCCAAATTTTGACAAAGTAGCACTTTTCCCTGCGTTGTCCAATCCTGCGCATAGTATTTTCTGTTTACCAATCTCGATGCCTTCTTTCTCTTCTTTAACGCTAGCTATAAGTGAGCTTATTGTAATTGTCTTTTTTAATTTGTTTTCAAGATCTGGGTACTTATTTTTGAGTTCTTCGATTTTATCCTTTAAGCTTTCAGTTAATTCTAATGATTCATCTGATTCTTCGATTTGAGTTAAACTTTCAAAGGGATCCTCTTTATTTAAATTAGACGCGTCCGCTATGGTAGAAACTTCTAGTAGTTGTTTTAATATTGTTGATTCTTCTTTGTCTATAAATTTATAATCGTGAATTGGTAATTTCAAAACATCATCTATTGTTTTCAATTTATCAATTTTAGTAGATTTAAGGTCTAAAAACTTAGAAACCACTTTAATAAAATTAGAAATTTCTTCTGAGGACATAGTAATTATCGATTTTTCTTTATTATTAATAGGTATATAATAATTTTTATTATTATTTATTAAACTTTTAAGATCTTAATTAAAAAGATTAAGATTTAAATTTTCACAAGTGAATGTTATATAAACTTAAATATGCATGATTTTATGTATTTCTTACAAAAAATTAAAAATTCCAAATTCTTTTCTTCACAATCTTTATAATTATGCCAGCACAGTTCGAAAATGATGATTTTTTTGATGATAACGGAGAGGAAAGCTCTCCTTGTTGTGATAGTCCAAAGATTAGTGAAGAAGATGGATTTTATGTGTGTTTAAATTGCGGGTTTGTACATTCTAGAATACTTGATGATAGTCCTCGCAGAGCTTTCACTCAAGAAGAAATACAAAAAAGAAAGAGTAGTGAAAGAGTATATAGTCCTATTGGTCCTAGAACAATTATAAGAGGATCTAGAGATGCTCGAGGCACTTTATTAAGTCCGAAATATAAATCAAAATTTAATCGTTTAGCCAAAATACATAGATCTTTAACTACTAGTTATGAAAGAAATCTATGGATTGCGTTACCAAACTTGCAACGTTTACAAAAGAGATTAAGTATCCCTGATGCTGTAGCAGAAGATGCACTTCGTATTTATACTCAAACTGTTAAAAAAAAGTTAACTATGGGAAGAAGCATTGATACATTATTATCCGCGTCCATTTTTGCTGCTTTAAGGGTTCATGGAATTCCTAGAACTGCTGAAGAAATAACAAAAGTTGCACAAATTCCTAAAAAGAAGGTTATTAAGAGTTATCGGTTAATCTTAATGGAAGTATTACCAAAATTGGGTATGAAGGTACAACATTTCACAGCTGATCGCTATGTTGATAAGTTTAACGAAGAATTAAGGCTTTCAATGAAATGCCGAAATATAGCGGTTAAATTAATTGAAAAAGCGAGAGAAAGTGGATTTAATTCAGCTGGTAAGGACCCAAAAGGTATCGCTGCTGCTGCTATTTATATTGGTTCAAAAATATGTAATGAAAGTCGAACTCAAAAGGAAATTAGCAAACTTGCTCAAGTTACTGAAGTTACACTTCGTATGAGGGTAAAAGATTTGCAAAAATACGCCAATGTTGTTGAATAATAAAACAATTTGAAAATTATATTATAATCAGAATAAAATAAATGTTAAGATAAAATTTTAGATATAATTTAATCTACAATTTCAATTAATTCTTTTTCTTCTTCAAATAATGGTAAAATTTCTAACATTCCCCGAATTTTTGATAAATATATTTCTAATTTATAAGAATATACATCGATCAAGAATAAAATTAACATAATATAAAAAGTATCTTTAACCAATTCTTTGTTTACACCCAAAGTATTGAGAAAATTATCAATATTTTGTTTGATTTGTTTAAAAGACTCCCCTGCTTTCAATAATGATAACCCATACAAAAGTATAAGGAGAGAACTTGTTTTTAAATCTTTCCTTTTAGATAGTGTCTCGGCTAATCCAAGATACTGTAAACCAGCTTCTTTGAATTTTTGTGAATTCAAAAGATCTAACATATTTTTGTAATATCTCTTTTTCATTGCTTTTCGCTTTTTAAAGAATTCATCTTTTTCTTGTCTAATATCCCCCATTTTAGATTGGATTTTTCCAAAAATTTGATCCATTTCGATTTGAAGTGTTGAAAATTCAGCTATTTCTTTTCGGGATAACTGTTCTTTTTCTTTTTCCTCCTCAAGTACTTCTTCGCCTAAAATAGATTTTAATAATATAATTTCGGGATCGAATAATACTAATTTCTCGATTAAAGTATCTATTACTAAATTTTTTAAAAATAATTTATCGTTTTTTATTGCAGAAAATAAATGTTTCATAATTTGAATTTCTGGGAGAGATCTAAGATCGGTTTCGCTTTTCTTAAGATAATTTTCAAATGTCTCTTCAGCTATTTCAACATTCTTTTCATTAATAAGGATTATTGAACCTAGAATTAAAGAAATAGCTGCTTGTTTGAAAAAATTTTTTTCTTCTAGTTTTGTAATTGTATCAAGATAGGATAGAGAAGCATTAATCAATTTCTTATTGGAAATATCCTCTAATCCAAGTTTCCAATATTGATTCTTCATTAATTTTCTTTTAGCAATATCTCCTTTTTCTTTTTGAATTGAATCTGCTATTTTTTTAATTTCACGTTTAATATTTTCAATCTCAGCTATTGTTTCAATGGTTTTTTCAGGCTTTAATCCACCTTTATAGTCCTTACCTAAAACGTCATAGAGTACTTTTAATTCTTCTTCAAATAACGGGAGATTTTCAAAATATGAGAGAGCCTCAATAAATTTGGATTCATCCTGATATTCTTTCACATCAATAATATATTCAACTAAAGTGACTGGATATGTTTCAACAAACAATTTTCTTAGACTAGATAATTCCTTTTTAGTCTCATTTAAATATACTTTAATATCTTTAAATCTTTTTTCCTTTATGAGTAATAAACTGGCTATTGCTAAACATTCACTTGCTAATTTGTATTTTTTAATTTTGTTTAATTGTAAAAGAAGTTTCTTATAAATCTCAATTGCTTTTTCATATTCTTTATTTTTAATAAGAGATAAAGCTTCTTCAAAATACGCTCTTCTTAATGCTTTTCTTTCCTTCAATTCATTTTCTTTATCTGACCGTGCTTCGCGTCCTAAATTTTTAATAATTGAAAGTTTCTCTTTTAATAGTTCTCCTTTACGAGATTCTTTTACTTTCTTTAATCTAATAGCACTTTTTTCTGCTTCAAGGTTAGCAATTTTATTATGAATTTCAGTTTTATATTCCTTTTTTTCTATCTTATCATTATAAGAATGAGCAGAAGCCAAATCATCTATTTCAATATATATTTCAGCAATTTTTTTATAAATTCTATTAAAAGTAACTATTATTTTCTCTTCTTTTTCTAAATATGAGCTTGAGATTTCTAGTACTTTTTTCACTAAATCTGTAGCTTTATTAATACCTGAAATATTTTCTTCGTTCTCTAATATGTTTAATGCTTCTTGTTTGATAACTTTAATAAAAATTTGATTAATCTCTCTTGATTCATCATACAACATTAAGTTCCTGAAAATCTTATTTGAATTTTTATATATTTTTTCGTTTCTTTCATATTTTTCTGATTCTTTAATCTCCTTTAAACTTTCTAAATAGATTGGAAAAATTCTAATTAAGTAGTTTTTTTTCATAGATATTGATAATTCCTCAAAATAAGTAAAAAATTCTTCAAAATTCTTACCTTCTAGCAATAGATCCAAAGATCTTGTCAAAATCTGATCCCTTATCTCATCTTTCCCTATCTTTTCAAGGTAATCTGCTTGATGTTTTAAGTGTTTTGCGGCTTCGATATAGCCTTTTTGTTTTATAAGTTCACTAGTTTCTTGGATTTTTTTAGTATTCATTTCAGCAATAATATCTCTTTCAGAATTAGCATAATCTCTTAGAATACTAATACCTTTATTTATAATTTCCTCAGTTTCTTTCTTGAGTTGTTTTTTATATTGATCTTCGAACTTAGCACTTAATTTCGTTAAATCTTGTTTTAGTTTCAATGAATTCAGTTTATTTATGAAAATTGTAGCCATACCAAAATTGTTTTCCTCTAAAAAAGTATTAATTAGGGTCTTTAAAGTAGAGTCTAAATTTTTTTTTTCTACTTTATATGATTCCCACATGTTTTCAAGTTCATTATAAGTATTTTTTGCGGCATAGGTTTCTTTTTGGTTCACTTGATTTTTAAAAAATTCAATCAAAATTTTTGTTAAGCTAAATGTTAATTTTTTTAATTCCTCAAAAAGATCTTCTTGCTGATATCTATTTATAGCTCGATATAATTGTTCTTTCGCTAATTGGTAATTATTGGTACTGAATAAATAATCTGCCTCAGCTACGATTTTATCTACAATCTCCCCTAGAATCATGATAATTCCTTTATGTGGCAAGCTTTCGAGAATTCTAAATGTATCTTCAACTTTACATGCAGAAATCCACGAGTTAACTGATAATCTAAATGCTTCATGAATAAGAGATCTATCAAGTGATTCAATACTAGACCATTGCGCTGCTTGTTCATATAATCTAGCCGCTTCTTCGTATTTAGTGTTATTAAATAGTCGGTTTCCATCAGTAATCATAGCTTCGGCATATAGCTTCTTGTAATTATATGATTTCCTCTTATCCACATTTTCTAAGATCTTACTAGCTTCTAAATACAGGTTAATTTTAGAATAAAGGAATGCTGTTTGTTCAGTAATGATATAGAATTCTTCCTTTTTATAGATTTCAGCAATTAAAGCTGCTTTCCTTATAGCTAGAGCGGCATAATAATAGTTTTTATTTTCAAAATAAATATTTGCCATTTGTATAAAAATAGGGAATCTCATCCACGCATTTTCTAAATTTAAAGGTGTATCACCATTAATTATTGCTAAACCTAGAGCTTGAATTGCTTGATGAAATTCATTAGGAGAAAGATTTACAAAAGCCTCTAAACTAGGATAATTAACCCAAAAATTTTCCAATAATTCATTCACAGAGAAAGGCAGGATACCATTCTGATCATAGAAAATGACAATTGTGGGGATGTCACGTTTAACTGAAAAAATATCTGGAAGAATCATTTCAAAAAACTCGGATTCCTCTTTTATTGATGGATTTAGAAAATAGATAATTCCATCTACTTGTTCAATTATCTCATCTAAATCGGCAGAAAAACTTGTAACTACATCTATTTCCAAATCACAGACATTATCTACGATTTTTACCTGGCGTAACCATGAAAAATAAGATTCTTTATCCTCTCCAGATTCTTCAAAAGCTCTTGAAACATAAAAATGAATAGTTTCAGGATCACCAAGAATTAAAATGTGAAAGTAAAATAATGACATTTTTAATTATTTATTTCAACTTCTATTAATTTTATTTTGTCAAACTTATGAAATTATCAAACTTATGAAATTATTTTAAAAGTAAAAAATTCTTTTAAGTATAATTAATTGAGATTGAGAATTTATATTTTTGTTTTGATTGACCATTGAATAACATTGAACGGAATTATCGCATTATACAAAAGCGAATGATTGAACAAATGGAAAATTCCATTACATTAGGAAGAAAGATAATTGATACTGAATTAGATACAGGGTTCTTAAACTTCATTATTAAACCAGTTATTAAAACTTTTTACGATTGGTGGGCTCAAAATGAAGCTCGAGTAGGGACCTTAGAACAAATTAAAGTTACATTAGATTCTGGAAAAGTACTCTTACTTAATGGTGAATCAGATCAAATTGTTGATGACAATTTTCAAAAATATCTTGCTGGAGATCAGACTTCACGACAATGTTCTCATTCCCACAAGAATTATGAAAGGTTAAAACAAGTAGTAAAAGAAACGTTTATAAATTATTTAAAGCAAGTAGTCAAACTTCTAGAAGTAAATGATGATCTAGATGATTATGGTGACTTATGTAGAGCAGCATTTAAAACAAAAGAATTAGCTGAAGAAAACTTAATGAAGCAACTAAGTTTTACAGAAAAAGCGATTAAAATAATCGAAAAAGATCCTTCTATACTTAAAATTCCCATAGGAAAGAAAATCTTAATCAAAGCATTGAGAAAAGGGTTTGAACAAACTAAAATTGAATTTAAAAATGCGCTTGAAGATACATATAATCAAAAATAATTAATCTAATAAAAAATTTCAATATGTAAACTTACTCACTGAAATTAGATAAAGTGAATATATCAAAAATATCTTAGGGAGAATTAAATAAGGAGATTTAATCATGGAATTTTTAGAGAGAAACTATAAAATCTTGGAAAAAAAAATGAAAGACCAAATGGAATTATCCCTTGATTATGGAAAATCTTTGATAGATTCTGAATTAGATACAGGGGTTTTAAATGTTTTAGTGAAACCTATCATAAAATCTTTTTATAAATACTGGGCTGATAAAGATGCTCGTACAGGAACTATAAAACAAATTCGAGTAACCTTGGATTCCGCTAAAGAATTTTTAATAAATGGAGATGGTTCAAAAGAACAATTTGATAGGATCATCAATAGACATTTCTCCATATACCTAAAAAATGATCAAACAGATAGACAATGTAAAAAAGATCATCATAACTACAATAAATTAAGGGAAGTAACTAAAAAATGCTTTATCACGCAGGTAGAAGAAAGTGTCTTATTTTTGAATGTTAATAATAATATTAAAGATTATAGTGAATTATCAAGAGCAACATTTAAAACAAAGGAAAAAGCTTTTCAAGCTTTGAAACGTCAGTTAGATTATAATGAGGAGGGAATATCAATTGTAGAGCGAGATGATTCAATATTAAAGGTTCCTGCTGGAAAAAAAATTATCTTAAAAGTGCTTAGGAAGGGTTTTGAGTTAACTAAACAGAAATTGCTTGAAGAACTCGACGAAATTTTTGCTTAGTAATTATTAGTAGAATTTTAAATACACATAAAGAGAGTCTGGAATTACTTTGAAAGATTCTATTCAAAATAATGAGCCAAAAAATTATTTAAGAGCCATTTTTTTGAACTTATTTATTAGTGCTTTTATAATAATCACTTATGTTTATGTTTCTGAAGCATTTGGCTCAATTTCTACAATTTTTATAAAAAATCAGGACTTTTCTATTCATTTTAGTATCACTTTATTATTATTCACTTTTTTCTCGGTTTTAGCAGGATCTTTCCATGGTTTATTCGATGGTTTTATAAGTGAACTTCTTTTTCAATTAGCAGTTTATCATTCAATATACTATGAATGGTGTATACTTGTGGCTATTCTTGGATTACTTGTTGGAATATATAAGTATAAACCTTTAAAATATCATGAAGCGATGAAAGTATATTATTCATTTTTAGCATTAATTATCATATCTTTTGCCCTTATGGGAATTATCATTTTATTTCAAAATGTTTTTTATCCTGGACAGTTTTCTCTTGAAACATTAATAATTAACTACGGATTTAGATTCTTAGTTCAGGCACTTTTGTCAATAGTTTTTTTAGTCCCAATATTGTTATTTTTATATGATAGAATTTTCGCTACAGAGGAAAAACATTTATATTATATGCTTTTAACCCATCATCCAATTTCGGCATTTGATCACACTTTTTTTCTTACATTTGGTAGAACTAAGGTTTATCTCTGTTCAAGATGTTCTGGTGTAATTACTGGGGGTGTTATAGCATTATTTTTAACTCATTTACTGGAAAAAATTTACAATACCGAATTTAGCGGAGAAATTGCTTTATTGCTATGTGTTATTTTTCCTATTCCGGGGTTGATTGATTGGGGCACTCAAAGACTCTTATTAAGAAAAAGCACAACGGAATCCAGATTATTAACAGGATTTATTATTGGAAATGCGTTGCATTTTATGTCATTTACCTATAAATACTATTTATTCACATTTTTACTACTTTTCACATATTTTACTGTGTTTGGTTTATTAGTATATTTTGGACATAAAAAAGAAATGAAATTATTAAGATCAGAACTGAATGGATTATCTTCTAAAGAAGAAAATGGTAGATAAAAAGAATATAATTTTTATTCATGGATTAGAGAGTTCAGGTAAAGGATTCAAAGCTCAGTTATTAAAGAAAGTTTTCCCTCAATGCTTAACTCCTGATTTTGAAGCATATTCTCCTCACATATCAATCAACTTATTATTAGAGAAAAGAATGAATCAGTTATCTACGATTTTGGATGAAAAAAATTCATGGATAATTATTGGTTCAAGCTTTGGAGGTCTAATGGGAGCGCTATATACGTGCTTACATCCTCAAAAAGTCATAAAATTAATCTTATTAGCACCATATTTATCAAGTCCTCTATTAAATCCGAAAGATTTTTCTCCTTTAGACATCCCTGTTATTATTTATCATGGAAGTCATGATACTATTGTCTCAATGAAAAACTCCCGCATATATGGACAAAAACTCTTTACTAATCTTACTTATAATATTGTTGATGATGATCATAAGCTTCAAAAAACCACAAAAAATATTGATTGGAAAAAATTAATTCTAAATTCATAAAATTGCAGTAAAAAACTGCTTTATTCTGTTTTCATATAGTTAATGTTATAAAAATTGGACTCCAATTTTTTTATTATTGATTATAAACATCCATAAATTAGTATTAAAAAAAGAAAAAGGTTTGATATAAAAATGGATTGGAGCAATATTTTTGAAAATATGTATTTATGGTATAATGAATTTGCTGAGTGGTATTTGATTCAACCAGTTTATGTTCAAATACTCTCAATCATTGGAATAATCACGCTTCTAAGTTTAACAATCATTTTAGTCTATTATTTAATAAAAGGCATTGCGTATTTGATATATTACATACTTAAAGGTGTTTATTATCTTCTTAAAGGTATTGGTTATGGGATATTCAAGTTATGTGAAGGATTTTATAATTTAATTTCAGGAAGTTCTAATTCCAAAAAACAAACCGAAAATAAAATTATACCAGTTGAAGATGCAAATAGAAGAAATATAATATATTGTACTGAATGTGGCAATACTTTCTCAGAAAAAATGATCTTGAAATTGAATAATGACGGAGTTGTCTTTTGTGTCAATTGTGGGAAAAATTTTCAATTAGTGGATACTCTTAGAGCTCCAATAATATCTAAATGAATATTTATAAATAATATCTCAATTAAAAAAAATTAAATTAAAAAATTAATGATAATAATAAAGGAGTAGTACAAAAGAATGTCAAAAAAAATGCTCTACTTTTGTAGAGAGTGTGGATATGAATTCCCTACGGAACTATCTAATTTAATTGACCAAAAAATTCAAGTGTATTGTGAAAGATGTGGTTCTCCTTTTGTTTTAGAGGGTGTGTACTTTAGACCAGCAACACCCTATGCTACCCAAAAGGTAAAACCATCTTATATATTATCTAAAAAGGAAACTTCTGGTTTAGATAGGTTTATACAATTTTTAAATAAAATTTCATTCATTCCTATTTTTATTTTTACAATTATTTCGTTTGGACTAATTGCTGAAATTGCAATTAACCCAGAAAATTGGTTTTTTGTTCTAACTAACCGATTTTTACAAGGATTAATAGGTTTAGTGCTTTTGATATATGATAGAGCATATATAGCTCCTAAGGTAAAAGAAAAAAAATATAATGAAATATTTTTGGATTCATTTTGCTGGGGTATATTAGGCTGCATTTTATACGGTACTGGAGTAATCATCTTAATAAGAGGAATTTTTATTATTTTCTATGTAATTAGCGCCTCTGAAAATAAAGATTTACGTTCCTATGATTATGGATTGCTGGCAAAAAACTCAATAAATTACTTTTCTGCTAAAGCAGGCTTTTTAATAATTTTATTTGCAATTTATAGAGCCATTTCAGATAGGATTTATATAGATATCGATTTTTATGGTTATTTTCCTTTTATCGGGTTTCCAGAGATAGTAATAGTTTTTATTGTTTTATTTTGGATTTCAGTGATAGCATTGCTTATTGATAACAAGGTAAAAGATAAGATTAAAGAGAAACGCGAATTTGAATTAAATGACTCAATTAAAATATTTTTCCTCGGAATCCTGGGCACATTGTTTTATGCTGCTGGAATCTTCGTGTTGTTAAAAGGAATTCTATTGTTTTTCCTAATTCACGGGAAGCCCTCAGAACCAATCCAAATTGAAATAGTAGAAGAAAAACCCACATATGTCCCTCCTGTATATGAACAACGTAGGGAAATGGCTCCTCAACCAGAAGAACTCGAAATGAAAGAAATCGATAAACCAATCATAAGTCAAGCACCAATAGAGGAAAGAACTAAACCAGAAATAGATAAAGTACCAATAAAAGAATTGAAAGGAAAAGAGAAAAGAGAAGTAATAGAAAAGAAAAGAGAAGATGAAAGAGAAGAAGTAGATTATAAATTAAAATTACATGAATCACTGTTACCTGTAAAAGATGAAAAGGATAAGAAATTAGTCAAACAATATTTTACTAAAATTTTTGCTCTCTTATCAAAAGATTTGAGGACACAAATTCTTGATCTTAAAATTCCTAAAAAAGAAAGAAAGGAACTGCTAGAAGAGCTTGCCTTTTTAACTAAAGAAGAGCAAACTAAGTATGTAGAAGCATTAGTAAATTTATATAGAGAAATCCCTAAGAAACTTATAGCAAGAATCCGGAAACTTTCAAATGTTAAACCAGAGCACTATTCTAAGATAATAGATCAACTGAAATATATGGATTATGAAGAACAAATCCAATTTGTACAATTTTTAGAGGAAAACGCCTAAAAATGTCACTTGAAAGAAGAAGAGAAGTTAAAAAAACAAAAGAAAAAGAGATTTTAGAAGATAGTTCATTTAGGCGTGAAGATTTTAGACCATTACAAGAATTTAAAGAAGTAGAAGAAAAAGAGATAAAAGAAGAAAAAGTAATCGAGGAATTAACCGAAATTGAAAAGGACGTTCTAGATGTTGCTAAAGATATTTTAAAATTAAAACGTTATGATGCTGAATTTGAGATTGAATCACAAAGTCAAATACAAAAATATCCAATAATCGAAAAACTCTATGCTAAATGCAGAGCGAAACTTTCTTATAGAAAAGGATATAGTAAGGAAGAAATCTTTCTTGCGATTAGAACTTTAGAGGAAAAATCATATATTGTCACGAATGAGAGGAGAACTAAATTAGAAATACTTTCTAATGAAAAACTTATGAAGATTTTAAATTTCATTAAAGAAAATCCTGGAATCCATGCAAGAGATGAAAAAATTACGACTGAATTAGAAATAACCAGAACCCCATTTTTAAAACATGTAATGACTCTAGAACGCTTTGATCTTATTAGATCTAAGAAAATTGGTAAATCTCTTCATTATTTTTTAAGTGAAGTACCAGAAGATTATGACAAATTTAAGGTCATTTTTCTAAATCCCTTGATTCCTCAAATCTTAGAAGAATTTTTTAAAGATAAATCAATAAAAATTTCAGAAATTGGAAATACTCTTGAAATTTATTCTGGGACAATTTTATATCATGTTAAGAAATTAAAAGAACTAAATATAGTCAAATCCACTAAAAATCAATCAAATAAGAAAATTCATCTTGTGAATGTTGAGCTATTAAAAAAATATAATGATTATTTTAAAGAACCGGATTTCTCTAAACTTCTAAAAGGTTTATAATCTAATGAAGATTTCTTAGGGTTGATATCTGGCTTAAGAGAAATAATAATCAATTATTTCTTGATTTAATATATTCATAGATAAATTTAATCAACAATAGTTTTTCCAAATAAAAACTAAAAACAAACTATATATCTTCTACAAAATAGATCCAGAAATCCTTACCTTTTTGCTTTTTCAGGATTAAAAAATTTATTTTCAATTAAAAAAGAGGAAATTGTTATACAGTAAGAACTGCCTGCACTTGCTGAAGATGCTTTAAACGGATAATAATTTTTTTAATATTTTAAGAATTGTTACATCTCAGTTTTACTTTTAGCTAAAAGGTCGTGTTCTAGGCTATTTTCAACAATATAAATATCATATTCATTATCATTGTCAATATATTTGTTTTTAAAAATTTAAGGAGGTACATTAATATAATTACCAGAGGTGCTATAGATTCATTTATGTCGATAAACTATCCATCTATCCTTTAATTGCTTGGTCAATTTTAGAAATTAATTCTATTTCCTTATATCATCATTATTCATCCATGATTTTCTTCGAAATTTTTTATATTTTTTAATCTTCTAAATAACTTTTGCTCATTAGGACGTAAAAGTCTACCAGTCTACCAGCTTTACTCACATTCCCTTTTATAGGTCTCACACCGACTGTAATTTCAATGGCAGGTAAAATCCCAAATTATATTCATGAAATTTTGCGTAGTCTAGGAATAATTTCTGAACCATTATCTTTAGATACCAATGTTTACAAACCAATTTAAATATTAAATCTCACTTTTTTTATGTTCAAATCTCTCACTACTGGATTTTGCATTTACCCTATTTTTTTTGTATAAATAGATCTACCATATTTATTGTCTAAAAACATAATTTAAGGCATTTTTTAAATTTAGGTAATAAAATTTTTTGAGTCTAAACATAGACAAGATAGATTCACACCTTCAATGTAGTGTTATCCCTTGCTAAACCTAAAAAATAATTCCGTACGCCTTCTTTCTTGGATTTTGACATACCGCATTTTCTCAATGATAAAGGGATTATCTGTTTTATAAACCGTTTGACCGTGTCGGGAGCGACTCCCAATACTTTTGTTGCTTTTTCTTGAGAATAGGAGTCAATTCCGATATATAAAATAAAAGATAGTACAACCTTCTCTCGACGGGTAACACAAAGTAGGGCCATTCTTTTACAAACCCCCTTGATCAATTCATGAAGGATATCAGTGTTCTCTTTAATTTCTTTTATATATATGAATCGCTTTAATAACTGAGTTATAGGGTCATAGACCATTAATATACACGCCTTCTTGGTTGTTAATCCTTGGTCTGTCTGTTTAATTCTTTTAAGCTTTTCTTTTCTACCAGCTAAGATAGGATTACCATACTTCTTTTCTCCTTTTATTGATAAATTGATCCCAAAATAGATTCTTAATCCCTTACTTCTGCCTGATTGATTTGTCGTGACGCCAAGTCTATGTAAGTAATTTGTTAATTTTGCTTTGGTGATAGCTTTAAATCCTTTTTCCTTAAGATATATGTTTACTGCCTGTAATAATCCTTTTTGAGTAATCATTTTCTCTTCGCTTAAAATACATAACCTTTCTATGAATTTTCTTATGTTCACATCAGTTTTATCTCTTTCAATGAAGACCTCTAAATATTGAGAATCTCTCCCCGTCCAAGTAAGGAAATTTTTAAGACGGTATAAATATGTTTGTCGTGTTAACATTTTTAGTTTTTTAAAGCTCTTAGAATCAATCCAAGATAAGACTCTTGATTTATTAAAATCTAAATCCCATTTAGAAAATTCTCCATATGATATTAGTGGCCTGTGATAACCAAATTTCCCTTTAACTTTTGAATGTTCCTCAAAAACATTACGAACATTTTGGAAAAATTTTAAAAAAGACTCTGAATCTTCCACTTCTCTCTTTTTGCCCACGATATATTTAGGGATAGCTATATTTTTTCCCAGCCATTTAGCAAAGCTGTAAATCCTGGTTCTATAACTCTTTTGTGTCTTCTCACTTAGATTTTGAAATTCTATTGAGCTAAATCCTTTAATCATATCATTTTCTGAAAAATCTATTCTCCAGTTGATACATCTCCCAAATTTAATTAAGGCTGATTTCCAAGTTGATCTTGATCGGTTGGAAGTAGTGATATTTTGATCTAAAAAGGTATTTGTTTTCTTAAGATATAAAATCTTTGCCTTTTTGGAGTCTTCCTTATTGGTTTTCTTATTGAGAATTGCTTCTTCTTCCTTAATGAATTTAATATTTGATCTTTTATGATTTATTTTATTAATTCCCATTTTATCACCGTTCATTTATTTATTTTTAAATATAAATACCCCCAAATTTTTATCTCAATTTCGGGAAACTAAAATCCTTGTAAAAATAATAAACTATACCTTCTAATGACATCTAGAACATAGGAGAAATAGAGGTGAGTGAAAGTATAATTAGAAAATGGGAAGAATGAGATATACTAAATTGACTCAAAAAATTAAATCTTAAAGAGAGAGAAAATATAGGCAAGATTGTATTAAATAATTAACTTTTTTTTATGGACCCCAATAATATCTAGTTACTTTAGTTTTATAAAGCGTATCATTCCATTTCAAAATTCTTAACATAAAAATCCCTTAGACAATCCTTTCATTTTCTTATAACTTTTCATAATAAATATTATCCGTAATGGATTTAAAATAAATAGAAAACCTCTTTTTCTAATAATTCTCTTTAAAATCCCCCTAATTTTATTTTTCAGCTTAATATTTTTGAAAGAATAAGTAATGAGATCATGTATTTGCTTCAAAGTTAATTGATAAGTTTTTGTGACGGGATGTAGAAAATCATAGTTAGACCAATCTTTAGATACAATTAATCCTTTCTCATCTAACTCATTATATATTTCTGTTCCTAGAAATGGTGAAAGTGAAAGCACATTTATAAGATCAATTTCAGTTTTATTAATAAATCTTATATCCTTCCGAATCATCTCTCCAGTTGCGTTTAAATCCAATCCAATTATTAGTGAACCAAATACAATTATGTCATTAGCATGTAATATCTTAACAGCTTCCATTATTTTATCGAAAGAAACTTTTTTATTAATATCTTTTAAAGTATCTTCATTTACACTTTCAATACCTATAAACACAACCCAGAATCCCGCCTTACTCATCTTCTCAACCATTTTAGGAGATTTTACAATATCATCCGCTCTTAATTGTGTGAAGAATTTAAAATCTCTTATTTCATTCTTCTTTTTACAATCAATTATTCTCTCACATAATTTCTCGATTCTTTCCGAATTTATTGCAAAATTATCATCGGTAATATAGATATCTGTAATTTTTCCATTATGAGAGATCCTTTTTAATTCATTTATTACATTATCTATCTTTCTGGCTCTCCATATTTTATTAAAAAAAGGTGATGTAGAACAAAAATTACAAGAAAAGGGGCATCCTCTTGAAGTTTCTATGGCATCTAATGATAATCCAAATAATTTATATTTATTTTTTCTAACGAGAGTTCTAGCAGGTAATCTAATATTAGCAAAATCTTCTTTTCTCATTAATGAGCGATCTGGATTATGAATAATTTCTCCATTTTTTCTATAAGAAATTCCATTTATATTTTCTGGTTTTCCCTTTACAATTAATTCTCGGAATGTTAATTCACCCTCTCCTCTAATAATATAATCAATACAATTCAAATTTAATGTATCTTCCGCAACAAAGGTGGGATGCCTCCCACCTAATACAACTTTGCAATCAGTATTAATTTCCTTCACCATTTTTGCAATATCTATACAACAATTAATTGCTGAAGACACAAAAACACTAATCCCAACAATATTCGGATTAAATTTCTCTATTTTTCTTTTTAATCGAGAATAAGTTAAATTTTCAGCTCTCGCATCAAAAATCTTTAATTCAATACCAAGATCAATTATATATGATGCTATATACATTAAATTTAAAGGCGGAAAGACGACTTTAAGATATACCCAACCATTTGATGTATAATTTGGATTGATTAATAAAACTCTATTCCATCTATATTTCTCTATTATCTTTTCATTAATCTGCATTATCCTTAATAATAATTTTTATTATTTTGAGTTAGCAACACATACTTTATTCTAGTTTTATCAAAACAATCCTTACAATCCTTACTGCAACCATCACACTCCTTCCTCTTAGGTAGCTAAATATAAAGTTTTATAGTATTGCTTTCATCATCATTATAGGTTATGAATTATTAATCTATGTTTCAATCTTATGTGCTCCGGGCATGGGTGACCAACGGTGGCTAGATAGGTAAAAATTTAAGATTCAAGGATAACAAGACTATACAAATTCCGAATTATCTAAAACCTTGATTGAAATGTTTCAATTTCCCAAGATTTAGATTTTTCATCTCGAGTAGCGCATAGAATTTTTTTACCGTCAGTACGAACATTTACTAATCCATATATTATTCCTCCTGCAATTTGGGTTCTATCAAAGCTCTTCTTTCTAAGTTTTCGCTTTAGTTTAAAATATATTTCTGGATTATCCTTTGATTTTAGGGTAATATCAATCTTATTTCCATCGACTTCATAATTTTTTTTCAAAATTTTATGCAACATACTTAGATTAATACTTCGCGAGATTTCTGTCGAATATAACAAGGGAGTAACGATTTTATCTCTCTTAATGATTTTATATCCAGATAAAGCGCTAGCAGAGAGAACACTGGGACGCGGGTGGCCATAGGATTCATTATCACCAGAAGATATCACTGTCATTCCAGCATTTATTCTTGAAAGAAATTCAAAAGAGTAGTCTTCACTTCCGTGATGACATGCTTTGGCTATATCACATGAAAATTCTTGTAATTGGTCTCTATAATGGTTCAAATACCGTTTTTGACTCCTTTTATTCAAGTCTCCTGTTAGCAAAATTCTAACACTGCCATAATCCAATCTAAGGAGAATACTATGACCATTGCTATCTTGACTTGTGGATCCAAATGAAAAAAAAGCAGGTGTACTATCTACTTTGGTTTCAATTGGACCTAAAACTTTCAATGATGCTTTTCCATCACATGGTTCAAAATCTGGAATATATCCTGATTTATTGGTAAGACGTTTGATAGGATTGTTATTTAGTTTTTTAATAACATCATTCATGAATTCTGCCCATGGACCATATAATTTACTTTCATTAACTCCATTCAGAGCCTTTTCAATGCTTTCCTTATCATCCAATAACTGTACTAAATAATTTAAATTTTGTTTCTTTACTTTTTTTCCAAGTGTTTTATCCCCCTGAGAAATTACCCATCGCCCTAATCCTGCATGATAAAAAGCTTTAATTTCAATATTGTCCCATAGAATATCTAATTCTTCTTGTTCCTCTTTATTTATTAAATCCCATAACCCTCCGTAATGATCTTCATCACAATGTGATACAATCATTGCATCAATTACCATTTTTTCTAAACCATAATCTTTGTTAAATTTCCAATCTACGAAATCTGCCGTATTTTTTCCTGTAATCTGTTTACTTCTTCTGTTTCCTCCATCAATCATTACATGTCGACCATCAGGCATTCGTATTAATATTCCATCTCCTTGCCCGACATCTATAAAATATAGTTCAAGAAGCGGTGTATCCCCAAGAACTGTAGGATTTACATATCCTTCTTCCCCTCTGCCTTTAACTAAGGTTTTCTGTGAATCAGTAGCATCTACTACTTCCACTTCATCTCCCCAAAGAAAATAAAGAATAGTTTTACCTTGTTCATCAACTAACTTGGTTGTATCTACATTAATATATTTTTTTGTCATTTTCAAACCCCAACTTATTTAATAATTCAATATTGGATTTTTAGTAGCTGAGGTATGAGGATGAAAGGATCCAATATTTAGTTTTTGATCTTAGATCTTTAATAGAGTTTTAGACCATTTTTAGACTTTAATGTAAAAAATATTACACAATGATATCCTTTTTGACGTGTTTTTGCGTTTTCCTGGCACAAGGCTATAATATAATTCCAACTTTAATATTTATTTTTTTAAGAGTAGATTTCGGGATGATTATCCTTGTGAAAAACTTAATAATCCTGAAAAGCTATTTCAGAAAATTAAAGAAATAAATAATTGGTTTAACTAGCAAGATTAATCCATTAGACTTTTTAAGATACTATAAAATAATCTTTAATTGGTTTAGCGACAACAGACCTCCTAATAATAAGCTATCATACTAAATCATCTCAACTTATAATAGGGAATGGAATATTTAATGATAGTAAAGTACGTATACCTAAGTTAATTCTCAGAGATCGGTTATTCAATTGGGTCAAAAGAATCAGTTTTAAATTAAAAGAAGTGCTGGCTTCTTTATATTCAATAATATAGAAATCATCGTAGAATACCTTTTTAAAGAAAAGAATATAAAAAAAGTAGCAATAATAGAATGGGATTGACACCATGGCACCTTTATTTAAAAAATATGAAGGTTTTTTCCAATTAATTGAATTCTTATGAAATTTCTGTTGAGCAAAAATTAGATAATCTTATCGATAACCTTAGAAAGGAAAAGAACTCTTCAAAAATGATAGAAGTTAATGAGAAAGCAACCACAATGATTATAAATATATTCCTGTCTCACATAATTTTTTATTTATAGATTCTATCATGGTGTTGTATACAACTTCACTTTCATGTAATAGTTCCTCATCTACGTTATTGATTGTATCTATCTTATTGATTGTTTAAAAATAGGTTTTAAAACATTAACATAATGGTCTCTTATAGAATATTCAGCGATATTAGTAGCTTCAGAAATAATCCATTGAGCTAAGACAGGCTTCTGAAAATATTTTTTAGCCAATAGTTTGTCTGCTAAATAAATTATCCCCCCTGTTAAAATAAAGGGATTTCTACCTCCACGCTGTTTCATAGGTAACTTTTTTAATATTTCACGACACTGTATAGTCAACTTATTTTGAAATTCTCCTTTTGACCAAAGTACATTTTTCTTTTTTAATCTCTCTTCCAAATCTTTATGATTTATGACTTGATTAATTAATCTCATGAGATAATCTTCACTTTTATGAGGGAAATTCTCATCTTTAATATGATGTTTATATTCTATTCCATCTCTTAAGATTAATCTCGGATTAACTCGATGACCATAGTTTTGAAAAGCCTCAGAGATCTCCTTTATTGTAATAGGTGCATTATGATATTCTTTCCTCGCAGCATAAAATATACAAAACCCTATTAATGAGATATTATTTACAACCTTAACCTCATTTTTGATTATTTTCCTGTAATAATACGCTGCGTTGTTTCTAATATTTTTATTGAGATTTAGATATGACGAAATTTTATTTAAAATATTAAAAATTCTGTATTCTGTTTCATGATTTTTAAGCCTTAATAATAGGTCATAATTTTTTTTTAATCTTCTAAATAATTTTTGTTCATTCGGACGTAAAAGTCTACCGGTTTTATCTTTTAAAAACTTAGTATTTCCATAATCTATATATGAACCTAATCCTCCAATAAAATCAGTACGCTCCCCTAAAGCTATATATTGTTTGCTTAAATTTCTTTCATTATTCTTATTATTTTCAGTATAAACAAAAGATGATTCTTTATAAAATTATATTGAACCTATTGATTTGAATCTCTGTATAACTTGTAGGAAAGAAAGAAAACAAGATATTATTAAAAAGTTTAAAAGCTTATTACCTTCGGATTAAAACTTCGCTAATTCTTTGCTTACCTTAAATGAAAAAACGTCATTAACATGGTTTATTAATTCTCTCATAACTCTTTCAAATTCTTTCTTATTTATAATTTCTTTATTCTCATCTAAAGATATTAATTTGCAAATTGGATCTAGTCCAATAAGGTATTTATCCAGAATATAGAGTTCTGAAGATCTATACGTTGCTTTACCCATATCAAGAGGGTGTACATCTTCTTCTTCCTTCTGATTGATCTCAATTCCAATTTTAATCAAAATCTCGGGAAATTTTTGAGATATAAAATGAATAAAAGACATTGAACCTGAAAATCTATAATAACCTCTCTTTTTAGTATTCATAAGGTATTTTAGATAACCCTTTACTCTTTTAATAATTTGAATAACTATATCTTTTTCATCCCTTTCTTTCTCTTTTCTTTCAATCCCTTTTATAATAAAAGGTAAAATAAGAGCTGTTATAATGCTGAATTGAGTTGTTAGGTTTTGAAACAAGGATATAGGAAAAATTATAGATAATATAATTAATATTATTACTATAATAATTAGAGAAAAAACAACCTTATTCTTTAGTAATTCTTTATAGCTTATCATGTCTTAAATTCCTTATTAAAACTCTTATATGAAGTTTTTCCTCTATAATATCTGCGAACATTCATATGATAGAAAATATTATTACATTCAGAACATCCTAAGATTTGTATTCTATCACTTTCATCAAAAATTTCAGGTTGTATACCTTCAAAATTAATTTTTATTGCTATTACTTGTTTCTTACATACAGGACATCTAGCCATCATTCTATATTTATAAAAGCTTATTCTTGAATTCAAAATTAATACCTTAATACCTTAATTAATTATTAGATGGTAAAAGCTCTCTTCTTTTCCTATATAAGCTTCTAGGGTAGCCGATTTTCTGATTCTTTACTTATCACCTGACGGGTTCAGTTCCCGCTACCTGATATTTATTGATTTTTTGATTTATTAACAGTGAAATAAATAAATACTAAATATGCAAAGATAAATTATTTTTTAATAGACAAAAATAGAAAAAAAATAAATAAGTGAAAATAAAATGGTTAGTGGGATGGATGTAACAACAGGAAGACTCAATTTAGAAGATAAATTAATTAAATATATCGATAAATTAATTGATAAAAATATGGAAGAAAGTGCCCTTACTACCGATGAGCTAGAATTAATAATTAAATATCTTAAAAGATAATAAACAGTTATTTGAAGGATTAATTTCCATATTCTTCGAAAGAATATGAAGGGAAAACTCGAAAACATAAAATATGGAGTCCTGAAGCTATCAAAATATTAATAGAAAATATATAATGGAACGATGGGAAAATCAAGTAATAAAAAAATTTAAAGAAAAAGATATTAAAACTTAATCTCTGTCTATTATTTATAGATTACTGGAAATCTATTATATCATCATTTTCCAACTTCCTAACCAAGAAATGATTAAAATTATAATAAAAAAAATAATTAATGATAAAAATAATAAACCACCAACTAGAATTTGCAAAATAATAGAGGTAATAATTAATAGCATTAAATAGATAATTGAAACCATTCTAACAGTTAAACAAGCAAGAATATTAACTCTTTTATGGTACTTTATCATAAAGTATGGATTTTTTACGAGTCTAATCCAAGTTGGATTCTTTAATTCTTCAATTAATTCGTTTTCAAATTTTGATTTATTTTTTTTCTCATTACTCAGTTTTTTATATCTCCTGCCTATTTTTTTTTCTAATTTTTTTTTGCTACTATAGATCCATAGATATCTCTTAACTTCACTGATATCAGTTATACTCTCTTGATTTCTTAAAAGATCTTCAATGAGGTTGCTTTGTACAATATTATATCGTTGGAATTGTTTGAATAATCCATCCAAGATCCAAAATGTAATGATTAGAAAAAAAGGTACCAAATAAGCAAGCTCATCTTTTAATTGTACAAAAATGAAAATCATTACTGCAGACCAGGCAGTAATAGCCCAGCCTTTTGTTGTCATTGAAAATTTATCCCATTTATTAATATTATCTTGAAGTATTTTATTTTTTTCTTTTAATTCTTCGTTATTCATTGTTTAAACACGAAACTGATAATTATTTTTTCATCCTTATATACAATATAGCAACCTATTCATTTTAATTTCATTTTTTTTTAAGGAATTAAAATTTTTATAATAGTCTTGGATTAAAAAAATTAGATTCTAAACTTTTGTGAATCATTGCTCCCACAGTAGCCATAGCCACCACCTTAACCCAGTATAACCAATATATATAATTATTTTTCCAAATTTATAGCATATTTGAAACACTCAAATTGTTCTGATAAGCTTTTTTATTTTAGCCAAAATAATTTACTAATTCTAAAATCTTTACCAGTTCATACCAGCATAAACCAGCTCACATAAACTATTAATAGCTTTTGATGTCAATGTGAACTTTCATAGTAGAAAAGACTAGCATATAACCACAACTGCCCCAGTTTCATGCGTTCTCTCATCTCCTACACTTCTTTTACCTCTTAAATATATAAAAAAAATTATGGCCTTTAATTTCAATAATTTGGATTTCAGCTCCATGGAAGATGATGATCTCTTTCTCATCTAACCCGTAAGTAAATTCACAATTTTTTAATAAAGTTAGAGTCCAATTAACATCTCTCTTAAAAATTGTCCCAGCTATTAGATATTCATTATTTAAATTCATCTCATTATGTGAATGCAAAGCATCCTTACTCCATACCCACAATTCTGGAAAATTTCTTTGAAACATGAAATATTCATTTTCTCTTAAATCCCTGAGAAAGACTTTTACATTAGGTATATCCAAAAAACTATAAATCTTAAATGGCTCAGGAAAGTAATGGTATCTGTCAATTAAAACATTTACTTGTTCTGTAATCTCATCTTCAAGCGTCTTCATAGCTTCAAATTTGGATATTTTTTTAGTATAAACAAGAGCTTCTACATGGGTCTTGATTTGATCTGGATAAAATTTCTTCCATTCTTTTAAAAATTGAGGTAGATAATCTTTTATCTCTTCTGGATTTTGCACAATTATATCTAATAATTTTGGATTTTTGTCTTTTACCATGGTTCAGTTAACCTCTCTACAGTCTTCTTTTTTTATTTAGTATTTTACCTTTCTATACACTACTTCATCTTTTTTTTGAGAAATTGTGTTATTTTTATACATGTCCTCAATTTTTCCATATTATAATTCTTCTAGTATCTTTCTCATATTTTTTTGAAGTAGTCCTTCTAAGTACTGTTTTACAGTCGTGTGGCCTAATTCGGGGTGAAGAGTTATATATCTTTCAATAAGCTTTACTGAGTCATTATCAAGTTCCACAGACACTATTTCAAACTCATTATCAATATTAGACATATCCAAATTATTTTCAACCATATATTTCTAACCTATAATTAATCTTTATCTTCTTTTTTTTCAAATAGATCTTTCAGAAATTTCTTAATTTTTGAAATATTGCAAAAATCTTCAATAATATAATAATCTCCCGCTACAAGATCATCCCCTATTATATTCCACTGCCATTGAATGGCTTTTCTAATAAATACCTCTGGTGTATAATGAATTTCTTCTGAAATCTCTTTAATCACAGTATGATATTTGTGGCCTATTTTTACAGAGATGTTTTTTATCTTCATTTCAGCTTTATTTAAGGAATCACATGTATTATTCTCAGAATTATTAAAAATCTCATCAAAACAAAAATAATAATAAGGTAAGAGTTCATAGTCCTCACTCTCGACTTCAGATTTTAGATCATAAAAATGATAAGATAATAGCTTATTAATTAAAATATCGTAGGAAATTTGGAATCTTTCAATGAATTTGTTTATTTTACCGACTAAATTCTCTGGAAATGATATTGTATATTCGATATTTTTATTATTCTCTGTTGAAAGAGAATCATTATAACCGTCAATTTCATTTGGATTTATCATTAATATTTTATTTTATTTGATATTATTATATATATTTTTTTTATGTATAAATTCATAATGAATTTCTATAATATTTAAGTATTATGATTCGAATTTTTTTCTTTATATAAAAAATAATTTGTAAAATGTTTTTTTTAGACTTTAATAAATATATAAAAATAATATGATTTAGAAGAAGTTAAAATAATATTAAACAAATATAAATATAATTATGGAAAAAGATTTTGATATAAAACTAAGATTTAAAGCATCCCCAGCTAAATCTGGAGACCAATATCATTTTAATATCCCAGCTTATTTAATAAGAAATAAAAAAATTAATCCCGATAAAGAATATTGGGTCGATTTTATTGAAAAGACAAAAGATATAAAAAAAGATAATACTCCTATTAGGCAAGTATTACCATATAAAGCTTCCCCTGCTAAAGGAGGAGGGCAGCAATATCGATTTACTATTCCAACATTCTTGATTAAGAATAATTATTTTGACCCAGATAAGAATGTAGAATATTGGGTATACTATTCAGAAGTTTAAAAAAATAAAGTAAATCGATAATTCGAACTTATTCTGTCTTGATTTCCTTTATATTGCTAATTTTTAAATAACTCCTAAGATTATCGAACGTGATGGTAGTTTAGGAGTCACCCTCGAATTTTGGTTTACTGAAGATGTGAGAATTAAAGAACATGACAACTACCAAGCTGAATTTAGAAAACTTAAATCTCCCCCCATATAATATTTTCTCTTTTCATAACTTCCCGTAAATTATATCCATGTAGTTCAAGAGAATTATAGAAATCAAAAAAAAAAAATTTTAATATTTAAATTACTTCAGTATCTTTAGTCTTTGTGATATTTCGGCATACAATGTTTACATCCATCGAATTTATACTTAATTGCTTTTTTTGCTATGTTCAGCTTTTCAATATACATTTTATTTTCTTCTTTAATTAAACGTAGATTGCATAATGGAGTTAAATTCTGCATATCATGTATCTCATTAGTGTTTGAATTAACTAAGTATTTTAGTTCAATCGGTGGTGTATTGGGATATCCATTTTGATAAATTTGGTCGATCTCTTTTTTATCTGCCTTTGCTTCTGAACTTTTAAGTTCAAGTATAGTTTTCTGTTCTTCTTTTGAAATAGGTCTTTCAAAGTCTTTGATTTTTACCTCATTTAACACATTTTTCATCCGTTCCTTAATAACTTCAGGATCAGAATCCTTAATATCTTCATATACTTGAAAAAGTGAGTTTGATGCCTCTTTGATAAAGTCTCGTGGAACCAATTTTAAAATTATTGATCTACTATTTTCTAACTGACGAAACTCTTCCCACTTATAAGCAAATTTATCACATACAGCTTTACACGTATATATAACAGGAACAAATATTGGAATGAATCCCAAAAACCATCTGATATACCATCTATTAAAATCCAAAGCGTGATCATAGCCCCACATCGTTGCAAGTATATCTTCAAGAGAAAATTTCATCTTAAACCAAGGAAGATTACCAATCGCTTCCTGAAATACCTCCCAACCAGAACCTATAAAAAAAGCCACATCCCGTGATACAAGTGCCCTTCGCATTCTACATCCTACAAACCCGTGAGCCCATTTATCATGCCATTTTTCGTGTCTTGGTACATATAAATTCGTAGCAATAGCTGCTTCAGTTGCAATCAATAAGCCCCATCCAATTGAGAACGGATCTAATGTTCTATACTGAATAGGAACTGTTCTTACTGAGATATTAAGTCTTGTCTTTCCTATTTGACCATAAGTCAAATCTGATCTTAAATCCTCATCTTCTTCTAGAACTTGCATAGAACCTCCCATCTAAGTTGTTACTTAATTTTGCCTTTAAAGTAAAGATTGCACAAATTAAACAGATAACTTATTATTTAACATTTTTGTAAAATGATCACATAAAATGATACTCCATATATTAAAAAGTGATTCTTAAAAGTAGGTAAATTCTACAATATTAAGATGCCATAACTTTGCTTATTTTACTTTGCATTACTTTGCCTACTCACATATTCAACGTGATAAAATTTGCAGCATTACATCTGAAGGAAATTTTGTCCTAAGATTCTTCCTGTAAATTAGCCTAATAATTTCTTTTTTCTGGACATATATGAGAAAATTTATTTCTACAACGTGAATTTATATATGGCTAATTGTTAATAATTATAATTATATTAACAAAATGGGAAGGAAGATTACAAGAAAACTTCACAACCTACAATAAAGTCAAACGTGTAGGTTTTGGAATTTCATAGAAATTTCTAATTCTTATAAATAATTTTAAGGTTCTGAGCGTCATATGGTTCTCTGATCAATATCATAAAAAGTACCCCGTATTTTAATTGTTGATATAGATAAAAAACCAATACTTATCACATGCACGGCTTTCTAAATATAAGAAATTTAGCGGATTTTACAAATTAATCATACCTAAAAATAAAAAAAACAAGTAGCGAAAATTATATAAAGGGTTTCATCCTAGTATTCTAAAATAAGAGAGTTTTATACTGTATTTTATAGATTATAATATGAAAAGTTAATATATGTCCTGTTAACATATTTAAATAAACAAATAGGTTATTTAATTTTTGAAAATACAAAATTAAGGATAAAAGAGAATAAAATTCTTCATGGTGATATATAACGACTGCCAAGAAAGAGACCCAAAAAAGGAAAAATAAGTATGATCTTAAAATACCTTATGAGATGTCTCTAGTCATACGAAAATATATTGAAGAGCATAAGGAATTAGGATATTCAAATGTTAGTCAATATCTAAATGAATTAATCCGCATGGATGTGAAAAGGATATTAAAATTAGAAAAAGAGGAAGAAAAATAATAACCTAATTTTTTATTTCTACGTATCATAACACACTCATTTTCTTGTTGCGCTCTCCCAATCATTCCAAAATCTTTCTAATTTTTGAAGCCCGAATTTACTAATAAAGGAGATTTCATCAAAAACCTCAACTAACGAGGCTTTTGAATATCTCTCTATCTTTGCCATCATCTCAAAAAATTGTTTATAAATGTTGAGATAGCGCCAAAAAGTTTGCTTGTCCAATTTTTCATGTTTAGTAAGTTTTTGTATAGCTTTACAATCATAAAGGTTTTCTCCTTTTAATGCGTCCCAATCATCCGTATCAGGATTATATTGAAAGAGAGTATCAATATCACCAGAGGAGTTGATTTCAGCTACTTGAATGACTTTTCTCTTGCTGGTGTTGGAATCTTTTTTCATCAAAACAATTAAGTCTAAATCATTAAAGCATGAAGAATCAATCTTAAAATGGTGTAAAAAGCGATTAATCAGAGATTCGATATTATTACAGTGAATTGTTTGGAATCCTCTTAATCCTGCTGAAAGACAATGAAACATGGCTTTAGCTTCTTCTTCAGTTAAAATTTCTCCAAGATAAATTATATCAGGAGATCGATGTAATAATTTCTTTATTAGATTACTTTTTGAATATTTTATATCTACATCATCGTCTAGTGAATCTACTTTATATTTTAATTGATGTTTGTCTAAATCGTCTTGGTTTGACGATTCGATAGCATTTTCTATGTATATTTTTCTAAATTCTTTAGGCGCTATTAAATCCAATGCATTAATTAAAGTCGTTTTCCCAGTATCAGTCTCACCCGTCACAGTAATATTATTTCTTTTTAAGATGTTAAAATAGAGAAAAGAGGCAATGAGGGGATTCAAAGTGTTATTCTGAACTAAATCTTGAATAGTAAAAATATTTTTATTAAGTTTTCTTATATCTAAAGAAAATCCCGATGCATGAATAGGAGCTATATCTACCGCGATTCTGCAAAAGAAAAGGTTATTCTTCATAACAAATTTAATGCTTGGATTAGAATAGTCTAACCGTTGCCCGCTATAAAAACGGCAAAAAGTTTTTAATCTTTCAATCTCGTTCTCATTAAATCTGATATCTGTACGACACCTACCATGTATACGATGATTAATATAGACATATGATATATCAGAATCTAAAAAAATCTCTTCTATGAAGTCATCAATCAAGAAAGGAAATAATTTTGCAAGGTCTATAGCATCAAAAGTAGCTAATAAACTTATCCTCTCTTTCTCGTCATCAGAGACATGATACTTTCCGCTAATATAATCAATTCCTTCATTTTTATATTTTTGAATAAGTTCTTCAAAGGTTATTAAACCCTCAATCTTAAATGAATCGATAAGATGATTCTTGACGTCTTTTGCAATTTTTTTAAAGAACTGTTCTTCGCCTTTAGTCTGAAAAGTGAGATTAACTTCATATAACTTCTCAAATGCATGCGTATCATAAATTCGGATCTTAAATAATTGATGTTCCCCTATTAAATAATTATCAATTAATCCAAATCTTTCTTTTGAATGAAGATCCTTTTTTGTCTTCTTTTGTGATTGACTAGAAATATTTTGAGTTGAAAATAACTCTCTATGAAATCGTAAATAAGAAGGATATTGATTATGTTTTTTACAGAAGGTTATATATTCATTAATAATTCTTTGTTCTTTTAAGACTCTTAGAAAAGTCGTAAATTTAGCCTTTAATTCTTTTTGACATGTAAAACAAGCAGCATTATTTACTTCTTTACTCTTTATCAGTTTGTATCTCATTTGAATAAGCTCGAAGAGTCCAATTGGATCATGAAAATCGATCTTGGCAGGACGTACACCTGAATAAAAATCAGAAAACAGAACACATCCCATATCGTTTTTAATACATCCTTTACTGAAATCGAAATCTATGAGCTCAAAAGAATCTTTAATCTGTTTAGTCTTTTTGAAATATTCCAAGAATAACTCAATACTATCTTTCGTTATTGTAAACTTCTCAGTTCCCAACGATAAAGATTCAAATTTTTTTCCTTTAATCTTATGTAATATCGCTAAGAAACATTGGATACATTTTGTATTTTTTAATATTACCCCTGTATATTTTGGACAATTCTTACAATCAACTATAACCAATCGTTCTTTTTTACCTTGAAAATTCTCTCTTTCTTGAAATATGACTAAATCTGATGTTTTAAGGGTCATTGTTATCTATCTCCATACATATAATCATATTCTCTTTTTACGGTAGGATCTTTTTCTATAGCAGACTCCATTTTAATCCTCTGAAGCATTTTGGGAGCATCAGCTAGAGATTCTAAGATATAAGTCTGTTTTTCTATTTCTGAAAATTTCATCTTATAACCACATTTGATACATTTAATTTTTTCAATCCTTTTTAGAACATAGCGCCAAGTTTTACACTTTGGACATTGGAAAAAAAATGCAGGTGTTTTAAACATTATTTTCACACCCCATAACTAAAATAGATCTATTATATTTTGTTTTATAAAATATTCATAATTAAAGATTCTAACATTTGGCAACTCCATCAATTTCTTTCTGTTTATTATTTTGGAATATTCTTTATCATTAATAACTAAAATTACTATGTTATATTTCGGATAAAGTTGATCAAAGACTCTTGTAAGTAGTTTATAATCAACTGTGTCAAATATTAGAAACATAAACTTATCATTAATTAAAAATGATCTATTACTTAATCTACGATAAGAAAGTCCATCTAAGATGAGCAATTTCTCAATTTCAGCATTTATTTTTGTAAAATCTCTTTTTTCTTTACTAAGAGGGTTTGAATAAAACATTTGCTCTATATCTGTATAGGTAAGATAATTATTGGAAATATCTAACCGCCATAAGATTTTATAACAATCATTAAGCGCTAAAGCAAACGAATCTACTAAGCCACATTCAAAAAAACTATTAATCTCATATTCAAGGTTATATTCATCCCTGATATTATTTTTTTGATCGACAAAATATCCCGAAATAACCATTTGAGAATCCTTTATCATACAATTAAAAATTAAAAAACCTTGGCGTTTAAACCGTTTAATCAAATTTGTAAACTCATAAAGAAAATTTACTTTTTTTTCTAATTCATATAGATCCAACGCATAAATATCCAATATATTTAAAAATCGCTCATTCTCTATGATAAATGAGTTTGTTGATTTTAACCTATGAATTTTGGAATTAAGATTTGTAAAACCTATTTCAAGAAAATGAAGTTCTAATTTTTTCCCATCTAGGAATATGGCAGGAATTTGCGATTCCTCAACAAACTTGGTCTTTAGGACGTTGAGAACGGCTAAAATATTTTTTTTTTCGGCGTCCATAAAACATAGAACGATATATGATTCAATCTTATTGGTTATAGATATTTGAACTGAGAAATAATGGAGCTTCTCTTTTTGTACTAAATGTTTCAGTATAGGAAGAGCTGTATGATAATTAAAGGCCTTTATGATTGAAAAGGCAATAATCTTATTAGATCTGTTAAGACTTGTATAACAAATTAAATTATCTTCAATTTCAAATGTTCCAAGTTTATAACATCCTTTTTTTATGTATGCCACAATTTAGAGTGTCTCATTTAATAATTTTAAACTCCATGGAAATTTACGCATAAAAACACAAGATAAATAACATGATTGCCAAATATATACCTACAAAAATATAAATAAATCTAGCAAAACCGAACAAAAGTTGAAAAAACAAGAGGTTTTCTATACCTAAGAAAAGTAATGATTTATATAACGTGTTCAATAAAACTAAGAGAGGAATTAGAACAATAAGATAAAGTCCGAAAGAAAAAAACATAATTAATTGATCTGTTGCGATTACATTATACGCAAAGAGAAGTATATAAAAACCAAGTATTATTAATATTTCAAGTATTAATATTTCGAGCAATTTTATCCAACTTATTCATAATTTTTGAGGTAATTTGAAAAATAGTTTGAGCAGATCTATTTTGTTCGGCAAATCGATATTGTTGTGCTAGATAAGAAGAATACTGTATCGCTTCCTCATAGAAGGCAAATTCAAGTTCCCTTTCTTCTATTTCAAACAATAAATCGTTAACATCGAAATATTTGATCCCTAAAAACTCCGCTAATCGTAAGAAAAGATAATTGATAAGGGTATTACAGCCCTCTATTACGGCAGAAGAATATCCAATTCGATAATGATTCTCTAATTCTTGGAAACGGTGTGTTAATTTATCCAATTCAAGATTCGGCTTTGTCGGAGTATATTCTAGACTTCTACTATTCGGTGTGCGCTTTTGATATCGTAAAGAATTAGACTGATAGCTAGAAGTAGATGGTAATTGCCTATTATTCTGGATGGGTGACATTTCTCTTCTCTGATGTCTACCCCCTATATTAAGATTTTCGACATTTTCGATATTTTTAATATTAATATTATAATTTTCAGGACGATATTGTTTTCTTTTTTGGCGTTTCGCCTTACGTTTGCGATATGATTTTATTGCTTTTTTTATGCTTTTTTTGATATCTTTCTTTTTTCTTTTTACAATTGGTTTAAAAATGTGCTTATACCAAGGTGCAAACTTATATTCTTTCCAATCATTAAACTTTTCTTTTTTTTCTCGTAATTTCTCAGACATGCTTTTTTTTTCATATTCCATACTATTCACCTTATAATATTACATCGAATTGGTCATTAAAGCGTTTAAAAAACAATTCTAAACCAAGTTTGGTATTTTCCAAATCTTTATCTCTTTTTCTGACTAAAACCGTCTCAATTAACGTCAAAATTAGGTCAAAATCCCTAAGAGTTAAAACAGAATTCGTGTAATTCATATCATTTCCCTCAGTTAAATTATATTGTTCATATAATTTATCTATTATTCTTAAAATATCCTTGTTTAATCTCGTTTGCACTTTATCGTCAAATGTATACCAGAATTCGTGATAGAGCTTCTCCACAGAAATAATAAGATTTTCAATATTGGAAATTTTGAATATTGAAAATGAGGCTTTTTTTTTTGTATCTTTATCATATAATTTCATTTATTTACTATTCCCTCTCATTAGTTTTGTGTGATTCAGGAAAACAATCAGATATATATTTTAGGGCGGTGTGAGACTCATATTCTTTATTAAGGATATCTTTCATTATCTTCATACATTTTGACGTAAAACTCTTCTTAGAGATCGAACGCTTTAGAGACTTTATTTTCTTTTTTATTTCTTTTAGCTCAGACACATACATAATACCTGTCTTAAAGGGATTAATCTTTGAATCAAATGGAATCTCGTATCTAAGAACATCTGATATTTTCTCTATTAAACTTGGTATCTTTTCACCTTGTTTTTCTCTAATCTTTTGGTTATTGCGATAAATCTCCATTAGAGTTTTCAAAAGATTCTGAAAAGGTTTTATTTCGAATATAACCCATTTAATTTCACATTTTCTCATCATCATCGCTCTTGTTGTCTATAATAAATATCTTCAATATTTTTATGTCGCCCGTATTTTTTGTTGAGCATCTCTCTTACCAGTTCATCATCGCTCTTCATAAGTAATTCTTTATTTGTTATTTTCTTCTTTAATTGCTTAATCTCTTTTTTAATATCTTTTAAATCAGAGGATTTTGCAGACCTACCTCTTTTACCTCGCCTTCCTCTCTTTCCTCTTTTACCCCTTTTAGGTTTGTCCCTTTTTCTTTTATCTTTTTTTCGTTCTATATCTTTTTTATCATCTGTATCTTCCTTATCATCTCTTTTTTTTCCATCATCTTTATCTTCCCTTCGTTTTCTATCAAGCTCTTCGCCTTTAATATCTCTTTCTGAAGGAGTATCTTCTATTTGCTTATGCTCCTTTTCTCCCAAATATTCATTATAGTTCTTATCCTCTTGGATATTTTCTAAATCTGTATCAGATAATGATTCTCTTTCTTCCAAAGGCTCATATGTATTATCATTTTCGAAGAATTTCATAGATTCTTCCTCTGAAAGTGGTTCATACTTATCGGACTCTTTATCAGAATCATTATCAAATAGACTCTCGTCTGTTTCATCGAAATCCTTATCATCCTCATTATCGAAAAGATCTTCTGAATCTTCTTCAAAAAAGTCATCCGTATTATCATCATAATCTTCTTCAAAATCAGCCATTTTAATATACCCTTATAATTCTTTATCTACTTTTGTTGTTTTGAAATAATCTTAAATACACCTTGAAATTTTCAATCTGTTTTAGCAAAAAAATTATCATAAGATAATTCCTTTCTTTTTTTACGTTTGTAAACAAAATCTTCAGTTTTGAAAAGATACGAATATGAACCGTCTTTTGCCATACAAATCCGTTTATCTAAACGAGAAATTAATTCTTGTTCTTTTAAATCATTAGTGAAATTCTGAGTGCTTGCAATAGACTGCTGAAATAAGAAGAACAAACAAGGAATATTGATTACAGATTCGTATAACCCCACGCTTGTTTGATCAGCTAATATATGCCCCACTCCTTTCGAGCGAAACTCACGAATTAACTGTGAAAAAATCTTCCTGAAAGAATCCATTGCAATATAATCATCATCTTCAGGATTAACATTTTTAGGCTCTTCTGTTAATTGATGTGCTTCATCTAATACTATAATTTGTTTTAGAGTGTCCTGTTCTTTATCTGGAATAAGGGCCCTAAACATTTGTAATATTAATGTTGCTAACAATCGCTTTTCAGTAGGTTTGCATCCTGCTAAATTAATCATTACTTTTCTTCCGTTATATACAACGTCCTCAAACCATTTAGGTATTTTATCTTCTGTTCTTAATGCATAGTTTATCAAAGGAGTTGAGAAAAGTTGAGTATATCTATGTTTTATTGCTTGCACTAATCTCATCTGAAGCCGTGTATCATAAGGATTTTTATCTAAATACCGTAAAAGCTCACTAAAAAGATGTTTGATATGCTTTGGTACTTTGAAATAAGTGTTATAATATAATAACAGTGTATTGTATATTGCATCAACAACAACATTCTTTAAACCAAGTGAATAAACAAGGCATTCTGATATTTCAAATAGACAACGGAGAAAATTATCGTTAAAAACAGCATACGGAATGTGAAGTCTCTCGTCTCCCCAATCTAAGCAATAATCTGAAGGATATAATTCAGATTGTTTTCCTTTAGCAAGATTAATTATCAATATACCTACATTTAGATTATATTTAATGAAATGATTCAATATAACACCTATTAAATATGTTTTTCCAGTATCAGGTTTACCGATCATTAGAACGGAACGTCTTAATGACTCAGTTGAGATTGTTGCTTTTTTCTCAGAAACGATTCCGTCCATGATATGGTTTCCAATGATAATTTCAGAAGGATCTCCTTTTGGTATTTTCTTAAGGTCAAAACTCTGAAGTTCATAAATAAACTTTTTAGGTATAGGTAATTCTTTAGCAAGATCAAAATCGAGTAAATAAGAAGTGATATACTGCCCAAAGTAAAAGTTTAATGTATAGATATCGATAAATACACCTTTTCTTACTCGCTTTAGTTTTGCGGGTCGTTTATCATTTCTTCCTGCAATTGCCAAACTTTCTAATATGCCTTCGATCATATTTTTTCGATTTTTTTCCAGGGGAACATTTTTGAAACTAACAAAAATTTTTACTTTTTGCAACTCATCTTGCCACATTCGTGAAAAATTCATACGTTCTTCCTTATCGCGATATTCAAGAAAGTTGGCTTTTTCTCTTATTCGGATAATCTTTTTCTTTCGTCCTTTTTTCCATAATATATATAGATTTATATCTTCAGAAGTAGTTCTGAAGGCATTAATAAAACTCTGTATAATTTTAATCTTTTCTATATATGGTGGTCTCGGAAGCTTAATTTCATAAAAATAATCATGATTTACTGAGAATAATTCGTTCCGAGTCATGGGAATTATATTTATTTCTGCATCCAATCCACGATATTTGACCTGTAATTCTGCTTTAAGGGTCTGTCCTCTTTTAATTGCTAATTTTTCTGAATGTGAATTAAAAAAAAATGAAAACTTGAAATCGTTATGGCATTTAACTTCAATCCCATACACACTGTTATTTCCCAATAAATCCTTTATCCAACTCTCATAATAATCATATTGATATTTTTTATTGTCTGATTCATGTTCTAAGGCTACTTGAGTAATTGTGATTTTGCTTTGCCAAAATAAGATCTTTTTAAGATGTGAGTTAGAACTTGCTCCTTTCAAGAAACACAATTGAATACTGTGAAAATACGAATATAATAATCTGTAAACTGGTTCATAAAAAAACAGAGTTAAAAAAGATTGAAGAATAATTGAATAAATAACAACTTCAATAAAGCCTTGAATAGTGGCAAAATAAAATAAAAACGACAGCGAAATAACACCACTTAGAAATTTGATGATAAATTCTATTTCTGGTGTAAATACTATTAGAAAAATAATAGTGAGTATTAAAATAGTAATAGAACTGTAAAAGAAATCCCCATTTATAGTTAAAACTATGATATGACAAAAAAAGGCGATAATTAAAGGATATACCCTTGCTAAATCGACTCTTTTATTACTATTATTTAAGAAATAAAGAGCTATACAAAATGTAAATATTAGAGCCCTTTCACATTCAAAGATCGTTATAAATGTTGGATCATCATAATTCATAATATGAATGCGTATTATTGAAAACAGAATTACGAAAAGAAAGAGTATAAACAAAAGAAAAATGCGACTCCTCCCTTTTTCTACTAGAAATGAATGGATAAAACTAACGATTAGAATAATTATAAGAAGGATAGCAATAGAATCAAATAAAGTAAATATCATATCATACACTTATCAGGTCCTTATATACTTATTGTCGACATGTAATTATAAAAACCAATTGAATTTAATAAAAACCTATAACCGAATATTAATCTCTTTTGATATGATTTCTATTGTTTGCTAATACATTTCATACAATTCACTGTAAGATTTTTTTTAGCTTTTAATAATTTTCCTTAACGCGAAGTGAATCAAGGAAAATGGGAGTGAAGAATTTGCGGATATACTACTCATCTAATAATCATATGTTTAGCATACTGAGAGATAAATAATAATCAATTTAAATGGGAGTTTTTATAATTTTTTTTGGATATTAAGATATGTCAAACATGTTTATAGGCACTGAATTAGCTTTTGTTGATATTCTCATTTTGCTTCTTATAACCGTTTTGGATTTTCTCTTTTATTATTATAAAAAGAGATCTAAAGAAGTGAAAATATTGAAATATTCAATTCCTACAATTTTGATTGGATTGGTGATACTTTTAGCGGTTAAAGACACGGTTCAGGATTACTTTTTCCTTATATCAATTGGCATGCTTTCTATATTTTATATTTATGTTCTGCAAGCAAATTATAAGCCTTTTAAGAGAAAATCAAAGGGAATAAAATATAATATAACCTCTGAATCAGAACATGATTTTGATTTTAAAACTGAGATTGAGCAAGAGGATATTGAAGTTTCTAAAAGCGACTCAGATGAGTTTGATCAATTAATTGAACGAATATACGATAGAGATACCAAATAGGAAAAATAAACCTTTTTCTGCTTAAAGCATTTTAAATTTTAGACCATTCATAATTGTGAACGGTAGCGTAAATCCGCATATAATTGATCCTATCAGTCCTATGATTATAAAATTGAAAGGCTTCCATTTTGTATGTAAAATCCTTTCATTATAAATAAGCAGAAAGACACCATATGCAAGAAGAAAAAAGCATAATAATGAAATAAATCCTAAAAAATAAAGAAAGAACTTATCAATTAATAAAACCTCTACCTCTCCCTCTTTAATTTGTGCGTAAAAAAGATCCAAATCCGAACTGAATATATACTTATATATAAATGGAGCAGGAAGAGATGTCGTGAGTGAATCTAGAAGCATAATTAAGATATTAGTTAGGAATAACACCCCAATAACCACACATCCGATCATTCCCCCCCTCCCATACTTTTTCGAAGAAGATAAAGCATATGAATGGATCTTTTCATTATTTTCTTTCAGTTTTGAACCTTTATATAACGAATAAAATAAAAAGAGAAACCATGCAAAAAAGATGTAATTTCCCAAGAAAAAGACAATTGAAAATAATTGATTAAAGAAATTAAAAACATCATCAAACCATTCGGACATATTAGGAAGAACATCTGTCATTTTTTAAAATCACATCATCAAATCAAAAAAACGGCAGTAAACACGCCCCTTCCCCTAAGAAAAATTCACTCAAATTGAACATTTCACCAGTAAGAATATCAATTAAGTCTGTAACAATTTTAACTATCAAAAAGAAAACGAAAATCGCGAATGCTATTAACAATCCTTTTTCGATCAAACTACCCAATTAAATCAACTTTTTTCCTATATTCATCATAATTGTGAACATAAAATAATTTAAACCAAACCAATTTCAAATCAATTCAATCCCAAGAACACTAAAGAAGGAAAGAAAGAATGCTAACGCAAACACAATATCACTGAGAATAAGAATTATATAATATGACTTGTATTTTGTAATTTTGAGAAAATAAAAACATGTAATCGAATTGCATGCAAAAAATGTAAGAAACATAACGATTGCATTAATAATATTTGTCATAGAGCGATAGTCAGGAATAGTCATATTAGCAAAATTTCTTAGATTAAATGTGAATATTGCAAAAAAAGGCAACATTCCGCATATAGCCCCCGTTATCACGGGTAAGAGCAAGATGAAAGCAAGTACTTTGAACCTTTGAGATCGTATTTCCCCTTCAAACTTATCTTCTAACTTTCGATGTTTATCAATCAAACTTAAAATCTCAAAGATCTTTTCGGAAGATAAATACGCACTTTCTTCAACCATGATCTTTATCGTATCCAGGATTAAAATATATCTTAAATTCTTCAGGATAAATTTTAAGGAATCTATCATTTCATTGAACGAGCAAGTAAGTTTTCCCAACTGTATAGCATGATTACCAACAGTATGTTCTAATAGCTGAAATTGAGACTTTTTTTCAGAATAATAATTGATGAACGCTCTTTCAGGAGAGATATTGTTGTTTAGCCGAATTGCAAATCCTTCTAAAAATTTTAAAAACTGTTCGAATGTTCTTTTTTCCATTTTTGTTCCTTCTAATATCCCTATAAAGAAAATATTAATCTTTACAAGTCTACGGCAGAGATATCTAAGTAAGAATAAAAAAATTGGTACAATTACAATTACAAGAAATAAGGGAATTTGCATCATTAATACAAAAAAGATTACGCCAATAGGGAAAAATATACCCACAAAAAACACCACCGATAGTTTTCCCTCTAGCCCTTTCAGATAAGTTTTAAATTGCTTTTCTAATTCATAATCTCTTACACTTTCTTGAATACTAGATGTTTTAAAATGACTAGTAATTAATTTCTGCAAATATAAATTAAAATCGGATGAAGGGGTTAATACTTTTTCCAATTCTTTTTCAGGACTTTTCCCCCGCTGCACCTTATCTAAAATTTCTTTGAATAATCCTGAGAACACCAAATCTAACCCACTCATCAACTTAATAAAGCTTAAACATAAATCCGATCTTGGAGTAAGGACTTTTTGCAAGAGTGAGAAATTAATTTTTATGAAATATATTGAAGCGTTAATCGACACCTCATCTTTATTGATTCTTTTGTAAAGATATAGATTGAAATTATACGCCACTATTACTGCAATACAGAGAGAACAGACACTATTAATCAAAATATCATTTCCTAACAATAGAAAAGAGATTAATATTGAACCGATAAGCGAGATTATGAAAATAATGGTTGTTGCTTTATCGATTGCCGATTTACTAACTCCATATTCTCGATACAGTTTTCTATAAACATCATTGATATCTTTAAAACTAATTTTGGGAATCTGGTATCTCTCGAATCTATTACAAAATCTTACAAAATCTTGAATATCAGTCAAATAAATTCCTATTAATATTTTTATATACTTTCATAAAAATATGTTAAAAATTCCCCCATTTTTTATGATGTTTTAGCTTTGAAATCCTTTTTTAAACGCTCATATTGTTCAATTCCCGCTAGGGCACCTTGTAATAAATGATAGATTTCATTCATACGCATAAACTCAGTAAAATAGGGGCAGAAATTCTGACCTTGCAACCCCTTCTTCTCAAATTTAGTGGAAAACACCAGTTTATATAATCTTCTTTTATCATGTTTGTAGGGGTAAAGATTAAGCGAATTTCGAGGCAAATCTAACATTTTTTCGATAAGGGAAATCTTATTTAAAAGCATTTGTTTAGTATATTTCATTTTTTTTTATCTTCTTTTTATTTCATCTATCTTATCATCTTAAAAAAGACATAAAAATCCAACCTCTTTTTATCATTTTTAGAGAGGTTTTTAAGTTGAATGTAGAATGATAATATATGATAGAAGGCAAAAATTTACTTGAATTAATTCTTACATATGATCACTTTTTATCCCCTATTCAATACAAAATATTAGAGGTGTTATGGGAGCATGAAGATCTCACACGAGCGGATTTAGTTAAACTTTTAAATACACCAAGAACAACCGTTTATGATAATCTTGTTAAACTTGAGAAAATGGGCTTTATTAAAAACTTTACAAGAGATACAGGTATAAAAGGACGACCCAAAGTCTATTGGGCTCTTAATTATATAACCCTTCTAAAAAAATTATCAGAAATTAAAAAAGAATCAAAAATAAAAAGGCGACTAAAGAGTGGACAATCTTTACGAAATTGATTTAGAACAGTTCTGTATTAATAAGCACGCGTTTTATGAGAAAATAGTTGAAATTATATCAAGAAACTATGGATGGGTTAATTTTAAAAAAGCCGTATTTGACTCGGAAGTGGAAAGGGATTATGCGTTATTTGAACTTGAGCAGGAGTTTGGAGTTGCAGGTAAAGAGATAAAAGAATTTCAAAATGATGCAAAGGTGCTTTATGAGACATTTCGAGAGCTAATTTTTCCCGATAAAGAATTATCTGTAAAAGAGCAAAAAAAATTAAAAGACCTGTTATTAGAAATAATTTTATTAGATGAATCAGAAATATATTATCTTGTAGGAATTTCAACCACTTCAATTCTTAAAAAACAGCGAAGAGAAACCTTTAAGGAGCTTGAAAATATTTCAAAGCTAAAAAATCCATATATAAAACAAAAACTCAAAAAAGTATACAAAATTGATAACAAGATAAATAAAATATTTCTAAAGAAAGTATAAAATCAATCCTCTTTTTTCTGTATATCGACAGCAATCATTTGCCCCTCTTTTAAATTGAACAATTCTACGATCTCTTTCTTCACAGTAATACCTCTAGAGGTTTGACCCGCTTTCACAACTGTGCTGGGCATAGGTATTACAGGATCTAATTCCTTCATTTTGTTCCCTTCTTCAAATATTCCATAAATAAATATTTTTAGTGTATCCCCAGAATTAATATTTAAACTTTCTCTAACAGTAGGAGAAATCAAAAACCTGAGTGATTTCCCTTTTGGGTTTTTTAATGATACTATATCTTTCATCATACCAATTTTTTTGTTTGTTACATATTGTTACATAATTATTTTACGATACTTATAAAGATAATCCCCTTATTTCTCAAGCACACTCCGACAAAGCCCGACTCTATCTTGCGAATACCAGATAAAGAATGACAAAAAGCTCAAAATATTTATATATGTATTCTTATATTTATAATAATAAATAAAAGATTTCTATTATCGATCTTTCCATATAAAACTCTATAAAGGTTATTAAATTGGAAAATATATACCATCCATCCAATCTGTCAGCATCTCATCTGTCGGCATCTTCCAGAGGCAAAAACTTCCTTGTTTTTCGGGAGTTAGAAGATTACAATATGGGGGGACGCCCATTCCCCCCATATTACGAATCGATAATTAAGAAAATCTTTTTTTTAATAATTTAATAAATTTATAAGGAGAGTCAATTTTGGGAAAGGAACATAATAAAGGGTTGTTGTGTGGTAGGTTTTTTGACTCTGTATTGAGAAGAGACTCTTTAATTAAAGAAGAAAAATTTTTAAGTATTGATTATCCTACAAGAATATTACATCGAGACGACAAATTAAATGAATTAGCTCTTCTTTATTCGTCTATGATAACTCATGCAGGGTCTAGAGGCATAAATCAGATTGTATTAGGCGAGCGAGGGATTGGAAAAACGGCAACAGTAAGATATTTCGGCACAGAGTTAGAGAATACAGCTTTAAGAAAAGGTATTAACCTTAAATACCTTCATATTAATTGTCGAAAAGAACGAACAGAATATAAAGCCTTAGTGAAAATTAACAAGCTTATTAATAATCAGATTGCTAGTCGGGGTTATTCCCCACAAGATTTATTAGATTTTATCTATGATCATCTTGAAAAGGAAAATATGTTTCTTTTATTAGTTCTAGATGAGCTGGATTATTTCTTAGTGAAGAATATCGATTTTCTTTATTCATTATTACGCATGTATGAAGATATAAATTCATCTTTACCTATTAAGAGAATATCGATTATAGGCATCTTAAGGGAAATTAGTTTTTCGAAAGATAAATTCAACAGTATCAGTTCTTATTTTCCGGTCAACAGTATCGTATTTGATCGATATACAAAACAAGAGACTTTCGATATTTTAAAGCATAGAGCGGAAATTAGCCTTAAGAAAGGCGTAATGAGCGATGAAATTATTGAAAAAATAGCAGATATTATTTTTAGGGGCGGTGATATAAGATGTGGTCTGAATCTCTTATGGCACGCTACTAAAATCGCCGAGAATAAAGGCTTAAGCGAGCTTACTTTAGGTTGTGTAAATTGTGCTTGTCAAGAGTTAGTGCCTTTTACCATTAAAGATTCATTATCAAACATGTCAGAACATAAACTATTATTTCTTTTTAGTATAATAGAACGTTCACGTAGAAATGGAAACACTGTCAGTTCTTTAGCTGAAGTTCTTAGTGAATATAGAGAGATCTGTAAAAGCACAGGAATATCTCCACATTCATATTCACAATTATGGAATTATGCTCGCGATTGTGAATTGGACGAGATATTAAAATTAAAGGTGTGTGGTAAGGGCTTTAAAGGGCGTAAAACATTTGTAGAAATGCCCGACGTTCCCTTAATTAGATTAAGTGAAAACATCGCTAGCATATTACAATCGAAAGGTATAGCAGTAATAGAAAACGCAAAGGTAATTTGAAGAAAGATGAGAGACTTCATTTTAATCGTTAAATCTAACAAAAAACTTCACTGGGGGGACTCTTATCCTTTAGAAATTACTCTTTGTCAAAAAAGGCGATTTGGGAATGAGTATGTATAGGAGTTATTTATTGAAAAATAATTTTTGGGCTAAAAAAGGCTGTGAGAAAAACACATATATTCGCCACGATATTAATGCAGGAGGTATTTATGCTACAATCTCAGACAGTCCTAAAGGCGTAAACATTATGCTTGAGGGTGAAACATATTTTTTCAACAATTTTGATAAACTTGACGAATTCTTTGCTAATCTTCGTTTTTCTCATACTGATTTTGAAAGAATTCTAAAAAGAAAATTTGTGAGTAGGAAATTAAGAACATTAGAAATATAATTATTAATATCGGGGTAATTCAAAATGAGCATATTAGAAGATTTAGAATATATTAAAAAACAATATGAAAAATTAATCAAGATTTTCCCTGAAGATCAAACATTAAAAAGGTATTATAAAAAAGTTTCACACTCAATAGAAAAAATACAAAATGATAAGCCCATTTAGGCCTAAGATTTAATCTTTTTTTTTCTCTTTTATCTTCTACTTTGAATGATGTCTCTCCATGTCTAAACAGGGAGCTTTTATATATGATATAAAGGATATGATAATCATTGAATAATCATATAATTATATCTTATAATCGAGGTGTGTTATTATAAATTCCAATATTTTAGATAATGGAATACCCATATGTCCTGAATGTGGAGGAAATTTAATTGAAACTGTATCTGGGACGGTTTGTGAAAATTGTGGATTAATCATAGACGAAAAAATCTATAAACCAAGCTCATTCACCTTTGATGACCATGAATCTATTAGATCTCTAAATAAACAATACGTATCTTTAGGATATAGGCCAGACTTCGTAGGAGGCCTAGGCTCTTTCATCGATTATGAGCATTCTAAGTTCTTAAGAGACAAAACAAGGAAACTTTTATCACCAGAAAAACAAAAATTATATCGTAGGCTGAAAATTAACTTCGATCAGAATGTACGGATTAAAAACAAAGAGACAGAGTATCGGATGTTTAATATCTTAAACAAAATAAGCCCCTTACTAAATTTAAATCTCAGTGCCCGAAATACAGCCACATATTTCTATAGGAAAATCATAAAAGCAGAGAAGGAAGCAGGTAAAAAAATAATAAATAATATAACGTTGCTTACGTTTTGTGTCTTTTATGCGATACGTCAAGAAAATCATAACGCTCCCATTACGGTGGATGAAGTAGTAAAAGCTTTTAATAGTTTTGGACATAGAGTAAGTGCAAGACTAATCTTAAGGGACGGTATTACATATAGAAATCATATTCGTAAAGAAACATATCATCATAAGAGTGAAGATTATCTTATTAGACTTATTGATGCCATAACAAAATATAAACACTTAAAAAAGAGATTAATGAAAAAAGGATGTCTATGGTCTATATTTGAATATAGAAATAAGCTAACAGAGATAAGTAGAAGAGTTTTAAAAGGGCTCTCTCAATGGGAACGCAGGGGGCGTAATCCCTTTATTATGGCTGGAGCAGTTATATATCTTGCAGATAAGTTATTAGCTCAAAAATTTATGATTAAACCAATTCTTACCCAGCAAATAATCTCCGTACAAACCTCTATTGCTGAATATTCTATACGAGATCATTATGTAAACGTATTGAAACCATTAAATTTACAATTAAAGGATTAGTAATAAAACAATTTATTGATAACCTAAAAATAATCTTTTAATACCATATACAACCTTTTATTGCTATTTTTTTTTATATTTATAATTTATTTCTATTTTTTTTTATATTTATATTTTATTTCGCAATTTCTTTAATTAGTATTTCATACACTAATTTAGTTATTAAAATGAATTTTATATATTTCATCAAAGAGACGTAAAGTCTAGATAACCCTATGATACTCTTTATTAATATGTACTATATATATAACTAATTTTTCTTATTTGTATCTTTAAATCACTTTCTAATTTCATCGCACCTTTAAAGTTTATGGGATAACAACATTGATCTATTTCTTTTATTCTCTTTAAAATTTCATAATTTCTTTTTCCATTCTGTTAGGTATTTCCATAGAATTAAATTTGAATATACCTATGATATTTTCTGATGGAATATCTGCAAATTTCTTAGGATCGTCATTAGGATATGCCAATGAGGTTGTGATTTTAATTGGAGGTAGAACTTTGAATAACCATTGAGAATTATCTTGACTGGTGAATAGCCACCATTCTGGATTTTCATAAGTCTCTAAAACCATTTTATTTTTTGGGATTTCTGATCTTAGTAATTTAAAAGCAAAAGGAAAAAATATCTTCAGATTACTTTCAAATTTAGTCCTTGAATCTGAAAGAATAATTTTTGAGTTATATTTTAAAGCTTTAAGCCGTGTTGATTTTGATCTTTCAATTAATCTTATATTTGACTGATTTGTTTCTTTAATATCAAAATAAAATTTATCTAACACTTTTTTACTGATTAAAGGGCTTACGCATTCTACTAAATTAAATTTTCTTTCCTGAAATTTCCAATCTTCTTCCCCCTCAAGAAATTTATTGAGTTCATCATTCATTATATACTTAATTGTGGAAAGTAATATATCTATATCCTCAGTGAAACCCTTATCGCTAGCATGAGTCCTAATACTATGCCCTATTTCATTTCTTCTTTGATATATTCTTCTCAATCTTTTTTTCATCAACCTAATTGGTTCAATTTCTTTCATTTCTTCAGATAATCTATTCATAAAATAGCTTTTAAAACGTTGGCTAAGAGAAAGACGAATCCTTCTATCCAATGGAAAATATGCATTTATTAAAGAATCTAGTTGATTTTTCTTTTTCTTATCAAACTTATTACTATTCTGCTTCAAGAAATTTTTAAAAAGGGTTCTTAAATTTTTATGTAATTCTTCTTGTTCCTCTAGAGTAGCAATTGCACTACCCCATAATTCAGAATAACCATTATATTCTGACCAACAATGAATAATCCCTTCAAAAACTGCAAAACTATAGAAATAATGTATTACAGCAGAATATCCCTTATTTGAAACTGCATGATTGTACATTAGTGCTTTTAATTCATTAGTTGATCCATATTGAAGTAATTTCTTTAATAATGGAATCACAAGGTCATATCTATTGAACTTTATATTAAAACTACTTCCAGTACTACAATAAGGATTAAGTGTGTTCTGAAATGAATAACTCGAATTATTATTTTCAATATGAAAAAAAATTCTTGCTTTTAAATTAAGATTAAGAAGAAAACGCATTATATATAATGCATCCCAACTCCAATTACATAATTCTTTATATAAATCCATATTTTCTTCAAATTTATCTTTTGGAATTATTTCCATTCCTATCCAAATAGATCTAGTATCCCTACTAAAATCTTCACTAAGAGGAGATAATTTTACTTCTGGTTTTGGTTCTATGTTATTTATATAAGTAATTCCATTCTTAAAGCAAGTTTGCCCAGTTTTCAATAAATCATCAGTATATTCAATAAGTTAATTAATTCCATAATAATCACTTTTATCAATTAAATGAATTAAGAAAAAAGACATAGTCCTAATATCAAAAACAATAGTTTTTAATTATATTATTTTATCGAGTTATAATAATAATTATTAGCTATTTAAACTATTTTAACCAAACTTATAAAAAAACTATAACTAAAGCTGTTAAACATTAATGATGGGGGATTAAATATATTAAAAAAAAATAATATAATTATTTATTATTCCCAGATGATTTCCTCATCTGGATGTTTAGCAGTTATCTCTTTCTGTATTAAGTTATGAATCTGAGAGTTATATTTCGCTGTATGTTCTTTCTTTCGTAGGTCAAATCCAACAAGAGCGGCATCATCAATCATGGAAGTTTTAATAGCTATACATGAATCATTGGAGTTTCTTTTTTTATTAAGCTGGATTATATCTAAAAAGAAATGGTAGAGTTTTTTAAACATTTTTATCATCTCCATTTATTTATTATATAAACTACATGAAAAGAGGAGGTTCTAGACTCGGATGATACAAGGGCGAAGGATAACAGCTATAATAGACGTAGAGAACCAATATGTAACACATAATTATCCCCTTTAATACATAATTAGAAAAAGTGAAGGCATTGATCATCCGAATTATCTACTCCTCTTTTATTGTGCGTCTGCTTTGATTCTCCTCAAACTCCTTATCTGTTTCTATGTTGAAGTCTAAATCACCTCTTAATATGTCTCTAGTCACTACTTCTTGAGTAAGTAAACCTGCATTTGGAAAATCTTCTAATGCCCTTTCCCACGCTTTCTCACACTCTTGATGAGTAAACCCTAAATTATATATCAGAAAAATCAAAAATGGAGTTCTTATTTCTTTTTTTTTTAACCAATTTTTAAACTCTCACCTAACTTTTGTTGTTAAAAGCTGATACAATTCATATATGAATAAAGCAACAATAAATACGACAAAATATATTACATATATTAGATCCATTTTGTTATTCCTCTAACTTGAATAATTTTTCCTCATAATACATCAACATTTCATAAAACCAGAGATACTTATCCTTATATTCGCCCCGATCTAATTATGCGAGGACAATATACATCGTATCGGCATAATACACTTTTCTTTTCCATTTTCTTACTTTTTTCGCGTTATATTTACGCGTTTCCGAAGGATCAGTCATATATCCTCTTTCTGAGCCACAATGACTACATTCAAATCTCTGGTTCTCGCCAACCCAAGTAAGTTTATAGCAGTTATGACATTTCCATAAATTTTTCATTTATCTAACCGAAAGGGTCATTTTTTTTATTATAAAATTTAAGCAAAATCGTATTCTTAGTATCAAGGTTATTGAAATATCTCGATTTGAAATTATAGGTAAGGAACAATTTTAAAAACTGTTGAGAACTCTCTAATTTAGCCTCATACCCAGAATTACATTTTTCAAAAACCAGACCTGTATTTTCTGTAATATGGTCTATTGCGGCAGAATTAATATTTTTAGCAAGGATAAAGACTTTGGGTAAATCTATGGTATATTCCCTTCCATTTCCATTAATTAATTCTATTTTTTCTGGATTTTCCATTTTAATACACTTACTTCCAAATATTAAAATTTATTAAAACAGTTTTGTAATCCCGAATCTTCTCAGCCATCGCTCGATTGTACCGAAATATACACCTTGATTATCTGCAATTTCTTGCCTTGACTTATTTTTGACCACATATTCATTATAAAGCCATTCCTTATTTCGATAGTCGAAATGAGTTTGGATTTTTTTATGGAGCTTGAATTTAGAAACCCATGATTGAATAGTTCCAATGCTCGCGTCACATTTTTTTGCTATATCTTTAAGAAATAGATTATTTGTAATATATTGTTCCGTGAGCCATTCTTTATTTCTATATGTTGATTCTGAAAGATCTGTACTCATTTGTCTTTTTCGCCCTCTTTATCTTTATTTGGTTTTACTAACGTCATAACGAAATCGTGCCAAGAAAGTTTGCCTTTAGCCTTTTTTAACCTTTCATAATCTTTATTTTCCAGATGGATTAATATTGTCTTTACCAATTTTATGTCTCTCGATATTTTTTTATTCAATTTTTAGTTAGATAGTTTGATAGATAGAAAGTAATCATTTTAGTATATAAATGTATGCTATCTATCATATACTCGCCATATGATCAAAATAAAAAAGATTAAAAAAAAGAAAGTTAGGAATTAATTATGTTATCTAATTTACTTTTTGTGTTATTTTTCGCGAAAAAGATATAGATTTATATACTAAAATTCTGATAAAATTGTAAGAAAAATATATGACTCTTGTATGAATATGGGATGTAAACGAAATTTTGAAACTTTCAAAACACTACTCACAGAAGAAGCATTAAGGATTGTTTTAGATAAGAACAACTATATTAATTCTCAAAAATGTGCCATCTGTGGTGAAATCGACCCTTGTGGCTTTTTTAAACGTTTCCATTTATATTTATATGAAAATACGGACCGCTTTATTACACTCCATTCTAAATGTGTATTCAGAGAAGGTATTTATGAGTCATTGGATGATCTTTTGCAAAATTTTCAATATATTACGTATATAGATTAAATCATATTTATGAATCAAAAATATCATTTTATCAGGGGTAGCTTTTTCGTTTACATTTAACATTACTTAGAATAGGATCTAAAGCATAAACAAAATAAAAGATAATTTATGGGGGTTTTTTAATGTTTAGAGAGACAAAATTATATGACTTGATTCCCTTCGCGAATCAAGGACATTTCTCTAATTATTTAATTATTGGAACACCGGCAAAATAAGGATTAGTGAATAAAATATGATAATTATAGAATATAGGATAAAAGAACAGAAATTAAAGCAAGAATATAATTTAGAGAATATATGGGAAAGAAGATTATTGGTTAGCTTTCTGAACACAGCAATTAAGGATGATAATAAAGAAATCCTAGATGTTTATTTAAAGGAAGAAGCTACTCCAACTATAGAGATTATAGATCATGCACCTGTTAAAAATACTATACTCCCAAGCCATCTACAAGATAGGTTTGATGATATCAAACGAAAATTAAAAAATTACAGGAGTTATAACTCATAAACCAAGATTCTCGATTTTGAATCTCATCAAATTGATCTGATAATACAGAAACTTACCATCTTTTACAGGTCTTAGAAAACCTTTCTCTACATAATCGTTTAAAGATTTAAAAAACTTCTTTTTTTTATAATTATTCCTTGTTTTGAATTTGAAGAGCTTATAGATGTGTTCGGGCTTTATTATTAAGAGGTTGACGTTTTTTAAATAATGTAAGAAATCTAACACATTCTTATTAATTTTTTTCGACTCTAATAGCTGTTGTTTTATCGAAATCAACAAACACCCTTTTTTAGAAAAATATTTTTATTCTATAATAATTTGTTTAATAAGATTATTACAGCATTCCCAATATAAGAGAGGATCAATCTTATTGCCGTAAAGAATGGGAACGGGTTTGCAATGTGAAAGAAGCTTAGGTTCGATAGCGGTATAACTGATTTTTATCATTAATCCCACTATGTCCGCAAACAAACCACATGTAGAAAAAATAGACAATAACCGACAAAATAGTTGCCCCTCATTAAGATTGAATGAAGTAAACCAATAAAAACTATAAACCAAGCGGTTTAAATTCTTATATACAGATATATAATACCACAAAATCAATAGAATTTAAACACCATTTATTAGGTAATTAGAACAATGCATTTACAAAAAAAGTCATTTATATTGATCTTTATTGTGGTTATAACTGCTAGTACTGGATTAATTTCCTTTTCTACCGCATGTAATAACAGTGATAACAATACTAATTATGCTGAGTGGCGCGTCTCTAATAATCAACCATATCTATATGCAAAAGCAGACGATTATTATACTCTCGGTTATTTAGAAGGTCAGAACTTAGCATTTCAAACCGCATGGATGAAATTAATGATCATGCTTCAGGCTCAAGAGCTTGGTCTCTCATATGATATAGCCGTGTATTATTCGTTAGAGTATCTTGATTATATCCCTGAAGAATATATACTTGAAATACAAGGAATTGCCGATGCAATTGATGTTGTATATGTTCCATTTATGGGTCAGCTATATGAAATATCAATTGATTTTATGGATGTTCTAGCTCAAAATTGCTTCTGGGACATCTATTATGGCAAGATTATTCCTATACTCACAGGATATCCTCAACCACCCTTGATCGTTGGGGGTTGTACCGGTATTGCCTCAAAAACAAGGAGTTCTACTGTATTAGGACAGACTCTTGATTTTTCACTTCTTATGCAACCTACAGCCTCTTGGGTATATACCAAAATCAATGGAAAGAAAGCCTTCTCATTTAGATTGGGAAGCATGTTAGCTATGGGGGGTGTTAATAGATATGGTATATCGGTTTCAGTTAACTTACTCGAAGTGCTTAATGTAGGATGTGCAGGAAAACCTCTTTCAATAGTGTATAGGGACGTATTAGAAAACGCTAATACTGTAAGAAAAGCTGAGAATATTATACTTACAAACGATTTCACACTAGGTTGGAATTATATTATAAGAGGAATAAGTTCTATAGTAGCAATCGAGACAATTCCAAACGCTTATAGTATTGAAAGAGTGAAACGAAATCAGTATGCTTTTGATGCCAATATCTACGAAAATGAACTATTTAAAATGTTTATGATCTTTCCTACTAAATATGTTGAACGCTATAACAGAGTATCTGAGCTATGTCAAACCTATAGTCAGGACGGACGATTAACCTATAAAGACATATCCGAAATATACACAGATTCATTAATCTCACGGAGATTTACCTCACCAGATCCTTTAAGTGTAGGTACAGTAGGCTTTTTCTTTGTCAGAGGCATACGGAGTGTATACTTCGGCTTAGGAAATCCCGCAGACTCACCTTTAGGAGTTATAACCAGATTTAACTAAGAATTAAATATGATTTGGGATTTCTAAAATCTTAAATCCTTTTTTTTTATTTATTATTACTTTCTCAGGAGAAAAATTGAGATTATTAAAGTAATCTTATAACTATATAATAATGTCTGATATAGAAGAAATAATCAAATTCAAAAATCAAATATCTGATTTTTGTAAGAACTATCGTCAAGAAAAAGGTGATTGTTATAATTGCCCTTTATTAATTTAATTTCATTTTTTTTAACTCTACTCTTTTTTTTAAATTCCTTTTTTTGATGATATAATGAACAACTATGAAATAGAAAAACATAATTCCTACCACGCTCATTGTAGTAATCGGGATAAGATCCTCAAAATCGAACTCATTAGAACCTTTAATGACTGATATTACCGTTATTTTAATCTTGTAATCTATTTTTAAATCAAAAGAAGAAGAATAAAAAGGTGTTGTGAAAAAACTATATAAAGTGAGATTGTCAGGGAAAAAAAATCTTGAGCCGATGACTTCAGTAAATCGAAGATAATCGATTGTGTTAAAATAATCAAAATATTCTCCGTGCCACGTGGGATCACATTGAATCCACCCAATATTATTGATATAATACTCTACCCATGCATGCCTCATAATATCTTTATTGGTATAACTCCACACGTCTCCGACTTTTGGTTTCAGAGTTGGATCATTAGATACCAAGAATCCTATCACACGTCTAGCGGGAATTCCTTGTATCCTTAATAATGTCACTAATAAACTTGAGAATTCTGAACAATCACCCTTTCTATTTCGATATGTCCAACTAGCCCCTTTATCTCCTTTGTGAATTTCATAAGTTATAGATTGACTAACCCAGTTGAATATCTTTTTAGCTTTCTCAATGGGATTATCGGTTGACCCAACTATACTATGTGAAGCCTTTATCAGTTCAGGATCATTTATATTATAGAGCTGATCTGGTTTTCTACAATATAATTCAAATATCTTAGTGGAATAATCATAAGGAAGTATATCTTTTTCGTGAATATTGAATTTTACTTTGCTCAATCGTATTTTATATTGATATTTCATAGAGATTTTATCATATTGATATAAAACCATTTTCATATAATCAAAAGTATTCGAATAATTATCATTATAAGTCGAGAGCGATTTAAGATTTTTTTCAGAAGGCATTATGAAATTCTTTAACTGAGATTCTTGGTATGGGGTTTTATTATTAAGTCGAGCACATTTTAGATAGAGAGGAAAAACCGAATCTTCATTATCTATAGAAAAATCCATTTCAACTCTGTAATCAACGCTATTTTGGATAATACCTGAGTTTCCAAGTGTGCTTTCATCATTCAAGGAAAAGAAAGTTAAAAAGCTAATATTAAACAGAATGCAATTTAGTAGTATTGTTAAGAATAAGAAAAATTCTTTAAATCGCATACCATATTTTACGCGATTTCCTATTTAAACCCCTAAATTTTAAGAGATGTAGATCTTAACTATTTTCCATCTTTTTTCTCTTTCTATATTCTTTTTGGTATTGTTTCTTCTTTTCTTTGTTCTTTTGATAATACTCTTTTTGATAAGTCAATATTTTCTCTCTATTTTTATCTCTGTATTCTTTGTCGTATTCAGCTTTTTTCTCTGTATTTCCTTTAATATATTTCGCTATACGTTCCTTATTTTTTTGGTAGTATTCTCTAAAGTAAGCCTTTCGTTTTTGGTAATAATTATTCTTTCGTTGCCTATATTTTTTTTGTTGTTTTAAGATTTTTTCCCTATTTTCTCGATAATTCTTTTTAGCACTTTCGAGTAGTTTTTTCCTGTTTTGTTGGTAATATTTTTTATTGTACTCTTTCTGATATTTTTCTGTTTTTTCCCTATTCCGTTCTTTATAGTCTTTCGTAAATTCATATGCACATTTTTTACAATAATAATTTAATCCATCTTTAGTGCTAGCTCTTTGGCAAAAATAATCTAAGGTCGTGGGATATAATTTCTTACAACCGCTACATCGTTTTTTGTTTTCCTTTGGTTGAATCGGCAAATCCAATATATATTATTCTTTATTTATAGAATTCAAAAGAACTAATAAAAACAAACCATTTTTTTAGTTTTTTATTGAATTCATATGTTTTATATCAGAAAAGAAAAAACCGTGCTTAAAGACCCCTATATTTAAGTTCATATTCGATCTGTTAAGGACTTGTTTTATGAATTATGAATAATAGGACTTTTAATTCTATTTTTAAATCTGAAATTGATAATAAAGTGGGATATTTAAATTCCTTAATTATTCAGTTCAAAAAATATAATTTTTCTATATTTGAACAATGTAGGAAAGCGAAAATTAGCAAAAGTGGAATTGCTCGTATTTTAAATATATGTATATAGACACTATACCGACGATTATATGATCATGAAAATGAATATCAAGAAATTGAACAGAACTTAATAGAAAGTGAAGAAAATGAGCAAAAAATATAGTTTTAATATTTATCATGAGGAGCGGCTAAAATGAATTGGGAATATGATTGGTGGTGGTTCCTTCAATGCTATGCAATAACCATCTTTAGACCTTTTTATTATATGGAAGAGATTAAAAAGATTAAAAGAAGTAAAAAGCATAAATTAGATATTATTCACAAAGGTGAATAGAAGTAGCTGAAGAATTTAAAGTAATACTTGAAAGTCTTAAGAAAGAGCCTGTAGAGAATAAAGTAAATCAGCTTTTTGACGTTATCGAAGGGATGATGCACCTATTCCTAAAAGTTGTTGAAATGGTAGAGACAAACATTATTAGGTTAGATTCGAAGATAGATGAAAAAATTAAGTTCACAGACACTCAGATTAGGAGACTTGAATTGATGGTTAAGGAAGGAGTCAAATCCGAGATTACCAAGAAGACAGAGTCAATAGTAAAGGAAATAAAGCCTGAGATCAGAGATATTGAGCCAAAAATAAATCTTGATCAACTTAAACCTCCACCCTCTGTAATTCATGCAAATTCCTCTATGGTTCAACCAAAAGCCTCTACGAATCTCGTAAGCGGTCATGCTTCTATTCGAGGAGCATTAATAGGAGAATTAAAAGAACTGTTTAAATCGAGAAGAAAAGAATAATATCAAATCTTTTAAACCTTTCACTCAATATCCCTTTCGAGCTGTATTATATAGTTGTTTATTTACTCGTTAATAAAATTATAAGATTAATACTAAGCATTATAAAATATCTTGAAAATATTTCTCTTAGTATGTTTAAAATTAATTTAGAAATAGAATTTATGAGAAGCCCTAAAGATTTAAAAAAAATAACTTTAGGCTTTGATGACCAAAAAGAATTAACTAAATATGTAGTAAAAAGAGAAAAGCGATTGGATGAATGGTTATAGGGCTAACCGATATGCACACAATCACCTTTTTCTTAATTACTATATTACTTTTTTTTTTAAAAATGTTTTTATCAATCTATTTCAATCCATTAATATGCATTAAAATCGATATTTTACGGGTTTGTATATCATTTAAGATAAAATAATATATTTAGATGATAAAAAACTGCTATAGACCTCCTTTTTATATCCTTAAGAAATGATGTTACATTTTAATGAGTATTAAGGAAGATGAAGCTCAAATAAAAAAAGAGCTCATTGAGCATCTGAAGAAATATATAAAGCAAGAAGTTAAGGCTCAACTTGAAGAGCTCAAAAACCGATACAGAAAAGAGCTTTCTTATTTTAGTTTTCTTTAGTTTTTGTTTTCTGCTAATGATTATAACTCCAAATCTCTGTTATATAACTAATTACACCGATTCCTATAAAAGACATTCCTAACTTGTTGATATCCATAATAAGCATTGTTCGTAATTCGAGCGATAGAACCTATACTGATTACTTTTCCTACATCTACCACTTTTTCAAATTCACCTTATTATTTCTTTATAATATATTATAAATATTTATGATGATCTATAACTCTTTGCATCTGAAAATATAGAATATCACAATGATAAATATATCATAAATATCTTTTATATGTTTATGAAATACCATAATGATATTTGGATATAAAAAGAAATAAATTGAAAATACATATAACAGACCATAAAAAAAGTTCCCCTATTGTCTTTCATGTTTTATGTTATAATAATAAAACAAGCAAAGATTACTGATTTTTATGATAGCACACTCAATTCTATCGGTCTACACCCTCTTTTTTTTAGAAAATTCTTAAACAGGTGGCGTAAAAGTTTCTTAATGAATTAAAAGAAGATAATGGTGATCTAAATGATTCGAAAATTACTTATGATGATTGATAATTGCTACTATTCATCATCCAAAAAAGTTTGAATCTGTTTTGGTGTTAAGATGTCATACATTTCAGGATATAGTTCTTTTATTTTTTCAAGAAAGAAACGAAATAAAAAAAGAAAAAGAACCTTATTAAGAAAGAGAAAACTTGAAAATGTGTGTAATTTAAATATCAAAATTCGTATTCTATTTCACATCTAAGACCTAATTTCTAAAACACACTAATATAATGCATACCTTAGGGGGTTTATAATTTGCCCCCTACTCTTTCTTAAGTATGGTCTTTTTGGTATCCAATAAGCAAAATGCACATAAAAATCGTGTTCTTTAAATATTAAATTTCGCATCCTATATCAGTTTCAACTTGGTTTATTTCATTTTTAGAACCTTTTAGACTGGCATCTAAATGTTGAATATATACAAATCTCAGGGGGGTTTTCAATCATTTCCCCCCTTACTCTTTCTTTAATACATATCTCGATATTCTTGAGGTTTAAAATATTAAGTTTAAATTATATTTCACGAATAAAAATATCTACATGTATATTATCTAACTATGCTTCTCGCTCAGAAAATCTGTATTTTTCCTTCAAATGACCAACAAAAAGTATTATGGGGTTTATCCGAGAAGTGTAGATTGCTCTATAATTTTTCTCTTCAAAATAGAAAGCTAAACTGGATTCAAGAGCAAGTGAAACCTAAGAAAGAAAGAAAATATATAACCTATAATGAGCAGAGCGCAACATTGTCATTATTGAAACAAAAATATCCGCAATATAAGTGGGAATATTCAAAAGTTCTTCAGCAAGTATTAAAGAAATTAAATGAAATATTATTCAAACTTTATGAATCAGATTTAAGTAAGGAGTAGATAAAAACATGAGTGAAGAAATAAAGCAAATTACTAAGAAATTTTTTCTCAATCTTTCTGAAAAAGAAAAGTGGAACTTCATTGAAACAATGAAGAGGATTATAGAAGATTTGGAAATAAGAGCTAACAAAAACTGTGAAGAGTGTGAAAAGACAAATCTATCTACACACGATATTAACATCGATCTTTTCTTTGAAGATTGGCGAGAGTGTTCTAACCACTGCGATAACTGTAGTAGAGAAGATCAGAAACGTATGTGTGATCTTCAATTCCAATTATTCAATCATTTAGCTAATTCCTTTTTAGAATTACACAGGAGACATAATGTTCTTACTAAAATAGTGCTTAAAAAAGATGAGAGAGGCTCAGAATTATTAGAAGAATTTAAGAAGTTGCATGAAAAAAAGAAAAAATCTGATAAATTAGCAGATGACCTTTATCAATAAGTCTATTGAACTGAAAAATTGCTTTATCTTCTTACCTAATTTGGTGAATACTTCCATTTCTCCATGAGTTCATGTAGAATCTTTGATTTATCAATGAAAATAGTAGTACACAGGATATTAGTCATTTTTCTTCGTGAGATTTTCAAAAAGCCTGTCCTGGATTTTGTTATCTATTTCTCGTGATAAATTATCTAGTATGTCTTCCGGCGCATTGGGTAGATATTCAAATAATTCCTTATGAATTATTGAATTGAATCCATCAACTAAATCATCAATAATAAGATGTCTTTGTAAGCAATTTGTTCTATGTGATTGAATTAAACTTTCATTTAAGTTTTTAAGCCAATATTTTCCATTTTTCTCTAAAATTTGAATTATTTCTCTAGATTTTGCTGCGTTAAAATGCTTAAATTCAGTTTCATATTTTACTAACTTTTCTTCGAAATATTTCATAATACCCGCCTTCCTTCTTGAACTCAAATCTATATTGGAATTGAGAAAGATGATAATCATGTATTGGTCAAACAAAAAATGTATTTGAACTTTAATATTGGATCCCCCGATTTCTAAATTTTCTAAGTTTTGAATATTAATTTCTCCCGAAAAAGATTTAAAAGCACTTAAATAACCTGAAATCAAATTGATGTCTATTTCTATTTGATTATCATTTTCAGATTTCAAATAAGATTTAATTGGCCCATAACTACTTTCTTCTAAAGAGTATTCAAAAACCATTAATGCATTTCCGTATATATCCGCCAATATAATACCAATCACTGGCGGAGTTTTATTAAAATCATATGAGAAGTATGCGATCTCATTTATTTTCTCATGTATGACATTAACATCATATTGAACTTTATTATAGGTTTTCATAAACTAAGTGATCTGAAATAATTTAAAATTTGTATTTCATATATTTTCTCAATAATTATAAACATAAAAGAGGGTGCCGGTTTTAACAAGAGGAGGATTTTGCCTTTATATAGGGCGCCGACAAAAACAACCCAGCAATTAGAAATCCAATTTACGGCTTACTACTTATTTTTTAATATATGAGTTCAAAAAGATATACCAAATTTAATTACTCTTTCAAATGAATTGGAATACTCATTTCTCTTTTAGGGCATTCTAGAATCAAACATTCAAGGCAAGTCCAAAAGGGTTTCATTTATTTGGTGATAATACAAATTTCTATAAAAGGATGTTCTAGAGGCCTCAACCGATCAAGAAGTAACAGATACCATTCTTAGATTACTAAAAAATAGAATTATTAAAAAAGAGTTTGAAGTTAAATTTATATTAAAGTCTTTAATATTTTTATTTTATTCTCTGCCTTCTCATCGTACGGATCCATTTTGATAATAGTATCATAACAACCAAAAGCTTTTTTAAAATGTTCCAATTCAATATATATTTTACCCAGCTTATTTAATAGAATCTTATCATCTAAGAAAATATCTACTGCTTCTTTTAGAATTTTGATGGCATACTTTAAATCTCCCAATTTCTCATAGCATTTTACTAAGTTAAAGTAAGAATCGAAATCAAACATATCAACTGACAATGCTGCTTCATAATATTTAATCGCAATCTGATACTCATATAAATTCATATAGCAATTACCTAAATTAAAAAGGGCAAAAGCGTTTAGTGGATCCATTTTTATTACCCTTTCAAAACACTTGATAGCTTCATTATATTCTTCCAATCTAAAATAAAGCGTTCCCAAATAAAACCAGGTATCTAAAAATTGAGGTTTAATTTCTATACATTTTTTCCAATATTTAATTGCTTTTTTATTTACTCCAATTGTTGCGTAAATTACTCCCAAATTAAATAAAACTCTAAGATCTTGAGGGTCTATCTGTAAAGTCTCTTTATATTTTTTGATAGCAAATCCATAATCTTCTATATCAACACACAAATCCCCCATTTTCATTAAATCTTTGATTTTTAACCAATCTTCTTTCTCTTTTTTTTTTTCATCTATTTCTGTCATTTTTTACCACCTCGCCTTTTTTAATAAAAAAAATTTATTATAGTTGAAATGGAATTTATTGATAAGTCTATTTAAAGAAAAAATGGTGTTATGAACGAATTTACTAAATTGGGTTTATTTAAAGTAAAATACTCTATCTCCTTTTTTTAAAGAAATTTTGATCATTCTTATGAGGAAGATGTCTATTTAGCCAATTTCTTAAATATAGACGAAAAAACTGAGGATTTAGACCAATGGAATTAAGCTTGATATTTAAAAAATCAGAAATTTTTGTTTGTATTATCCTAAATTTAGTTTTTTCATATTTCCTGATGGTAAGGAGATATTTTAAAATTATTTATCTGAAAATTCAATAGTATATCCTTTTTTAGGTTCCAGAGATTTTATCATATCATTTAATCCTAAGTTTGAAAAGATTTCTTGTGTAATGAATGTAAAATATTTAATCATATTTTCTTTTAAATTTGCAATGTAAATCTTATCGTTAAATAATTCTTACCCTGAATCATCTATTATACATTTCATCTTTTTAATATAGGTATCTGAGATTTTCCCACCATTATGAACAATGATATTTCGTCTATAATAACTTTCTCTTAGATCATTCCATTCTTTAAATTTTTCTGTAATTTCAATTTGAAAAAATTTTTTTAAGAACTTTTCTGCAAAATCATCAATATCCGAATAAAATATATCATTCATCTTTTTATAAGCTAAATATCTGTTGAGATCTTCCATTTTAGAGAAATCTATGATTTCCTGATAACTAACCAGATGTTTACTCTTCAACTTTTCAGGTTTAAAGCAAAAAACTTCAGTAAAGAAATCTTTATTAAATGCTTCAAATTGACAAATTAAATAGATATGTACCATATTGTAAAACCATTTTTTATATCGTTTTTTATTGAAAATTCGACTAATTTGCATTATTAGCTCAGAAAAAAGTTCTCCAGATTTTTTACTAAACTTTGTTTTAGAACCTATCTGAGTTTTATTTTCATTTTTTTCAATAAAGTTATCTATTAAACTCACTAAGTGTTTCAACAAATCTATAAAATCTCCTTTCTCCTCATCTTTTTTGACAAGATCACTAATAGGAAGATCTTCAAGCGAATCTTCGATATCCAGCTCGATAAAATTTGAAACATCTTTAAAAAAGTTAAATAAATTTAAGATATCATCTCTATATTTATTAAATATACTGATCAATGGTTGAATAAAATTAGTATCTGAATTCATCTTAATACAATATAAACATTTAAGACTATAATATATATAAAATATTTTTCAAGAATTTAATTAACAACAATAGATATGGATAATTCTTTAATCATAATACAAATTTAATTATTATTATATTTTGGGTAGAACCATCTATTTTTGGATAAATTATTTTATTTGAATAGATTTATTTACATCATAGTTCTTTTCTTTTGAAACTAATTAATTTTTTATATTTATAGATAGTGGATTTTAGGATTAACAATTAATATTATAGAAAGCTGAATATAAAAATGAAATACCTACATATGAAATTGAAATGGAACTACTGATAGAGGGGTTTTATCAGTATCCAAATTTTAAAAAAGTCGTCAAGGAGAAAAGTATAGAAGCAGATAAAATAAGAAAAAAAAAGAATCTATAAAGGCTTTCAAGATAAAAAGCCACTCCTGCTAAAGCAGATGGTTAGGAATACTGGTTGTTTTGTCAATATTCTTTATTAAGAATAAATATTCTGTTCCAACAAAATATATAGAATAGTGGGTATATATTTTACAACTGCTTATTCAAAAATTTTTCCTATAAAATAATCCAATAAAATAAAACTATTTTTGCCATAATGATTTTCCAAAACCATTTGTTTTCAATTGATACCATCTAAAATTACTGCCAAATCTGTGATACAGAAAATTAATGAATCCAAATATTTATTATCTGTATTTTTTATGATTATTTTTCTGAATATGCCCTTAAAAATCAAAAAAATATATGAAATTATAGTATCACCTTTACTGGATAGATCTCACTATGTAAAGGTATACTTTTATTTATGATACGATTTGTTGATATTGAGTTAAAATGAATAATTTTGTTCAAATATAAATCATAAATAAGATGTCGTTTCTAAAACAATTAATAGCATATTCAAAAGAAGAGTTTAATGGAAATGAATTAAAAACTTTAAAAGAATGTTTCAATCATTTCCTAAATGCCATATCAGATTGCCATAAGACATTTATTATTAAAAATACAATTGAAATACCAAAACAAGTATTTAAAGACGGAGAACTATTTAAAGGGTTTAAATGTCTTGAAAAAAAAGGTCTAACTCAAGATAAATACCTATTACCAAAAGCTTATTTATATTATGAAACCCTTATACAAAAATCACATAGATACTCCAATTATATATGCCAATTTCTTGAATATTTCAAGAAGAACTTGCGAGGTATAATTAGTGGAATGATTTATTATAACAATGCGTTTATGGAACAGTTTAAAAGAAAGGGATTAAATGACAATGAGATTGTATTTTTACTATTCCTATTAAATGATTTAAGATATATTAAATTATCTTGGGGAAGCCCAAATCCTCCTCATCCAGATGACCCCTTATATGGGAATTTAAAAGTAAATGAAGTTACTGAAAAAGGATTTTCACTTATAAATAATATATGTATTATTAAAAAGCATAATGATGTAATTCGCTTTATAAAAAGAATAGTAAATGATTATTTAGACGAGAATTATTTTGGAATTCATTTGAAAATCTTGGCAAATAAAATAGAACAAAATAAAAATAAGTGGCTAATTAATTACATAAGAATGGATTTGATAAAAGAAAAGAGTGAAGGATATTCTAACGAAGCATACTCAACAGATAAAAAAGCAATTTTTTTTCAGGATATAGTAGAAATTGATAATATTTTTGCCAAATTTTCAAATAATGGATATATTTATGAAAATGAAGGACACCAATTCTTTTTTAATGAAAATTTATCAATTCCAGGAGATTATGAAACTTTTAAAAGTAATTTTAACACAAATTTTTATCAATATTCTTATATCAAGTGTAATAAAGAAGTTAATCTAATATTTCAAGATGCTCTCTATTCTCCTAATTTGGATTCTTACTATCAAAAAGTTGTCGATAAAAAATATTTTTACAATGAAAATCCTTTAAATGGCATGACTATAATAAAAAGATTTATTGGATTTTCTTTCCCTATGGATAATATTCCAAGTCCACTTATATTAATTGTATTTCCAATCAACTCATTTATATTTAAGCTGAATAAGGATGTATTTAATATACATCAAGATTTGGAAGTAAATTGGGACGTAAAAGGAAGGATTAAAGACTTAATTTATTTAACTTATAAAAAGGGGAAGAGTGATCCTATAAGAATTAAGAATATTATCGCAAAAATAAAGATCGAGGATAACTTATCAGGAATTTTGCAATTTGAAGTGTCTTGGTTAGGAACTGATGATTTATTACCAAATGGGTGTATATTATATAAAAAGGAAATCTCTTATATGAAGAATAATCAAATAAAAAGAGAGAAAGCAGATGATAAAGAATCCAATGAGGAATTTTTTAAATATTTAGAAGAGTGTCTTTCTGAACCCACTCCAAAGCGTGCTGAACATGGTAAGTATGATACAGGAATCCTAATAATTTCTCAAAAATTAAATAGTGAAACTGAAAACTTTTCTATTGTCGATTTTGGATGTGGAAATGGCAGACTTATATATGGCCTAAACAATTTAGACCCAAAGGTGCTCGAAAAATTGACCTATTTTGGAATAGATATCAATCAAAATTATCTTGATGAATGCAAAAAGATAGCAACAGAATTACAATTTAAAAAAAAAATAAAGGAATTTCATATTTTAACTCCAGATAAATTTTTCGAATTAGAAATTGAAGTAGAATATATTTTTTTAATTCATGTTATACATGAATTAAAGGTTTGTGATCTCCTTGGAATTATGTATGATCTTTTATACAGATTAAAAAATGGAGGTAATGTAATGATACATGAAATGGTAGAACTTATAGAAGGAGAAAAGGATTTCATTTCTTATGATAAGGATGACTATTATGAACTCTTTGATAATAAAGGATTAACTATCCATTGTTATTCATACTCATCTAGAAGGATGCATAATCCGTTGATAACAGTTAATTTAATTAAAAAGGAAGATATTACAGAGATATCAAAATTTATTAATTCAATAAAATCAGCACTAACAAATAAAAGACAAAGAATCAAGAATGAAATAAAAAGTCTTCAAGAAAAAACTAATATTCTAAAAACAAAAGAATACGCACGATTAATGGCTTTATTTAATAACCTTATATTTCAATTAGACGAATATGATGAAATAATTCAAGGGAAAGGAATTCCTATTCATTCAAAAAAATGTCCTAAATGTGGATTCAATGAAATGTTTATTTTACGTGATACAAATACTTGGAAAATGAGATGTGGAAAGTGTAGTTTGATTGTCTCAATTTAGTTGTAATATTTTTAATTAATTAGTACCAGACTTATCCCTAATTATTTAAATTTTCCTTCTTGTTAAGAGTATTCAAAGTAGGTCATTTTATAGTTTTTTATCAAACCGAAGTTTAGAATTATTTGCTATTAAAACATAGAGAAATGATAAAACAACGTTTCGATACTATTTTTTTCAAGATAATTAATAGTAGAATTCATTTTCTCATTATTCAATCAATTTTTAAAAATTGATATAAAAATATAGGAATTAAATATAAGTTAGGAAATCTTTATTTAATAGGAGTATTCTATATAAAGAACTCCTAATCATAAAAGTGAGATGAAAAATAATGGTTATAATTGAACATACAGAAAATGAATGGCGAGATTTATGTAAAGCTTTAATTGAAAAAGTACGTAGTATATCTATAGGTTTATTTGAATGGACAAATAAACCTGATGAGGATTCGGGGAAAAAAATACATCATATTAAGGAATATTTTGTGGAAAAAATTCTTTTTGGTCTTGAGAAAAATAGTATATTTTCAGGTATAAATTTCATAAGTATTAAACCACCATATGAAGATATTATCGAGAAGTTATTTAATAACTTGTGAATAAATTTAAAATCTTATTAAAAATATGCTAAAAAAAAGTTGTCAGTGAACTAATAAGTTGTTTTTGCGTCATTAAAAAGTTGTCGTACAATGTATCTACCTTATTGATTGTCTAAAAATAGGTTTTAAAACATTAACATAATGGTCTCTTATAGAATATTCAGCGATATTAGTAGCTTCAGAAATAATCCATTGAGCTAAGACAGGTTTTTGAAAAAATTTTTTAGCTAATAGTTTGTCTGCCAAATAAATAATCCCCCCTGTTAAAATAAAGGGATTTCTACCTCCACGCTGTTTCATAGGTAACTTTTTTAATATCTCACGACTCTGTATAGTCAATTTATTCTGAAATTCTCTTTTTGACCAAAGTACATATTTCTTTTTCAATCTCTCTTCCAAATCTTTATGATTTATGACTTGATTAATTAATCTCATGAGATAATCTTCACTTTTATGAGGGAAATTCTCATCTTTAATATGATGTTTATATTCTATTCCATCTCTTAAAATTAATCTAGGATTAACTCGATGACCGTAGTTTTGAAAAGCCTCAGAGATCTCCTTTATTGTAATAGGTGCATTATGATATTCTTTCCTCGCAGCATAAAATATACAAAACCCTATTAATGAGATGTTATTTACAACCTTAACCTCATTCTTGATTATTTTCCTATAATAATACGCTGCATTGTCTCTAATATTTTTATTGAGATTTAGATATGACGAAATTTTATTTAAAATATTGAAAATCCTGTATTCTGTTTCATGATTTTTAAGCCTTAATAATTGATCATAATTTTTTTTTAATCTTCTAAATAACTTTTGCTCATTCGGACGTAAAAGTCTACCAGCTTTATCTTTTAAAAACATAGAATTTTCGTAATCTATATATGAACCTAATCCCCCAATAAAATCAATACGCTCCCCTAAAGCTATATATTGTTTGCTTAAAGTTCTTTCATTATTCTTATTATTTTCAGTAGAAACAAAAGATGATTCCTTAAAAAAAATATCAATCACTAATCCACATTTAGTACAAATCTTTTCAAAGCTATTATGGATTAAATTTCCACCACATTCAGGACAAGATTCATTTTCATTATTATTTATTTTGTCGGTTACCATTATCCCCCCATATTTTAAATCTAAAGAATAAAAACAGCTCGGATTTTATCTTAATTTTGTGAAAAGTGAATTCACTCACAGAGAATTCTATTTCATATTAATAGAATAAAAAACTTCAGAGAAGGAGAGATAATTAGAAGTAAAATTTAGGTTATTTTGCAAAATATCTTCTAAAAAGATTAAATTAATTCATTAAATCTTTGATAAGTCTTAAAATGTCGTCAATTTCTTCACAATTTATTAATCAGGTCCCACACCTCTATTTAAGATAGTATTTGATTATTCCAAATCCAAATATGCATCAACAAGTAATTCCTTTATGAAATACTTCTGAAATTAAATTTCTCTTTTTCTGTATTTTTTCTTAAATAATTTAATCAATTGCTTTATATCTTTTTTAATTTTATCTTGATCTTTTTCTGATTTAGCTGATTTGAATTCAATTTCACCAATAACATCAGTGTTTTTAAAAACATCTCGGATCAAATTATTAGTATCTTGTTTGATTACTAATATAATAGGCTTTTTCAAACTCTTCGCGTAAAGAACTTTTTCTATTAATTCCACCCTTTCAAAAAATAGGTTCGAGACCAACGAATATCCAATATGATGATTCTTCTAAATCTCTTTTCCAGCTCAATTTATCTCCCTCTTTTCCCTAGGAAATACTTTTAAAAAATTATCTCCCTCAATTTGGATAATCTGTATTTTTTTGTCTTGAAAAAGGATAACTTCTTTTTCTTCTAATCCATATGCTAATTCACAATTTTTTAATAAAGTTAAGGACCAATTAATATATTCTTTGTATGCTATTCCTGTTATTTTATACTCATCAGTAACATTTTGATTATTAGGAGGACCATAAAAATCTTTATCCCATGTCCAAAATTCTGGGAATTCACCACCACTCAAGACAGAGAGATCTTCGTCTCCTTTATGATTCTTAAGAAAACCGTGTTTGCCAGATATTTCCCAAAAAGTATAAATTTTAAAAGGATCTGGAAAAGATTGAAATGTGTTTATCAAAAAATTAAATTGACTGGTAATTTCCTCCTCAAATTTTTTCATTGCTTCTAATTTATGGATTTTCTTAGTTTCAGTGAGGGTTTCAATATGTGTTTTAATCTGATCTGGATAAAACTTCTTCCATTCTTTCAAAAATAAATTTAGATACTCTTTCAATTCTTCTGATCTTAGCACTTTTAAAGAAAGGAAATTTAGTTTCAAATATTCCATCAAAAAGAGTAAGGATAATTTTTAATAAATTTGAGCTAAATGATTAAAGGAAACTCCTAATCGTTAACAAAAGAACGGGAAATAATTAATATATATAAAAATATCTCCCAGATCCTCTTTTGGCTAAAGAATTAGCAGAGGAATTAAATACTAATCTTAAAAACATTCATGCTTATATTTCTATTTTAAGACAAAAGGGAATAATTATTCGTATTTGTAAAATAGGACGAACGGCGTTATATGGGTTAAAAGAATCAAAATATCACCAACTCATGCATGAAAACGATAAATTAACTAACGAAATAAAAAAATTAAAGGAAAAAAATAAAAAATATAAGGCTTATATAAATCAATTGGGTAGATTTCTTGTCTCATTAATTAAAAATGATTTAATTAGCGACACAATTAAAACGAAACTCATTTCCTCTCTTAAAGATAAGTAATATACAAAATTGTTTCTTTTAACCTCTATAAAATAAGGAACAATCTCAAATTTCCATCCTAAAAAAAACGTCAATTGGATTTTATTTTTCAACTCTTTTTTTAATAGTATCTTCAAGTAATTGAATTTATAATTGTTAATTTTGAGGTGCTACAAAACTTAGTAATAAGGTTTAAAAAATGATGGATAATGAATAAATGAAGATATTTATAGAATCAATGTTATCTACGTGCCTTAAATAACTCTATTTATTTCTAAAAATTTTATCACTAAACAAATTGTCTATTTTTCTTTCTATTAAATGTATTTATTTACTCTTATAAAACATATTTTTCTTTAAATACAAATGATTTACATTTTGTTTATTAAATATGTAATAGATACTGATAAAAAATTTAATAACGTTTTTCAATTTATGTTTTATGACAAAAATATTATGAAAAGTTAAAAATTTTTGAATAGTTTTTATTAAAAATCGAATTATAATTTTTTTACTTAATAAAAGAAATGCAGGTTCACGAAATTCGCAATATAACAAATAGAATAAAAGAAAAATCAGAAATCAAGACATTTGCAGAATCAGAATTATTTTTAAAAGAATTTCCATTAGATTTAAGAGAAATTATATTAAAACATATTAATGAATCTTTCGAAAAATTAAAAAGATCTTTATTTCAAGCACTAAAAATTATTCTAGTAAAGTATTCAAATCAAGATTTGATATCAAAAACAGCAGATTTCTTTCAAAAACCAAAAAGTCAGAAATCTAAACCTAAAAAAATAATTTTTACTGAGGAAGAAATTGATGATTTTGAACAATTAAAATCCGATTTAAATGATTTTTTTTTGGTAATAAGAGATATGTATACACTTAAAGATCATCTAATTATCGGTTGGAATGAATTCTGTGTTAATCAAGGAATAACTCGTGAGATTCCTTTAGACTCAAAAATCAGAAGAATTTTTAAAATAAATGAATTTTTAGAAGAAGAATTTGATTCCCCAACTTACAATATTCTAGATCCAATATATAATTTTTTTAATGTTCTTGAGAAAGAGGATATTGCTAGCTTATTAATAGGAAATTCAGTGTGGAATTTATCAATTGATTATTTTAATAAAATAACTCGTTATAAGATTATGCCTCATAATGGAGCATTAATAATACTTATTTATTATGAAGGAATATTAGTAGTTATGAAAACATTGAGCATTTGTAAAAACATTCAAGACGTTAATACTTTAGCATCAACATACTATAAGATTTCACAATATGAAGAATGCATTAATTTTATAATAGAACCTTGGAGGGAGATTTTTTAATGTACAGATTTGATAATGTGCCACTTTCAATAACCTACCCATCTATAAGCCAAATAAAAGAATTTAAACCTTTTACGCTAAAATATTATCCAATCCTACAATTGGAAGATATTGCCGAAAATCCTTGTTTAAGAACACCTTATCTGAGAATCTTAAAAGGATACGACACTTATATCTCAAAAAATAATATTATAATTCCCTGGGATTCAAGAGAAAATATTTATCATATGTATTCACAAGATAGTAAAATATTCGAAGAAATAATTCTTTGGATGATACAATATAGTAATATTGAATTAGGGTTAGAGGAAGAGGAATTTGAAAAAGAAATATGGGAAAACCGGATAAGAAATGAGATCAATGAAAAACATCATGCTATTTCTGATATAGTAATCGAAACATTTAAGAAATTTATACGTTTTGAAGGTGGATTTGAAAAAATTAAAGAAAACAAATTATTATTTAATGTTTTTGCATTTTCACCTAGTATTCCTGTCCCGAGAGATATCAATAATGTTTATTATACTTTAAGGGAATATGTTAATGAAAAATTAATAAATCATCCAGAAATTAATTTTAAAAATATTCATCATTCTGAATACTTTATAGATCCAAGAGCAGATCTTTTTCCTGCATTTGGAACAGTTCCACTAATAGATTTTACAAAGAAGAGCATTATTTCCTTTAAGTATTTATCCTTAAATTGGTTTAAGAATTATAATAGTGAAGTTGATATTGATGCTGCCTTTAAATTAGCTTATATATTTCCTGATCTATTTCATTTATGGCTATGGAGATATGCTGTACAAAATTTACCAGATAATTTATCAGTAAATTTCAAATTAACTTATATGGACAAACAAATATTTAAAGCAAATGATTTTCCAGAAATTGAGAATTTTTCAGAATTTTCAAATTACTCTATAAATGTTATAACTCCTGATGGAATATTTAATGATACATTAATTAATGATTTAGATATTAATATATCAAAACTTCTAACAGAGAAATTAATTATTACTACATTAGCAAATAGTAATAAACCATATCGAGCTAGAAAAATAGATGATATTTGTCCTTTTCACGATTTTAAAGAATATAATTTATGTTGCCATCAACATTTCGGATATAGACGATGTATGATGAAGGATGTTATCAAATTTCCTCCAAGTAGATTTGAGAGGAATGTTGCCTTTTTTCAAAAATTTCTTAGAAATGAATATAATCATTTATCTAAACATTACTATTGGTTGTATCTTACCATGAAAGCTGATGATATAGATCAATGTATTGAGCAAATCGATATGTATATTGGGCAAATCTATCGAAATATTGATTTAAAATTTATATATCATGATAAATCATATGAATTTTTTTTCAAAGATGCTCCTGTTGATGCAGAACCCGTTACAATAATACCATGGTCTCCTTTTATTTATTCAGAAGATTGGAATCTTAAAGGTATAATAAGAAGAATTAATGAGAATCAATATCAATTTGAAAATACAAATAGCTCTTTCATAAGAAGTATGAATCTTCTATTATCTTATTTTCCACAGAATACTCCATTAAATGTTATCCTAATGAAATCATTAGAGGAAAAACCTTTACATTTGATTCAAAAAGAGAAAAGAGCTTTATGGAGTATTGTGAAACATCGGCATGACAAAAATGAAGATGAAACAGATGATCAATTTGAAATAAGAAAAATGCAAGATAAATTAGAAAATAATTCTAAAAGAGCGGGAGTTGCTATATTTGGAGATAATGATGTAAAATATTTAGAATAAAGGTATTAATTATGTTAGATAAATATGGTAAAACAGATTTTCAGAGAGAGGTATCTGAAATAATAAAACAGAGACTTAATACAAACTTCTTTAATAAATATCAAGAAAAAGCAATAAAAATAATTTGGGGGCTTTCAAGGGAACAAAAGAACCAGAAATTTCAAAAAAATAAAGAAAAAGATACTAAAAAGTATATACAAAAGACTTTATTTCAACTAAATCAAAAATCTAACCCCGAACCGAATTTTGGTGTAATCCCAGAAAATCTTAAATTTGATCCAAATTTAATAATGAATTCACACCAATATTATTCATCTTCGGTTATAATTGGTCCACCTGGAACTGGAAAAACGATTGTTATTGTTAATGGAAGTTTATTATTTATTTCTGCTCCAGTATATCACAGATCAATGCCAATAGTCTACATAGGAACACCTACTAATGAATCAGCAAATCGTATATTGGAAGCATTTCATGAATTTTTTGAAAATAATGATATAAATGATGGATATAAATATGTTAAGAGAGTCTTTCCCAAAAAGGACAAAAATTTTTTTAGATTACCATTAAGGGACAATATAATTGAAAACCCTCGTCCTCCTAATTATCTTCTAAAGGAATATCAATCGATGATCTCGATGGCTTGGATCTATATAGGAACTGTATTCCAACTTCAATTATTATCTAATAAATATTCTATTAAACCCCAAGTAATCCTTTATGATGAAGCTTCACAATTAACACCACCTGAGATGTATTTACCTTTTTTTTATGAAAATAATCTTTCACCTAATATCAGAGGTTCTTGTCTAGTAGGAGATAATTGTCAATTATCACCTATTACATCATTTACAGAATTAAGTACTAATGCCATAGATTTTGCAATTAGGAAGCTTCATTTTGGACAACAAAATGTTCCTACCAAAAGACAAATTATGCTTAGAAAGCAATATAGGATGCATCCAGCAATACGAGACTTATCAATGAAATTTGCTCCAGGGCGACATATTATAAAAGATGGAGATAATACAAAACAATTGTCACATCTTTTACAAAATTTTAAAGGATATAATGGTGATTTTTCAAAAAAAATAGACAATATCCTGAATCCTCAAAAGACAGTTGTAATTATTGATACTTCTAATATTGACAATGCGATTAATCGAAGAATCGGGAGTTCTCGATATAATATTGGAGAAGTAAATATTGTTAGAGGTTTATTTAAACTAATTCAACATACTTATAATTTCGATGAATCTAATGAAGAATTTTTAAAATTAATTACACCATATAAAAATCAAGCTATACGATTAAAATCGATCTATGAAAAAGCAGGCACAGCAGATAGTTTCCAAGGTCAGGAAGCAGATATTGTGTTAATTAGCTTAACATTAACCGATTGTGTTCCATCACCTCATATAAGAGATAATCACCGCCTGCATGTTATGTTTTCAAGAGCAAAAAAAAAAATGATAATTATAGGGAGAAAAAGTACTTTTGAATCACCCAAAACAAGTGCGCCCCATATACGAGATATTTTTCATTATAAATATATTCCTTCAATTCGAAATATTGATTTAGGATATAAACCTGAATACATTATTTCTCTAAAAAAAGATTTTTATGATTTTTTATCAAAAATTTAAATAAAAGGAGGTAATATTATCCCCTCATATAAACTGTATAAAATTAGACCTGATTTTAATATTAAAACTTACATTTCAAATAATTGGATAGAGGACGCTGTTTTACCTAAAGGATTATCGGAAAACATAAAAAGAAAATTTACTCAAATTAAAAATAATATTCAGAAATCATCAATTTCTCAGGATGATTCCTTTAAAATAGGATATAAAGCAAAATTAAACTGTGAACATAAATTAGTTTTTGGTAATCAAGAAATTTGGATTCCAAAATCTATTGAAATAATAAAAAATGAAGATTTGCTGCTCATTCAAAAATTATCCTCTAATATAAACATGGTAATTGAAAGATCATTGGATATTAATATTGTTCCTATATCTTTTCCAGAAAAGGATTTACTAGGTTTATGGGGAAAATTGAAGAAAAGTGTTGAAAATGATGGAAAACATATTTCTTTACATAGACTAATTATTGAAAAGACTTTTTTGGAATCAGATGAAATAAATGAATTGAATATTAGTACTAAAGATGTTTCACAATTGGGATATTTTAAAGATTTAACTTCCAACGCAAAAAAAATTAAAGTTATAACCATACGAATTAAAGGATTAACAGAATCAAAGAAAGTTTTTACTGTTAGAATTGCACGTAATCAAATGCAAATCTATGGAAATCATCCAACATCGGCAATAATTAAATTCTTAGAATATTTTCAAAAATAATAATTAGTGATTTAAAGATTTCTATTAATAAAAAGAAAAATGTTAAATTAATTTATTTTCCTCAAGATAATTCAATCATTGTAGAAAGCTGGAATTTAGATAACCCTTTCAAATATGGAATTCCAGGTCGAAATATTAATTCTTGTTTAGTCTGTGGGCGTAAATCACAAGATCAAGATTTATCTTCCTGTAAGTTCCATCAAATTGGAGAAAATAAAGACTTTAAATTGATTTTTGGAGGTTATTTCCAGACAGATGCAAATTTTAATCCTTTAAATCCATTAACCAGACGATTTTTAGAAATGGAAAATTATAGTACAACACTATCAATTAGAGAATTTACTGAAATCTTAAAGACACGTTATAAGAATGAAAAAGGTAATGAAGAATATTTTTGGGGATCATGGGTTCCAACAACAAATACAATAATGATAAAGATTGCAAAATTACTATTACAAGAAATAGAATTATCAATTATAAATCCAGAGATTTATTGTAATTTCGCTCCGCAAATAAAGATACATAATCAAGATAGAAAATTAATGGTAATTAAAAAATATCACCCAAAAAAGATAAATTACGAATTAAAATATTTAATAGAGAATAAGAATGGTATTATAATTGATGACTTATATCATCATGGTTATACAATAGCAAGAATAATGGAATTACTATCTTCTTATAAAGTTAAGAAAATATTAGGAATCGTTATTGTGAGGACGACAGGTAGGAAAGGAATAAAAATAAAATACTTCCCTAAATAAATTCTAGGGTGTACTAAAAAAGAAAAATCAGAAATTTCTTCGTTGTAGATGTAATAATAGCTTAAATTATTCTTTAATTATATATATGATTGTAATTTTGTGATACAATGAGTTGCTATTTTTATACTTCACATTAGAGTTTGAGAATTTAAACAATTATTACATAGCATGTCGCATTTTTGAATATAAGGATTATTTCTCCCAACATAAAAAAACTCAGCCTTCTTAAACTTTTCACATGGATCATATATTTTATCGCGCAAATTTAATAAATATGATTTATTTACTCTATATACTCCATTTATTTGACGCACAACAAGCTAGCTATCAGAAAATAATGTTCTTCCAACAGTACTATCTATAGATTTCAATGTTTCTTCCTTTTTAAAAAAAGAGAAAAGATATTTTACAGAAGTTGTTTTTCCTGACATTGCAGGACCGTAATAAACAATTTTTACCTGTAATGTTTTATTTTCATAATCTAAAATCATAGTTAATTCTAACCCCATAATGAAACTATTTTATCACCAATAAATGCCTTTTTACCATCTTCAATCAAATCAGAAAAATTTTCTCTCCATTCCTTCGTTATAAATGAAATAATTCTCTCTATTGGTGTATCTTCGTAGTCTATAGTTTCTAAAAGAGTTTTACTTCCTATTTTTGCATGATTTTCGATATTATTTAATAAACTCAATCTTGATAAGATAAAAAAAGCACGTTTTGAACCGGAATAGAAATTTTGAATCTCTCTTTTAAAAATGTTTTTCTTTAACTCAGTTTTTTCTATTTCAAAATCTACTAAAGTTTTAATTAAATCTTTATCAAGGTTACTCAGTTTTATCTTATCATTTAAAACTCTTTTCATTTTTATGATGGATTTTTCTGTATCTTGAGAAATCTTTTTAAATATATTTTGTTCCAATATTAGATCTCCTGATTTAAAATCAATTCCCTCTAATTCAATGGATATATCACCGGCTGAGAAAATTATGAACAGGTATTTATTTGTTTTTTTTTTAATCGTTTTTCTTAAATCAGAGAAATGTTCTCTTTTTTGAGGAATTTTCATTCCAATAAGCCAAGAATTGATATTTTCGATTTGACTAATGCCTTTTGTTGATATATTGCAAGGGCATCTGACATGTACTCTCTGAGAATTAATATCAATATTTTCGTTTAAAATTAGATTATTGTATTCAGAATTTGAAATAAAGTCAGTATAAAAAACGTATTCTTTTCTAAAATGAATAAGGTCAGATAAATCAATTAAAAAATTATCAATTTTATCTGAATTATCACCAAAAACGAATATTGGAATCCGATCTAATAAACAATAAAGAATTACAGAGGCATCGTTTTTTTTAAGATTATCTAATATTTTGAAGAATTTCATCTTATCACCAAGATTATTTTATTATTAGTTCACCCAACATCCTCTTGATATCAAAGGTTTCATGTTCTTGAATTTTAGATGCTTCTTTTATAAGTTCATTAACTTTTTTTGTAAATTGGGGCAAGATTAGTCGAATTAATCCTAGTTTTTGTTTCATTTTTCCAATAACAGTACTAAATATTATTTTCCCCATTCCATCAATGAAATGAAATGTGTTATCACAATCTAATAGAATTCTTTCCGCGCGCATTCTTTTTAGTAACCACGCACACCTATTTGCAGTCTGAAAAAGGGAATAGCTCATTGCGGATATCTTATCTAATTTTTCTGAATTCATTTCAACTTTTTTTAATAACTAAGAAGCGGTAAATCCACCTTCAATGGTTATAAAAGCATAATGTAAATCAGGGATAGTGAGCGAAATAGTATTTAACACTTTTTTTAATTCTAATGACGTCTTTTTTGAGAAACTTAAGGAAAAAGGAGATAATTTTAGATTGAATACTTCATTTTCTTTAACATTAAATCCTTCGATAATACTTTGAATTTTCTGACTATTGAATTGAATTAATGGGGGTTTAAAAGACTCTCCTGATGTTATTAGGCTGGTTTTAATCTTTCTTAGACAGTCTTTAGTTTGTAAAAATATACCTCCTAAATTAACATTTGGTTGGGCTGTAATTGCCACAAAAAATTCATGTTTCTCATCTAAAATGCCCTGGGATTCTAAAATCCTATTTAAAGAGGTATCTATAGAGCTTTTTAAAGGAGCAATCAGAATTTTTGCTTTCTTCCCTTCTATTAGGATGTATTTTAAATCTTTAGGGTGTAAATGAATTCCTACATTGAATATAGCACTAGTAGCGGAACTTACATTAAAGATTTCATCTTTAGAAAACCATACTCCTGTTGATTGAATTGGATTTCCGTCTCTTTGTGTTAAAACAGCATTTTCTACGCCCTTTATTTGCTTTATTTGGTCTAAGTGAATACCTATTTTTTCATTTAAATTCATTCTACTCTACGTCCTTGAGTTGGTTCATTTTTTAAACTTATCTGCAAATGAATTTTTTATTAAACTATTTATATTCCGAGAAAATTCCAATTGAAAAATTGACTTTTGAAATAACCAATATTTCATTGATTCAATATCATAACTAAAGAAATTATTTTTTTGTAAGTCTTACAAGGAACAAAGGAACGCCATTTGAGACTTCTTTATCGATTAAATAAGGTCTAAATCCTAATTTTCTACACAGATTGAAAAAGTAAGGAAGGTTTAGATAAGATCATCTAAAGGGAGTTCTAAAATACCCCCCATATTCAAATGCAAAAACTATATTAAAGGATTTTAGAGATTGGACATATCTCATTACAGTTAAAATTTGAAATCCCTTGTTAAGTAGCGTATATAATTTCTTTAAAAGTTTTTTCTATTTTCTTACATTTCCTGCAATTCCTATTTCACATTCTTTTAAAGTGTGGGTATTGAATTTTTTCTTCTATTTCAATTTAAAGATATCAGCAACATAACAATTAGAAATTTCACGTGACGATTCGAATCATCTCTTTTGAAATATCTATGCCAATTACATTATCATTTTTATTTAGATCCCTCATATAATATCCAGTATTGCCTCCTAAATCCAAGATCTCTTCCTTAGACAGTTCAATAAGCTTTTTTTCCACATTATCTAAATCTGCGAAATCTTTAAAATATTGACCAATTTCTGCCTCAAGCTTAATTCTATTATACTTTCTTTTGATTTTATTCCCATTCGGGCTATAACAATATTTTTTCATCGAATACAAACAATGTTGATGAATATATAATTTGGTCTCTTTATTTCCCCTCCAATAATTATATATTGCGCTAGCAAAGAAATTCATAGCCCTTTCCTTTGGACGTTTTACAAAAAATTGTAAAAAGCGAACAAGATAGTTCAATAAACTTGCTTGGTTGGAGAGTTTGCTTAAACATTGATATCCTTTATTATTATACTTTTGCAGACTATATCATCCGATTATTTATTGAAGTTTAAAAGAATTTGAAATTAAGTTTTAATGTTATCTAGAAATAGCTATTTAAAGTTAATCGAAAAGCAGGATTATCTAGATTCTAAAAAAGAGGATATGTATTAAGTTCTCAGAAAGAAGCACATTATTTAGAATAGCTTTAAAAGAGAATGTTTAATTTATCACTGAGACCAATTTATAATCAAAATAATTTTTCAAAATTAATTTTAAGATGTCTTCAAAACATTCTAATATACCTTCTCCGTTTAATGCAATGGTATATCTTGAATCTATTCTTTTATATTTATGAAAACCAATCTTTTTTAAAAATTCTGTAGGATTAAATTTATCTGGTAAATCTTGTTTATTAAATGCAATTATAATTGGAATATTATCAAGCGTCTCTTTAAAATATGAGATCAATTCGTTCCAAGAAATCAAATTGCGTTCATAAACTTCTTTTTGTGAATCAATTACAAATATTATGCCATCAACCGCTCTTAAAGTAATTGGCCGAGTAACAATATAAAAATCTTGACCCGTTGTAGTATATATGTTAATTTTTAAAATCCACTCATCATTATGGAATGTCACAACACCATAATCAAAAAATAATGTCCTTTTCACAGTACTTTCAATAGAACTTAAATCTTCTTTTTTGCCAAAATGAGAAAATAGAGATTTTATTGAAGTAGTCTTCCCCGATAAAGCAGGACCAAAATACACTATTTTAATGCTTATTGTTTTATCACAATGATCTATAATCAATATTTATCAACTCATTTTTAATTGAATTGAATTTCTTTGATTATTCTATAGAAAACTATAAAAACTTATTAAAAAAAAGCAAAAGTTTGAATATTATTTTTAATATGATAAGAATATCGATCTAAGAAAGAATTTATAAATTTTGAACTAAGGTAATGGTAAATCGACTATAAGTTTAGTCGATCTTAAATTCTTTTTTCTCTCGATATTTTTATCATTTTTGCCTATATAAAACGAGAAGATATCTGATTATATAAAAATTTCTAAATCATTACCATTAAAAATATTAAATTTTTAATGCTCAAAAATAAACCAATAACGAGTTAAACAAGGAGAAGATGTCTATAAGTCTAAAGAGATTCTTCTAAATTAAAATATATCTCTAGGATTATCTCATTTATAGCAGAACATAAACTGAGCATTATTGCAGCATTTTTCGATGTGATTTTATAGAATCTAAAAATTCTTCTTGAATTTAAGATAGATATATTGTCTTTAAAAAAATTAAATAGAGATTTAACATCTCTTTCCATTTCAGAGTTTTTTCTCAAATATAATACCAATCTATAACCTTTATTTTTCTCTCTTTTTATTTTTAATTTAAATTTCATTTTATGTATTTTATCTATAAGTCTTGCTGATAAAATGAATAATCCGGAAATTCCGATTAAGACACACGCGATCACCATTAGAGTTTCTACAATAATAAAATCATATAAGATAATCCCGAGGGGTGTGAATATTATGCTTGCCACGACAGAGTAAGTTTGAAATAATTGAAATTTAAATGTTTTATATTTACTATTACTAGAAAAATCTGTTATAAAAGAGGTATAAGAAACTATAATAATGTATCCTAAAATGAAAAGACTAAAATTTAAGACCATAAATAGTGGAAAATTAGAGATAGTTAGTAAAAATAAAAGAGGGATATATGAAATGAGAGATACTAATATAATACTTTTTTCATTAAACTTTTTGCATAGTAATTTAGCAGAATAAAGGCCTATAATTTGTCCTATAATAAAAATAAAATATAAAGAACTATAAATTCTAAATCCTGTTTCAGTAAATTTATCCAAAATCCATGAACTGAGCGGATATGTGTATATTAAATCGGAGGATGCTAGAATGAAGGCTATATACATGATTACCATAATAATAATCTTATTTTGACTAAACCTCATTGGTGTTTTGTCAATTTCATGATTTTTTGAGGGATCTTTGTTTTTTAATTTTATATCATAAAGTCGTATTCCTTTACCAAAAATGAATATAATCATAATAATCGGAAAAGAAAGAAACGATCCTAGAATAAAGAATGAATCCCAGTGTGATAATGTAAAAATGCTTAATACATTAAAATGAAACAGTAATGAAATACCTAAATAACCTAGTATTGAGGCTAAATTGACTAATGTGATAAAGATTAGTTTTATACCCCTTGAATCTCCAACTATTTTTAAGTATAAACCGCTCATTACTGTTCTTATCATAGATTTAGAGAAAAAATAGACAAATACAAAAATACCATATAAAATCAATATTTCCTTATATAAAATAAAAATTAGAAAGCAACTACATAAACTAATACAAGAAATATATAGTATAATCTTACTCTGAATTTCTTTTTTAATATACTTATCATAGAGAAAACCTAAAAATGGAGTTACAAATAAAGTTAAATAAGTTAAACCTTGTATGAATGCTAATTCAACACGGTTAACATTTAATATATTTAAGTAGTATAATGGAATATAAATAATGAAATAAGCATCAAATATACTAAGTGTAAAATAAATCAAAAAAAATCCGGAATAAATCCTATTTTCTCTTAAATTCATCAAAATCCACGCTTAAATTTCTTATAAATATAAGTTATAAATTATCCATATAAAATCCGAATTAATTTCTTGTTTGTAAAACAAGTTAATAACTCTCTAATTCCTTTTTCATTCTAATAAGAGGCTTTATCAAATTTTTTATAGTTGCATCTAAATTGTTTAATTTAGGAACAGGTATCTTAGAATCTTGATTTAAATCAAAGTTCGTAAAAAATATAAAATTTACTTGAGAACATAAATTTTCAACAAATTTAATCTCATTTTGAGGATTTTTGTGTTGAAATTTGGGAAGAATACTCATATTTTGTAAATCCTTCTCACATACTCTATTCAACCGATTGAAAATGCCAAATAAAGCTCCTGTTAAGTATGCTAATAAAACTTTTTTATTAAGAATAGTTTTATTGAAAAAAGTAATATTTTCTAATCTTACTCGTAAATCTTTAATAAAATCTTTAACATTGATAATTTGCTTTCCATATATTGTCTTTTCATTAGCAATATTCATAAAAAAACCAATATAATAAATTGATTTATCGTTTGATTTCAATTTTCCAATTTCTTTAAAAAAAAGTTATAAATCACATATAAAAAGGTCAATTTTTTATTTTATGTGAGTAAATGGTTTTAAAAAAAGTGCATTTTTAATAGTTAGGTTTTAACTTATTCTCAACTCTAAAACTATAATCTAATTAGAATTGTATTACGAAAAAATGAACAAGCTATGGAAGAAACAATTTTAAGCTGCCCTTTATGTGGTAGTCAAGATATAAAGAATTACGATAATAAAATCAAATGTCTTGATTGTAATAAAACCTACGATAATGCCATCATTCAACTTATTCATGAAGTATGGGATATTATATCAATTGAAAAAAGGAATGATTTGTATAAACAAATATTAGATGCCAAAGATTTCACATCATTTATCAGTTTATTAAAGGCAATTAAAAATAAGAAATATTTCTGCCCATATTGTGGTGAAGAAGTTGATTTAAAATGTAAAATATGCCCCTCATGTGGGATCATTATTAAAAATTGAATTACTATGTTAAATCAGATTTTATTAAGCTTAGAAAAAATCGCAAGATCTTTGGGGGGAGATGAGGATCAAAATATCTTTTTGGTTGAGGACAACCAAAAAATAATTATAACAGAAGAAAAAGCACCAACAAATTCGAGTAATAGAATAGCGATTTGGGTATTAGAATCCTACGAAAATGAAAAGTATATATCTTTAAAGGAGGGTAAAATCTACAATAATAATTTAATTCAAAAAACTATGATTAATAGAAAAGAATTCCTAAAATACCCAATTGAGATTGAATTATCACGTGTTTTTAATGATATTGCTGAGGATCTAAAAGAAGAACATGGAATTAGGTTAGGAGATCTAACAGAAGAAGAATGGGAGAGAATCCAGGATACAGAGATATGGAAAAAATGTGAAGTTCAAGTCGCAAGAGAAATTATAGCTAAAGGTCTCATTGAAAATCTAGAAATTATCAAATAATGCTTTCTGAGTAATTTTTTCCTTTAGATTTTCAAATAATTTATCCTGAATTTTATTTTCTATTTCTTTTGATATATTTTTTACAATATCTTCAGGAATATTTTCTAAATTCCCATATAATTCATCTTGAATTATAAATTCAAATCCAAATGATAAATCATCAATAATTTCATGTTTTTGTAAATATCCTTCTCGATAAGCTTGGATATAATTTCTATTTAATTTCTTGAACCAAATTTTTGCATTATGTTCTATCATTTTAATGAGTTCTCGATGTTTTGGTACATTAAAATGTTTGAATTCAAATTCATACTTAACGAATTTTTCCTTGAAATATTTTAGAATATCTCCCTTCTCCTTAGAATTTAAATCGGTATTAGAATTAAGTAATACTATAATCATGTAATACTCAAAAGTGAAATATATCTGGACTTTAATATTGGAACCGTGAATTTCTAAATGACTTAAATTCTTAATGTTAGTTTCTCCTGCAAAACTCCTTAATGAACTGAAATACATTGTAAGTAAGTCAATTTCTATAAGACTTTTATCATCTTCTGAAATATAAGATTTAATTGGTCTATAATTATTTAGATTTGTAGTATCATACTCTAAAACCATTATTGTGTTTCCAAATTTGTTTGCCAGGATGATACCTACAATTGGTGGAATCTTATCGAAATTATTCGTTCTGTAAGCAACATCTATAACGCTTTTCTCAATGAGATTATTAGTTTTTTTTTGTCGATTGGGGGTCTTAACATATCGGTTTTTATTTGAAAATTGGTTTTCATCTTGAACTTCTAGCATATAACAACAATAACAAAATTTCTTTAAAAGGAGACGAGAGTGAAAATTTTTTTTAAAAAAAGATCTTCAGGAGTAAATTATAGGAATTATTGTTTTGGTACATAAGCTGTCTAGAATCATTTAAAGCTAGTAAATCTAATTTATCTTTAGTATCCCAAGCAATTAGGTCACTTCTTTCTTTTAAGGTTAATTTATCTCTTTTATTGTTACCAGAAGCTATAAATTCCAATCGCAGTTTTCTATTATTATACATCGTTTTATCATTCATTATCACCAATCAACTCTGAGTTATCGTACTCTTTCATGAATTTATCGAATATATTAACTGCTTGGATTGTTGTAATAATTTTTTCTCTCTCAGGAATAGAAAGGTTCGAAATCCATTCAACCAACCTTTTGATTTCAGCAATATTATTGTCTCTACGTTTTATAAGTATCTCCTTATCCATTAGTATCCTCAACTCCAAGTTCTCATTTAAGGATCTCCTTTAACTCTGCTTTTAGAGGTTTAACCTTTTTGGTAGCTCTAATTTTTAATTTTTTATGAAGTTCTTCTTCCACTTCAAGATGTTTCATTTTTTTTTCATCTCATATTTCTTAATTAAGATTTTAAGTTCTTAATCATTAATGGGGAGGTTTTATATTTAAAGTTAGATACCCCAAAAGATTATCTGATTAATAAGATTATATTTATGTTATTTATATGTATAACAAATAAATGATTTGTTGTTTAACATAAAGCTTATATGCATAAAAATAAAAGGAATATCATATTTATGTTATTTATATGTATAACAAATAAAGAATTAATTGATATACAAGAAATATGATTTTTTTTATACCGTATAGAATAAGAGAAAAGTAGTTTTTTACCCATGTATGTGGGGATCAAATGAAGGATTGGTTGTGAGGAATTATGAAATCCGCATTTTTCCCATGCGTGTGGGGATTAAATATGTGGACATGTGTTTCATGTGGGCAAAATTTTTAAAAATTTTACAAGCATAATAGATACATACATGAGACAATCTAATCTATCGGTTATCTGCTCTGGGATGGACTCAAGAGGAGATCGGAAAGAAAGTGGGATTAAATCAAAAACATATTTCAGAAATTATCGGTAATAGTAATTTTACTAAAATTGATAATGATTGGAAAAACGGCAAACCAATTCCAGAAATCGCAGAATATTACGGATTCGATATTATTTATTAATTAATAATTCAAAAACTTGTCAACCCTAGAAACTTATAAAGAGAAAAGAAGAAAGAGTTTACCATGTAAAATTAAAATTAGGTATAAACGATTATGTGTGTAAAATTGATTCCATATTCATATACAATGGATAAAACCTGTCCTCTATGTAAAAAACAAGTAAAAGCAATTAAACTTAATAGTGTAAGTAGTAATATTAAAGGTTCAAATCCACCTACAGCCTTTCAGCTATTAGGATGTCCAGAATGTCATAATGTTTTTTATCATAAGAATGTTCGCAGAATTTAAAAGGGATTATTATTATATGAGACTTTTATAATTGAGTTAAGATATGATAAGTTATAAAGAATTACTAAAGAATAAATTTGTTTTTTCTCTAATTATTGTACTAATACTATTAGTAATACTTTCTATAATTTTTCCTATATCCTTGTTTCAAAACTTAACAACTCAGTTGAGTATTATAACAGCACTTATTATTCCTTTTATAATGAAGGGAATTGAAAGAGAAGAGAAAGAGAGGGATGAACAGGATATTATTATTCAAATAATTAACAGGATAAAGGATTACCTTAAATACATTATGAATACTGAAAAGAGAGGTCAATATTATAGATTTTCAGGCTCAATGTCTTTTATTCACTTTATATCTCAAAAATTTCCTGAGATTTTGATTAAAATTGGAATTGAAATCAATCAAAAAGAAGAAGAAGAACCAAGTCTTATTGAAGGTAAAATAATATATAGATCTTCGGAACTTTATATTCTGGATAAATACCTTATTGGATTAGATCCAATTTGCAAATTAATATCAATAGATCAGAATAAAGAAATTACACCAAATAAGAAAGAATTTGAAAGAATTATGAGAGAATTAATAGAGCATGCAAATAGAGTTTTTCCATTTAAATTAAGTAAAGATTTAGCGAAGTTTTAATCTGAAGGTAATAAGCTTTTAAATTTATTGATAATATCTTGTTTTCTTTCTTTTCTACAGTTTATACAGAGATTCAAATCAATTGGATCAATATAATTAATACTTACTTGAGATCCCATTCTTTCTCCTATTTTTAACCGAAAAGTAGTAATAAAAGATTCCTTATATTCTTCCTGACAAATATTACATTTCTTCATTTTAATCGAAATTATTTATTTATTTCCTTTATTCTTTCTTCATAGATCCCTTTCTATGATTTTGTATAAATTCTCCTGTTGTAAATATCATATGCCAATGATTTCGATAAGGGGGTTCATGATGAAATGAATATTTTGACATATTTGCATCTTCTGGTAAAATTCCTTTTAATTTATCTAGTTTTTCTCTCATATTTAATCCTAAAAACCAAATTTGAGTATGTTGTAATTTATAATATCTTTTATCGTATTGTAAAACTCCTTTTTTTGAAATATATTGCCAAGCAATTAAATTTAATTGCAAAAGCCATTTTTCCAAAAGATTAATTAATTCTATATTTTTAGTAAAAGGTTTTATTTCTTGTATATTATATAATTCTTTAATTAAATTTATAATCTCGAGTCTTAATTCTTGGTATTTGATAATTAATTGAATATCTTTTAAAACTCCTTGATTTTCACTTTTAATTCTTAATTGTGCATATTTAAAAATCTTATCAGATATTATTTTCTGTTTTATATCTCGCAATTTAATCTTTTTTTTAATATTAGGTTCATTTGATATTATTTCTTCATAAAATTTAGATACTAATATTTTTGAACTAATACGTAATTCATTCCGACTAGTAGCATTTACAATTTCTTTGTAATGTTCTTTATATTTTTCTTTCATTAATTCTTTTTCATTAGGCATTAGTTATCACCATTTTATTCACTTCCTTTATTTATTCTCCTTTGAAAATATCCCATTTTATGAAAAGAAATCTTTTATTTTTTAAATTTAGTTTATTACTTGGGCATTGGGGATTCATACAATATTCAGGAATATTACTATAATAAGGATAAATCATTAATTCAAATTTAGTTCCACAGTGTGCACATCTCCACACTCCTGAAATAATAAGATCTTCTTTTTCCTTTTTTTCTTCTTTTATTTGATTTCCTAAATCAGATATTTTTGGCAATTAATTCACTTCTTTTTCTCTGGAATTTTTTAAAACCTTAAAATTACTATAAATATATTTTTTTCTTTAAATTTAAATTTTGAAAGAAATAGTACTTTTCAGGAGAAATTTATATAAAAACTGTTAATAAAATTTTTGAAGATTATATTAAGTTCAAGGAAAATCCTGTTAAAATAAGGTGTGAAGTTATTTATTCTTTCTAAAGATATAATCTCTTTGCTTTTTTGATTTTTGATGCAAAATAAATTAATAAAACTAAGTTAGCAGAATATAATTTTATACCTATATCTGTACAGATACATAGTATGTTTAATCAATTTTTTTAAAGAATTTTAATCATATAATTAAAAATTAATTTGTTTTGGTGATTTTTATTGAAGAAATTTGATTTATCCATTTAAAAAGCATTAATTTCGGTTACTCTCCCTTTCTTATAATTTAATAATACGTTTCTTTCATTTTCTTTTTTAAAGATCCCACCAATTTCTTTCGTCCTTATTAGTTTATGCTTTCTTGATATATAAGATTTTAATGTGAAATATACTTTTCTTTTCCGACAATCTTGACAACTTTTGTTTCGACATTTAGCACAAAAGACAAAAAACATATTGCTTTCAATATTATTGAATAGATATTTGGTTGTATATTCTTCTTATTCTGGGTTTTTAAACAAAACATTTTTTAATGATTCAATAAGGAGTGTATTTCTTTTCTTTTCAAAAGATTAATTTTTAAGTTTTCCTTTCCAATTTTACCTTTTACTTATCATCTAAAGTAACTCGATAATCTTTTTATTTAACTTATCCTTCTATAGAAAGATTGGTTTATAATTCAAAATTCCTTGAATTCTATCAATCTTTACCAATGCTTTTTCAATAAGTTTCATTCTTATATCAAATTTAATTATTTTAGTTCTTCCATAATGTCCCATTGATTTAACCTCAGCGGAGATTATTCCTACTAGTGATAAATCATTAATATAATCAGCAATTCTTCTTCTAGTCAATTGCCTAACACCAGGTATTAATTCTGCAACTTTAGAATGGATATTATAAATATCCCCAGATATAATAGTATGCTCAGGATTAAATTTTGAAATTAAATATATTGATAGTAAAATTATTTGTGCTTGAAGTGGTAAATTTTTTATATATTCTTTAATATAATCATTTTCTAATTCTTTTTGGGCTTTTCTTACATGTTTAACTGTGATAATTTTGTTTTGAGCTCTCTCCGCTAATTCACCTGCTCTTCTTAACAATTCCAGTGCCTTTTGCGCATAACCATATTTCATTGTTGCTAAAACGGTACATAAAGGAATAACTTCTTTCGTTAAAACGCCCTTAAGAAAAGAAATTTTGGATCTTTCAATCAAAATATCTTTAAGCTGATCTGTACTATATAAAGGAAAAAGTATATGTTCTTCGCCTAAATTGGATATTATTCTTGGATCCAAATTCTCCCAAAATTTTAATTTATTCGAAATAACAATTAAACTCGTTTTACAATTGTCCAAATTTTCATTTAGTTTTATTAAATCACATAGAATTTCATTAAAACCTTTCTTATCAGCTAAAACATTTATTTCATCTAAAACCAAGAAAAAAATTGAATTTCCAAACTTTGAATCTAATAATCTAATCAAATTTTTGAAAATTATATCCTTTAGAAGGCCTGTAGGTGGAATCTTATCCTGTCTCGAAATTGTGTTATAAATATGAGCTAAAATACGATAAGGAGTTGAAAAAATATTGCAGTTAATATAGATCCAAGATGGTTTAATTTTTGAGTTCTCTTGTGCTAATTTTTGACTCACATATCTTATGGTAACAGTTTTTCCCGTACCTATCATCCCATAGCATAGAAAATTTTGAGGTGTATCACCTAATAGAGCGCATGCTGTCTTTTCAATAATATCTTTAATTTGAGTATCACGATGAGGTAATTTATCAGGAACATAAGACGATTCTAAAGCATCACGATTTTTAAAAATCCGTGGTCCTTTAAGATAGTTTTTATAAAATTTATCGATATTAAATTTATAATTATTATTATGATTTTTCAACAATTTGACACCTAAATTATTTTAAAAATATCCTTGATTTCTTATTCTTTCATTCGGTGTTATACTCAATAATATTTTCATTATAAGGAACTTTAACCTTAACAATAACAGGATAAGAATGGCAATATTTAATCTCACATAATAAACACTTTTTTAATATAGTCTTTTTTGATTGTTCTTTACAAAAAAATTCCTTTTCAATTGAATCTAATAAAGTCTTTTTTATGAGTTCTCTACAAATAACATTAATATCATGAACAAATTCTTTCGCGAATCCAAGTTCGTTTGCAAACTCCCATTCCTCCTTTATTTGGTTCTTGGTATACTTAATTATAGTATTGATATCAGGATAAATCTCTCGTCCTTTATAACTTCTTAAATAATCAAGGTAATCAAAAAAACAAGAGAAGTGGTAATAAAAGCTTGATTTATTAATTTTTAAAATAATGTATTTCTCATTTTGAGGTATTACTTCTTTACAAAAGATTGTGTTCTTCATTTTTTATTTATAATCTTAAATTTTATACTCTTAAATAAAATCAATCAAATCATTTCCCTTTTTAATTTGGTTTCCGCACCATCTAATTAATTTAGTAGCCTTTTCTATTTTAATTCCTTCCTTTGAGATTAAATTGATTATGTCAGAATACATAATTTCTCTCTTTTCTCCTATTTTTTCTTTTACTCGTTGAGCATATTTTTTTAATTCTTTATTGATTTCTGATTTATTCTCTTCTCTTTCTGCTCCAATAATAGATTCTACTAATTCTACCACCTAAAGTTAAATTTTTATTTTATAATTTACACCCTAAATCATTCTATTTTTAAGTATAAAAATAGCAACTAATTCAATTATTTATCTTTAGGAATTCTATAACTTTTTAGTTAGTTTGATTACAACTTAGAGACAAACACGAATGGAAGTTTATAATTAATAACCTACTTGGTTGATAAGTAGCTTTTTAAGTGAAATTATAGATTTAAGTATATATCTTTAGAGAAAGCTCATTTCATTGAAATCTTTTTTTTTCTTAAAATAATTCAATAAGGGTCTTAGTTTTAAATCAATATATTTTTCAATATTTTGAATTATTTCTTTTTTAATTTCCTCTAGTTGATCTCTGTATAGTAAAATATATCCATTATTTCCCATAACTCCATTTATTATGGAAAGGCTCTCCATTTAAATTTCTGACCTCAGCGGAAGTTTTCTATAATCATTTCATAGTACCCAGATATTATATAATAAATTTTTATTCCGAAATAGCTTCATAGGTAATATTTATTGTTAACAGATGGTTTTTTAAATTGCTAAACCTTAGAAAAAATTAAGATTATTTCAAAATAGAAGGAAATGTAAATAATCAAGAACACTAATTTTCATAACATAATATTATATTTTAATAAATATGATTTAGTGTCTTAAACAAATCTATGATATTTTTCGGGCGTAAAATTAATATTTAAATCTAATAATATCTCGGGTAATTCAATAAAAAAGCTAATAAGGAGATCCTTGTAATATTCTTCCAGTTCAGTGTAATTTAACAAATCAACTTCATTATCATTTTTTTTATGAGATCTCAAAGTTTTTTTAATATTATTTTCTTTTCTTTCATCATAATCTTTATCTCTGTATTTTAAAAATTCCTGAATCGTCTTTCTAATAACTTTTCTACCTAATACTGTTATTGTGTATTTTAATGGACGTGAATTAATAGTCTTAACATAATTCTTAAGTCTTAGGCGTTTCATTGTTTGAGAAACTTGACTACTACTTCTGTTTAAATATTCCTTTATTTCACTAAAATAAGCGGAATCTTCTCTTCTAGTAAAATAAAACAGAATTTTAAAAGTAGTAATTGAAATTGTCCTTGGTCTATAATCATAATTTGATTTTGTTTGATTTATATCAATTACTAGTTTATTCACTTTCATTGAGCTACATAGAATGAATTAACATATGCTATAAGTAGTTAATATTATCATTTTTTTATAAAGGAAAAAAATTCTTCTAGACTTTCAGTAAAAATTATGGTCTCTTTTTCCATATATATTATTATTTTATTAATCTCATCGTCTAATATTATTTAGTAGGTATGTTAAGAACGTAGCATTTGTAGTATCCTCAATACTTCTGATTTTTTAATATAATGTCCCTTTTGGGGGCATATCGTGATTTAGGTAGGCAAAAACCTTATAAAATTTATATTTAAATTGTATCTTAAAGAAATGCAAGAGGTATAAGTTTACCTCTTGTGAGTTTTCAAAAATAAATCAAAATCCTTTATAAATAAATCGATATAGTAACAATCTATTTTTCAAAATATTCCAAAATTTTTCAAAAAAAATGCAAAATCATTTATAAAGATAAAAATTGGAATTTCATTTTCTTTTTTCATAAATAATACAAAAATCTTTTGATCTATTAAATGAAGAGTTTAAAAAAAAGATTCAAAATCCCTAGAATATTTGGATAAAACTATTATAAATATATTTTAAATGAAATATAACTCTCGTTTGACTATTTTCCCGATAACCAGTGTCTCAAGCCCGTGGTGACAACCTAATTAAGTAGCAAAATGCAATATCGCCTCCTGTATCGCCTTCTTAATTAGTAGGGAATAAGTGATACTAACCCTTCTCTAGCCTTCCTAATTACATAGGGAACTGCGATACAACATCACTTATCGCCGCACAGAATGAATTATGATTAGGTAGTTTTAGTAATTTTTAATGAAAAAATATCTGGATTATTTAAGCTTTCTTACTTTAAATAACATTTATATATCAAATTAACAATCTTTCTAATATGGGAGATATATTACCAGAAGATGAAAATAGGAATTTAAAGTGTATTAATTGTGGAGAACCCGCAATTTTTCAGTATATGTACGGATGGATTGTTGATAAGTTAATTGATGATACAGAATTTTGCTTATGTCTCAATTGTGCTAAAATGATTGGATCAAATATCGTTCAGGATGTATTAAGAAAGGAAATCAATTTTAAACCTATAGGGAACAATAAGAAATTTATTGAGATGCTTAAAGAGAAATTTTCTTAAAAGTTCTTTAAAGTATTGTGTATTATTAATAGAACTATAGTAGCTTTCTAATAACATAGAGTATTATGATAAAACACCATTTATCTCCTTCTAATTAATACGGAAATGCGATACGACACCTCTTATCCTCGCACAGAATGAATATTATTTTTATTTTTTTTCAATTATAAAATCTCCAATTGGGAATTTGGCATATTCATTAGGATCATTCCTATTTATTATTATATTAGTAAAATCAAAATTGGTTTTAGTAGGTTTTTCAATTCTGATAAAAATTTTCATACGAAAATCCATTAAATCTATAATTACTTCTTTAACCTCAATTAATCTTACTAAATCTTCGGGTTGATTACCTTCATTCGTATGGGTTACAATAAGATTATATAAACTTTTTTTATAATCCATTGGTAAATGTTCCATAATAACATAATTTTCATTTTTGGAGATATCATATAGAAATTTTCCACGAATATTATTATTACTATTTTTCCATTTTAATTCAGCTTGTTTATAACCTCTATAAATTTTGTTTAATCTTTTTATATAATTATATATTTCCAAAAAATCATCAGTTAGCTCTATTAATTCTTCTTTTTCAGATTCGTTTATAATTTCATCTTTCCATTGAAAAATTCCTCCAACATAATCTGCATAATTGTTAATAACCCCGAAAAATTTCAAGAATTTACGATAAGTAAAAAATTTGAATTTTTCAAGAAATTCAACGGGTTTAATACTTTCCTTTTCTCCAATATCTTGTAATGATAAACCTTTATGATATAAATCATTTCTAATCCGATTCATTATCATAATGAAATCAAGCTCTTGATCGGTAAATATATCTCCTTCTTTATCAAACATTTGAAAAATTCTGTAGGTTGCAGGACTATAATTAGCTATATCTTTGGAAAGATCCCGCTTTAGCAGACTCTTATAGTTGTATTTTCCATTTAGAATATTTTCAAGGAGAATTTCTTCAGGTTCTAATCTTTCAATGAAACAATCTGTGATTTCTTTTAATGTTTTAATAAATTCATTATATTTAGCTTTATTAATAACATACAAATAATTCTTATCTTTTTTCCAGTATTTAGAAGCTAAATGCTCCCAAGTATTCCATAAAAGCCCTGCACTAATTTCAAACATAGTACTTCTTAATCCCGCGTTTAATTCTGCGATAAGATGAAACAATCCATCTTTTACTTGATTTTTAAGTATATCTTCATACCATTTATCAAAAATAAATTGTATGATTTTTATCCTAACTCCTGAAAGAGAGAAGTGGTGTTTTTCAACAAAAGGTTCTGGAATTGGATATAAATGAGCTTTTTTGAGTAATATTTTTTCTTCAAAATAAAAATGATATGTCTCTTTTGAATAAAATTGATTTCCTAAGAGTAAGGAAAAAAAAGATATAACTAACTCTATATTATACTTTAAGTCTCTCTCATTTTCTTCTATATCTGATTTTATTAATAAATATGAATAAGAGTTAATATCAAAAAAAATGGTTCCGCCAGCTTTTTCAGATTCAGAGGGCAATAACCAGATATTCTCTTTTAACCTTATAACACTATTACATTTCAAATACAAAATCCTAAAGATATAATAGTTAATGGTCATCTTTAATCCTTAAACTTTTATCTTATCCTATAATACACTCTCCAGCAATATAATTCTTTCCCCTTTTTCCTAATAATTCTTTTTCAGACCTCTTTTTTTAAGTTAAATTGGGAACTGTGATATCACCCCTTCTCTCGCCTTCTTAATTAGTAGTGACAATGTGATATAATACAACTTATCGTCAAAAAAATTAATAGGTACATCTGAAAAAACATTAATGAGTTATGATCTCAGGTTTTAGATTTGGACCAGGATGCCACAATAGCAATATTTTTTCAGGATATATAAAAGTTCTATTTTTAAAAGCTTTTATAATGCTTTTATTAAGCAAATCAACCCCGTTGGAATAAATAAGCATAATTCCGTAATGATATTCACCAACTTCAATAAAGTCAATTATTTTATCTAAATCATCCTCTAAATTAGTGATTGAATCGAAAATACTTTTAATCGGTTTAACTTCAATAATAGCTAAATTATAATCCATCTCGCCACGAGAATGAATAACAAAATCGGGTATCTTTGGACTTAGTATGGGGTGAGATTTTTTATCTAGTTCTCCATCCAACATATAGTTATAATCATCACCCAATAGATTGCGTAGCTGATGATATAATTCATAACAAAAAACTCGTTCTCTGTATATATTATTTGGTAGATCACTTACTGAGATATTAATGTATTCTCCATCTACTCTTGTTATTGCTTTTATTAATTGTTCTAAAAAATTGTTAAAATCATTTTCCATATAATCATTTCATATTTAAAGTAATTTTTTCTTATCCTATATTACATTGTACAGCAATATAATTTTTTACACATTTTTAGGAACTGCAATTGGACAGCTTTTATTATCTTCTTAATTAAACATAATTATGCAATACATCCCATTCTATCACCTTATTAATTGAGTAAGGAAAAGGGTGATTACACCAGTTATCTCTTCTATTCATTATATTAAATTTCCTCTCTTGAATGATTTTATGTAAATTTTATTATATATTTGTTTTTAAAACACATTAAATTAGGAATATATATCACTCTTATTGGGATTGAAATTTTAAATTGAATTTTTTTTTTTTTTTTTTTTTTTTTCAAATAATTCTTGTCTTAACCTATAATAAATGCAACAGAATTATATCTTTTTCATTAATTCTGTAGTTTTAAATTTATAGTGGATTATTCATTATTTGCTTAATAATGACAAAAAAAATTTACAAATTTAAAGTTCGTAGCAAGCTATATTTTGAAATTGAGAAACTAAATTCTTTAAAATATTGATAAAAATGAGTACTAACAACATAGATTTTGATATTTTAAAAACGAAGTTAAAAAATAGATTAGCTTATATTCTATTCGTAGATTTATTCAATCCAACGATACATGAAGGGAAACTTGACACTTATATTGATAATATGAAATTAACCCTTGAATTGATTGATAGCTTATGTGTTAAAAATTATGATAAGGTTTATCCTCTAATTAATATTCCAATGGAAATTCAGATTAAGGAGTACCAAACTTTTTGTCTTCCTAAGAAACCTATTGAGGAAATAGGACAATTTTATTTTGAAAATGAAGAGATATTTCAAAATAAAGGTAGATTTAGACCAGCAGTTGAATATAAAAATATAAAGATTCTTTTTGATACAAAAAACTTTCTTCCTTTAGGATTACCAGACCATGCTTTAATTGGGATAAAGAATAATGCTGGTGCGTTTTTTATTGAAGAAAAATTTGTTTTAGATGATGCATTTTATTTTCTGGCTTATACCGAAAAGTTAATTGATGATTATAAAAAAATCCCTGAAGGAATATCTAAAGAAAAAAAGAAATCTATAAGCCGTAATTTAAGAAGTAGTATATGTAGTAATTCTCGCTCCGCAATTCTATTTTTTAATAATTTTATTGAATGTTTTGTTAGTTCTATTGGTTTTAATTACTATTCCAACAATGAAAATTTGTTGTCCAAAGAGCAAAAAAGCATATTATTAAAGGGTAAGAAACTTGGGAAAAAATTTTTACCATTAAAGAGAAAAATTGTTGAGATTTTAGATATTATTTGTATAGATGATTCATTAAAATTAGTATGGAATAAAGATAATCCAATAGATGAACCCTATACAAGTTTTTTCAAATTTATTCGCCAACTAAGGACTTTACTTGTTCATCCAGGACCAGTAAGGAATGGTATGTTTCAATCTCCAGCAGATTGGTACCAGGAATCTTACACATGCGGGAAAATTTGTATGGAAATATCACAAGATTTATGGAAAAGATGCTATCCCCATAGAGAATTCCCAGAATATCTTGAGTTTCTTGATTTTGATAAAAATCTAAAAAAAGGATATAAACGATTAGATTTAGATTAATAAATGTAACAGAAATATATCTTTTTCACTCTTAACTAACAAATAGAGAATGTAATAAGAAAAAATCATTGTCAAATTATCTCCTCCAATAAATAAGGTATTAGAACGATCTTTAAAACGCCAAATTGCTTAATTTATTCTCATACATAAAATTATCCAATTTTTATTCTTGGTGGAATTATTGACTGTGTTGTCCTTGATACGATTTGTGATATGTTTTTTTCAATAGGTCGTAAATAAAGTGGTAATGTATCTGGTTCTCCGCTACGTCCTTCTTTCATTCCATATGTTCGATCACTTTCTCTAAAAGGATGTGGCACTACTATCGTGAACCTTCCTCCATCGCACACAAGAGCGGTATAATAATCAACTCTAGATACATTGTAATATACGTTTATACCCACTGCCCAATATCTGGGATCAGGAAAGTCGGAAGCCCAATTGAAAGTGTAATTTTGCAATTCCTTAATAAGTTGTCTTGTTTCATCATCATATTGTAAATGCTCTCCTCTTCGTTCTGCTTCGATTTCTGGATCATTTTCACAATCATATTCGTCTTCCAACCGCAACGAAACATCTTTTTTATAGATATAAACCGATTTGTGAGTATTGTGAAGACATTTTTCTCTCCGTTCGCAATTATAACATTTTTGCTTTATTGAATCAATATCACATGAGTAGTGTATCCAATCATCATAGTTTGATGTCAATAAAATGTTCTTGATATATTCTATGCTCTTGTTTCCACCATTCATTTTTTCTTTTAGTTTCTCTTGGACGAACCAACTAAGATTTAAATTAGTTAGTTCCACATATTCAGCAAGTTCATCGGATATAGTTATTTGTTTCCTAGTTGTCATATCTAAATCACCAGTTTTTTATTCCTAATGATCAGATTATATTTTCTCTGAAAATATTCTAAAATCCAGTCTTCTATTTCTCTATTTGCTTTGTTGATTACTTCTTCATTAAAATCATCCGATTCAACAATGCAACTAAAGTCAATCTCGATGGTTTTATGCTTCGTTCTTGCAATAAATTTTACATGTGGTGTGCGTTGATTACGAGCTAAAAAATCATTATGGTTACCATCAATCTGGATATTGAAACCTTCTTTTTCATTATGTGTTTCTATTTCTTGTTCTTTTATAATATTATAATACCCAGTAATTTTCATTGACATATTATTATGTATTGTGAATATTTTTGTGTATTATATGTCTTTATATGTATTTAAATTTTTTGATTTATTCTTTAATTTATCAAAACAATAATCTATTTATGTTTGCTTATATGGTACTAGCATCATCATAGATCATCGTAAAGCGTTGTTTATGCAAAAGCTGTATCCCATCCTATTTGAGATTGAGTGAAGCATTCACTTCTTTTTTAAGAAAAATATCGCATTCTGGACACGCCAAAGAATTGTTAATTTCCTATTATTTTTTATATTTGTGAGATTACACTATAAATATGAACAATTTTTTAGTCAAGGATTTCGAAAATAAAGATATTGAATATTCTCTTAATGAATATAATTTTGATGAGAAAACTCTATACATTGCTCCAATTGAATTTAAAAATGATAACCCTGTATATATGGCAGATGCATTAAACTTTTATCAAAATGTGGATAAAATCGGAGGGATTAATGCTGAAATCTTAGTAAAAAGAGATAATTATACGCGTTTGACATATGATTTTGTCTCTATTTATCTGGGAATGTTTATTGGCGTAGGTTTGTTTGCTCTTGGTCATTTTCTCTATGATCTTTTAAAGAACAGAAAAAAGATCGATCCAAATGAAGATATCTATATTAATTTTAAATATCTTGATATAGAAGAGGGTAAGGTCTATGAGTATTCAGGTGATTTTTCTGGGCTAAAGAAATTAACTCCTGATATATTGCAGAAAATCGAACCTTTATTAAAATAAGACAAGGAGGGTAGCAGTTATGAATTATGGATGTATGCTCAAAGACAAATGGCAAAAAAGACATGGAAATCACTCCTTAGATATTTGAGAAAAATTGATTTATCTTTTTTTTCAGAAGATATCTTTAGAAATGAAACAATTTTTAATGAAGAGATATATAAAATATTAAGAGAAAAATTTCCAAATGTGAAAATGAACGAATTTATTTCAGGGCGCATACATGTTGATGTTTCTGAAACGAAAATTGCAATTGAGATTAAAAAATTGGAATCAAATACTCCAAAAGATGAATTAATTGGACAAATCAAGGAAGATCTAAGAATCGGAACATATATTTATGGAATAATTTTTGGAATTGACTATACAAGTAATAAAGATTTAATAAAATATAATGAATTAATATTTGAGGATGGAAAAGTTTACTGTATTATTAAACCTTATCCATATTAGGAAGTATAGGAGACAATATCTTCTAAAAATTTATGATTATTCTAATGTGTTTGATGTAAAATAATTGATATACCATGTTTTCTTAAAAATCCAATTAATTTAGCTTCATTGGGATAATAAATATATGAATTACACAAATGATGAATAAATCTATTCCATATAACTCCTTTTTCTTGATCATTTAATGATTTTAATTTACCTTTTCGTATAATTTTGTTACTGAGTATCTCATTTTCTATATTTTTTCTATTTTTAATAAAAAAATACCCTAATGCTTCATAAGAAGGAATTTCCTTCTTGAATTCTTCCTTTACTTTGATTAACCATTCAAAAGAATAGCAAATAATATAGTCAACAATTATATTATCATCTAAATATATAACATTTCCCTCAGTTTTCTGGAATCGTCCAGGTTCATTTATAACATAGCTCTCATTAACACATAACCTATTTAATATATTGTTTATATTATTTAGATCTCCTACACTCTCATACTTAATGCCAACTTTTACATGAAAGTAAGGAGAAGAGTAATGTGTATAATAACAACCGTTAATTAAATTTTTTAATAAACTCTCTTTTAATATTTCATAAATAATAGCTCCCAAGTAATAAATACCATAATTTGAATATTCAGGTTTCGTCTTGATGTCTCTAATTTGAAAATTATCTAGGAGATCAGCTACAATAATACACCTATTAATTTATACAATATTACATAAATTGAATATATAATAATATTGAATAAATTTTTAGCAACTTTTTTGGAAAACTTAGCATTTATTTGGAAAACTTAGCATTTATTTGGAAAATTTAGCATTTATTTTGGAAATTCACATTTACTTAAATTTCGAGGTTAAAAAGGAATCAAAGTTATTGTTAAAATTAAAAAATATACATTAATTTTGGATTATTTATGAAAAATTTTGGTTTATTTTGAAAAATTCTAGTTTATTTTTGAAAATTCACACCTCTCTAAGGTGTGATCATAATATATATTATTATACTAAATTAAGATGGGTATGTCCCCCACAACATCACGTAGGTAGGTAAAATTATTTTTATTAAAAATTATCATGCTGTTCTATTTTATATATAAACTATGAATTGAAATACATACCAATTCAAAACCAAAACTTTTACTCCCTCCAGGAATGCTTTCTTTCACTATTAATGAATTTTTATCATTAAAATTAGAAAATGGACGTTCTAATGTCTATGTAAAGGGAAGACGCTTTAGTCAATGCATGTATTTATTATTGAATATTCCTGTCTCCAAGGTTGACAGATATGAAGAGATTGATTCAATTGATAAAGCAGCAGAAGATTTAAATCATGGGATGCATGGACGAAGTTTAAGTTATCATATAACACCCAAGAAAGAATTTCTTGCTCACTGTTCTAATATCCAAGCTTGGGTGGAGAATAATTATGATACACGCATTCTTCATAGGAATATTGCGTTTCCTCTATTGAGAGAATTAACAGAAGCAGGAGATATAAAAGCGAGACGTGTATTTAAAGATGAAATTGCATCAAGATTTGCTAGTGGACATTTACCAGTTATGTTATATCTGCTTCAAGGAGGATATTTACAAGTTTTAAACCGTGAAGAACTTGCCACTCTAATGAATGAACTGGATATGTCAAAATTTTATGATCAGAGGATAGAAATGTTATTCCCAATTATTCACCAGCTCACACGACTTGGTCATTACAATAGTAAGGAGATAATAAAAGATCAAATCAGACATAGATTCGAAGATGGGAATGCTCGTGATATTAATCATCTTATCCGTTGGAGATTCTATAGGTATTTTACGCCTGAGGAACAAAAGGAACTATTTAATAAGATAAATATTAATCATTTATTATTTCAAAGAGCCAGTCAGAGTCTTCCATTATTAAAACGTTTAGAAAGGCTTGGTCATAATAAAGCAAGCAAGATGATAGAACGGAAAATAATTACTAGTTTTCAAGAAAAAAGAATTTATGATATCAGGTTTATTATAAAACGACGTTTTTTACATAGATTACCACACTCTAGACTTGAGGGATTATTTGATGAGTTCATACTAAAGCTTATATTTGATCCATCAGATAGAAATTCATTTTCCTGTCTAAAAAATTTACCTGATTATATTATAAATAGCGAAAGAGCTTTTAAATTCATTACAACCGCATTAGCAGAAACTTTTTATGCCTACAAACGTCCTGCTGTCATAATTCTCATTGAACATTTTTTTGAGAGAGGATATGATCTAATTGAAAAGACCGTCAAGCAAAATCAAAAAAAAATTAATAATGCTGTAATTGAAGCCTTATTAAATAAGGATTGCAAAGAAAGCGATGAACTTCTTAAATATATTGATTGGTCTCGGTATTGGAGAAAAGTCTTCCTTATGCTAGATGATAAACGGATTAGTGTAAAGGTAGCTCACAGAATACTACTTAAAAATGATTTTATAGTTACTGACACTCGAAAAAACTACACTATATATGAATTTTGTAGTCACAAAGCATATAAGGATCTGAGTGCTCGGATAGATAAATTTAATGAAAATCAATTGGTGGAATTTAATATTATTGAAAGGGCTCTAATTCGGGATGCTCGAATAGATATACCCTCTTTACCCCTTCTCGATGTCAACTATGGATCAAACAAAAAATTTTCCATCATGCTTCACTTTACAAACTATATAAAAGAAATTATTTTTACTAATAGAAATTATTACCGTTATTATTATAACCGTAGTGGAAGAACACAGAATTTAGCTGATGTTTTAAAAAAAAGAAATGTACTCCTCGAAGAAGCACTAGAAAGAAAACCTCAAGTCATACGTGCTTTCTATTCTGAATTTATTAAATTTAAGAAAAACTTGGAAAAATATCATCACGATTGTAAAACATTAAAAACTAGCATAAAAAAATATTTAGCTAGTACACCCCAACTTTCCCTAATTAAAGATCTTCATATTGAATATAAAGAAAAAACCATAGAGACCTTTAGGAAAGTATATCCTTCAACATTTAAACCATCGTATGATGAAAAAACAAATACTTTAATCCTCTATGAAGCACACAAATGGGGAAAATTTCATGCTGATTCAAATATTAAAATTCATGAATCTGGTGTAGTGTTAATTTTTGTGAATACATTTGTTAATTATTCAAAACGTCATAATTATCATAACGCCCAAGTTTACTTTTTCTTTCCTAAATTAAAAAGATTTTATACCCGTAAAGCGAACATAGTTAGAAATATTAAAAACATTAGCAATTGGGATATTTCTATTACAAATCTATTTGGATATGAATTTCTGAAAAGTTAAAACTAATTAACAAACTTATTTCAAAATACCTCCCACAACCGGCTACTTCCACCTCTGGGTAGGTTAAAATATATTTACTTTTTATTCCTATGATGTCATTATTATCAAGAAGATATTAACTATTCTTTTAATAATTAAAGTGAAAACTTAATGGAATCTATAAATTATATTATGTAAGTATGGGCGCCCAGCGGGGTACCATTTATCATTAGGTAGGTAAAAATCGAAATATAAGTTTTGGGATTACAAAACTATATAGAGAAAAAGATAGTCTTGAAAATTATAAAAGACTACTATGATTATTAATATTCCTTATCTTACAAGCTTATGATATAATAATAATCGAAAAGAAATAAAACAACTTATCCCGATATTATTGTTCATAAAAGAAGAAAAGATGAAAATAATCTATTAGTCATTGAAATTAAAAAATCTACAAATCGCGATTCTGGAGATTCTGATAGAGCGAAACTCCAAGCACTTACAAAAGATCCTTATAACTATAAGTTTGGTCTTTTTATAAAAGTCGATATGGATGATGAAACTGATGATCTGGAGTGGTTTTATAAGAAGAATCAGAAAGAGTGAGCGAATCTTTCTTAAAATTGAATGCTTTACAACATTGGACTATATCACAAGTCCTACTTACAAATTTAATAAACGAGATATTTCCCTAATAAATTCAATATTGTTTTCTTTAACCGTGTATCGTCTTGCTTTAAGATCTTGATAATTTTTATAAACGGTTTTTGCTGCAATCCTGATGGGGATACGATAATCTGTTTCATTTAATTTTAATTCAATGACTTCACTAGATTGTTTAATAATTAGGATTAATATTTTTTTTGAAGTTTTTCCATTTAAGCAATTGAATTCATGGAATTTAATTAATTCACTCATATTTTTGGTATATTTATTTAAAACATCTATTAGTGAATTTTTTTTGTTTTCAATGTCATCTAACCCAATTATTTTTCGAGGTTGTTTGTCTGATATACCAATAAAAATTACACCTCCATCGGCATTCGCAAATGAAACAATATTATTGCATATATTTATTTCATTTTTTCTTTTAGCTTCTTTACTTTCGGGAGGTATTTTCCAAAATTGAAATGTTTGCTTGCAATCCCAATATTGCATTTCTGAGTTATTTATAGTATATTCAATAAAGAATTTCCAAAATTTATCATCTTTAATAAGCATTTTGGGATTATTTAGATCTCTCAAGTGTGTCTTTAATGAATGTCCAATGGAATAGTATTTATTTATTAAATCTTTAATTTTTAAAAAGGGCTGATGTATTGTAATAATTTTAATTGATTTTGGATAATTATTGTTAATTTCTTCTATCTGAGAATCAATTTTATTCATATAATAATTTGTTGTACCAGGAGATCCCATTAAAAGAGGTAAAATTATCCAACAGATATGATTATTCAATTTTAAGGAGATACTATAAGAAAACTCATCATGTTGGATTTTAAGAACTATAAGTTTATGACGGTCTTTTAATTGGGATAGATTATCATATTCTTGCGTTTGAACATATTTCAGAACTACATTTAGCATATCTATGTTTGGATGGGTATAACCTTCTGGTCCTATAAAATCAATACCATCATGATCGAACCACCATTTAATTGGATCATTTTTAGTTTGTAAATATTTAGATATAGTTTCCTCCAACAATGTTGTTTTGAGGTCTCTAGATTGAGATATATTAAGATTTAAATTAGTATAAGAAAAATTTGTTAATCCTATAAATTTCTCATAAGCATAAATATAGATTTGCCCTATAAAATTTTCCCTAAATTTTTCACTTTCTTTTAATTTTAATGAAACACTCCAATCAATGCTTAATGACTCTATAAACATTTCAAGGCTAACATCCCTATCACTCACAAATTCACGAATGTCTTTAAATTGGTAGTAATTTAGCCCAATTGAATCAAAGAAAGATTTTATATATTCTTTTAATTCAGAAATATATTTATCAACAACATTTTGCATATAAAATTCTATTCCTCTATTTTTATTTATTATATTATAAGCGAATTGATTAGAATTATGAGTTTTGATGAAAATATTCTCTAATGACTAAATGTTAATCTTACTCTTATTAATTTTTTGGAGTAAATTGAATTTTTAATATTAAATAATAGTGATCCTGTGTAGACTATATCACAAATCCTACAAGAAAATGGGAGGTGATTTTCTTTAGTTTTTAAGTTTTAATTATTTCAATTTATATATTATTATAAGAGAACCAAAATTATGTGATAAAAAATGCAGGAAAAATCTAAAGAAGAATTAACTATTTTTACAGGTCAATTAGAAGGATTAATAGCAGATCTAGATTCTAAGGTTTATGAACTTTTTGATTAATTATAAGAAAAAGTTGATGGAATGGAAAAAAATATAAATGAATTAGACGATAGAATCACTGAACTTGAAAAAGGCTAAAAGAACAGAATCATAATGATTATCTGAATTAAACTAAGTTAATATCAAAAAATTCTTTACAATACTGTTTAATCTCTGAAATAATTTTCTGTTTTATTTTTTTATGATCATCTGGTGCATATGGTTTAAGTATTTCAAGTTTATCATGTGTAATAACATATCTTCCATGTAATATACTTAAAGGCGTTTCTGATTGAATCCCAAAATACTTTAAATCTTCGCTGTGACTTTTTAAAAAGGCTCTCGTTTCAGTTATCCTTCTTTGATTTAAATCTATTTTAAATGGACTTTCAATATTTCCTTCAAAGCTGATCATATAACTTTTATAATTCCCTCTATCACTTGGTTCACTTATGAATATAATCTCATTAATACTTTTCTTTATAACATTAAAGATTTTCTGGATTCTTCTATTTCGGGTAATTTCGTCTTTTCTAAGTATTCTTTCTAACCTTTCATTGGCTTTTTTGATATTTTTGATGTTGAACCATATAACAATAATTATAGCTATACCTGTAAGAATTATTCCTATTATTTCTAAAATTAAATCGATTTCTGCCATAAAATATAGATTGAATTTATTGTATTAATACCTTTATCTTGTTTTTTTCTGAAAATTAATACGATAAAATATGAACTTTACAAAAATTCTATGGAAAAATTAATGCTCATGAAACTTATTCAATGTTCATAGTAAGTAGTATTTGGAGATTAAAGAGTGGTGGTAGATTAGGTTTTATTACCAGTGATTCATTTTTAACCCTAAATACTCATACAAAACTGAGGGAATTTATTTTAAATTCATGTAAAATAAAGGAAATTCTTCTTGCACCAAAACACTTGTTTGATAATCAAAATACCAGCACTAGTACAGTAATTATTATATTGGAAAAATGTTCTGGAAAAGAAAATAGGGTTAATAGATTAGAAAAGAAAATAAGAATGAAAATCAATCATTCTTTTTTTAACAAGATAAATTGCTTCATCATTAATGTCTTTAGCCCCAATTAACTCAAATCCAATATTATTAAAAAAATCTTGTGCTACTAAAAAATCTTTAGCAAATTTCCTCTCAAGATTCATTTCTAAAGACTTCATCAAGTACAATAAACACACATTACATATTTAAACCTTTTGGCAAATATGTCCAAAATCAATTGAAAAAAGTAGAAATTTGCATAATTTTTTGAGAGTTGAGTAAACGCTTTAATCAAATAATTATTAATAAATTGATTTAAAAAGGGAAAATTAATACCTAACTAACTATCTATTATACTATTTAACCAGAATTTAATAAAATTTATAAAGGGTAAATATAAAATATTAAAATGAGATATATGAAGCAAAAAATTCTACGATTCTATTGAAGTGAGAAGAATGATTAGTACCTGATAAATGATAAAATAATCCTACTTTTTCTAAATTTTGTGTTTAAATTTTTTCAGAAATCTTTAATCAATCTAAGTTGTTTTTCTACTTCTATTTTTACATCCAATTTGCATTATTATAATTTTTTGCAGTCATGGATCTCAATCCATATTGATAAAATAAAATTAATTTAAAGGAGGTGAATTAAATGGAAAACTATAGATTCCACTGGAAGATTTCAGAAGAAAATAAAGAAAGATTAACTAAACCTACGGAGATTATAAGAATTGCTTTAGAAAATGAAGGATTTATTAATGCAAGAGTTTCAAATAGCCGAAGGATAGATCCTCCCGATACTCCGATTAATCTTATTGCCCTTGGTTTCATAAAAGAAGATGTACAATATAGGATATCCATTGAAATTATGGAATCTAAAAACTAGTTCTTCTTAGCTTAGAAAAAGTAAAATATTAAATTCTAATATCTTTATATTTTTTTTTAATTCTAATATATAGGTGATAAGAAGAGACTTGAGAACATCAGAATTAAAAAAAATAAATAATGGGAAATAATTCGTAGAATTAGTTATTCGTTTTTTTTATTTGTTCTTCTTTTCATTGAAGATTTTAGGTTTCAACCACAAATAAAACAATGGCCATGTTTATGAGTTAATCTTTTATATTTATTTCTTCCCTTTATATAGGTTCTAGACATATCGAATTAACTGTATTGGGTTATGAAATCAAACTTATCTCGCTTAAATTTTTCTTTGAAATAAATAGTTCCTAGCAATAATGTTAAGTGAATTTTCTTCTATGCCTGTCTGATATTTTTTTTGAAATCAAGACAAATGTAAGGTTGGATTCAACGACAATATTTAAAAAGTAATGGCAATGTATTCAAAAACTACATAGAGGATTATCATTTTAGTTCCTTAAAGCTAACCACTTATTGCACTGAAACAATTCAATACTTTTTTGAAAAGAAATTTTCAAAGGTGAAAATTAAAGGAAGTATATCAAAAATTAACTCTGATACATTTAAAGAGATATCCATTATTTATTTTATTTGAAGTTTACCAAAACATTTAAATCTCGGCTTAACATAATATATTATAGAAGAGGTTTTTTAAGATTTTCAAAATGGTTGAAACAAAAGTAAAATATTATGAGAAAAAAGTTATTAGAAGAACTCTTGGCATGCATTTGACTTCAAAAGATATATTTAGAGATTACATTTTTCCTTCAATAAAAGATAAATATTATGATTTTCTCTGGGTTGATCTCTATGCAGGTGAGGGAAATCTGATTTTACCAATGCTTAATTCAATTCCTGAATCAAAAAAAATTAAATTTTTTTCTAAACACCTATTCATGTTTGATATTCAAGAGGAAATGGTTGATAAGTGCATTGAAAATGCCGAATCTTATGGAATCCCTCGCAATATAGCAGAAAAAAATATTCTCCAATATGATAGCCTTGCTAATTTTCCAAAATTTTTGAAAGAAAAACCGTTTCCAATATTTCATGTTACAAATCCACCATATCTATACTTAGGCTATATTAAAAAGCATAAAGAGACTCAACGGCATTTAAAATACTTCAAGGATGAAAATACAGGTTATCAAGATCTCTATCAAGTTGCCATGATGAATGATTTAAGAAATAATGTGAAAAAACTCATTTATATAATACCGAGCAATTTTATTTTTGGATCATCTGTATCAAATAAGTTCAGGTTAGATTTTCTCATATACTACGATATTTCTAATATGTACATCTTTGAAAAGAAAATTTTTAAACATACTGGAACTAATATATGTATCTCATTTTTTGAAAGGAAGGAAAGACCAAAAAGGCAAACCGTTAGCTTTAGAGGAATTAAAATAAAGAAAAATAAAGAACTTAAAATTACATATTATTTAAAACCCGAATTCAAATATCGTGCTGGAGCGGAATTTGATGAATTTTTAATGAATTTTCGGACGAATAAGCCTCTCATCGTAAAATACTACTTGCAAAATAAAGAAGTTTACAACAATAGAGGATCATTTGGTATCGATGTGATAGATACCAGTAATTATGTTTCGAATCAATATAAATTACTTAAAATTTATCTAAACAAGAATCTTAGGGATAAAGTTAAATCAAATATCTTGTACATCCGTACTGTGGATACAGGGGGAAATGATAAAAGAGCAGGAGTGTATGAAATTAAAAAGGATTTTAAAGTTGATGGTATTTATGTATCTAAAGCGACTTATAGGACATCACCGATACAGATTTTTCTAGAACCCCAAATCTCATATCAAGACCAGATTATATTGAAAGATTTCTTTAATTTTATCTTGGAATATTTTAGAGAGAAATTAGATAGCGAGTTTCTCACTACTTATAAGTATTCTAATTCAAAATATACGAGGAAATATCTTGGTCTTACACAAGTAAGAAGCTTGATTGAAACATTCCCCATTTTAAGCTTAAACAAAAATTATAAGGAACATTTGAGACTCTTGATTGAGAATAAAAATTATTCAGAACTTAAAGAATTTATAAAGAGTTTTTGTTCTAATGGAAGTAGAAAAATTACTTGTTTTATTAGAAATAATTAATTAATCTCTCATTTTCAACATCTTCTCCTACAAATGTGGCGTTTTCACTAATTTTGAAGAAAAGTTCTTCTAACAATAAAGCACTTATAATTATTTGCGAATCATCAGATGTCTCTATAGCCATATACATTTGTTCCCCCGATCTACGCCAACAATACCCATCGATTATTGATAGTGGTATTACACCAGCTTGCCTTGAATATCTCTCTGATATCTTCAATGCTTCCTTAAAACTTTTTCCCTGATACCCCCCTGAACTAGATATAAATTTCGCTTCACCTACGATATATATATCATTAATTTTAACAAATACATCTATATTCTTTTCATTTCCATTATAACCAATTAATTCTTCTGCGTTTCTCTTTCTTTCCTCCCTGCTTTCTCCAAGGATTTGTATTGAAGAATTTATTGAAAATTTATTGTAAAACCATTCATTGAATGCATTTCCTAATTGCCGGCTAGATTTTATTGGTACTATACAATTCTTAATAAGTTTATTTATATCAATATTCATAAGAAGGTTTCCAATCTCTTGAATAACATTTGGATTATTTTCAAACCATAAAGGTTCATCTCTTAAACATTTGGCATATAAACATTCTATGGGGAATTTTAATTTATTATATTTTACGACTCTATTCAACAACGAAATTAGATTTATATGATCTTCTTCATTATAAGCTTGTCGAATTTGTATCTCATCTTCAAATGGAATTTCTCTAAGTGGATTGGATCTTATTGGGTAAATTTCTAGGATTTTATCTAAATATCCATTACTATAAGCTAAAGCCATAGATTTTTCTGTCCAATTATTCAAATTCTCACCAAACTGATTATATTTTTACTATACATGAAGAAATAATGATATAAAAGACTATCTATATAATATCTAAACCTCTATTCGATAAAACTCTGATTTAATTATGACTTTCAATATCATTCTTTTTTATAAGTATTTTGAGGTTTGGCAAAACAATTTCACAAAAAACTAATAAGTAAAGGGGAAACGAATTTTCTACCTTTAGTAACTATTGAACTAAAACAGGGACTAAATATTAATTTTGATAAATCTATATTTGAGTTAATGATTCAATAATAATTACAAGATAATAAGATCTTTAAATAAGGCAAAAAATTGGAAAATTAAACCTTATAGAGAGGAGTAACCATTATTTTACCTTTGTGCTACTAACGATAAAAATTAGTTTCCTCTCTACAGAAAGTTAACGAGTTAACTATATCACACCAAATCTCTGAGATTATATACTCAGAATCTTCTAACTTATTGTCTATGTTTTAGGAAATTTATAGAAAAAGCTTTTTGAAAAAATTTTTTTTTACATGGTATAATAGATAAGAATTCCGGGCTTACTTTTCTTAAATTGACCAACAAAATAAAAGGCTAAAAAAAGATTATGGATCCATAACCAAACCGTTCTACTTATGATATTACAAAACTTAGTGTAGTGGAAGAATTATTAAAAGGATTCAACATACCGTATCGACTTTTAAAAACAGGGGATTTAGATATGGACTTAGAAGAAATATTATTAAAGAAAAAATTGAATTAAAAGAAGCTAAACAGAGTTTTCGTCATTTATTTGAAATCTCTCCATATTCAGTTGTATTGTTGGACTTTAAGGGAAGAATAATAAAATGTAATCCTGCGACTGAAAAATTATTTAAATATAAAGAAGAGGAGCTCATAGGTAAAAACTTTCTTGAATTCATTACATTCCCTTCTAATTCTCTTTCTATACTTGAAGAAGCGTATAAACAACTAACAAAAGGAAAAAATTAGCACCCTTTGAAATTCAATGTTTTACAAAAGAGGGAGGATTAGTTTGGGTTCGAACTTCTGCTACTTTAATAAGATTCTACAACGAAATTTTAATTCAAGTCATATCTCAAGAAATCACTGAAGCAAAATCATTTAAAAAGGAAATATAATCTCTGTAAATTATTAAAAAATAGCCATCAAAGACCAGATGAATTTATATCCAGTCAAATTGATATAAATGTAGTTTTTATTGTTTCAAATTGATAATACTTACCTGCTGAAGGTTTAAATTCATATGTTTTAATAATTCTATTTTTTCTAATAGAATCAATTAAATTTCTATAGTTTAAATTATTAAACTTGAATACTGTAGCCTCTCTACCTATTCTATGATAATTTGCAGAATGGCTATCTGAGTTAGAAATAATAGAAATATTATCTAAATCTGAAATACTCCTTATCATTATCGGATCTGCACTTAATCCCATTTCTATAGTAATAATATGTTTCATTCCATCGCCTAATGCTTCTTTCAAATTATTAAATTGAAGTTTATCCCCAAATGTGCCAATATAAGATATAATATTTTCCAAAACCTAAAATGGTTTAATACATCCTTCTATGTCGCTTTATTTTTCTGAAGACATAAAATATTGTTATTCCCAGAATGCAATCACCTAAAATCTCTAATATGATAAAGAAGACCGTTATTGGATAAAAACTGGTAATTCTATAAAAGATATATCCTTCTGAATTCTTTACAATAAATGTATCAATTACTCCATGTGAATTATAAACCGTTTCAATAGTATAAAGTTTTACTCCATACTTCTGAAATATAAGTGTAGTATCTTGAATTGTAACCTTCCTTCAATCAAGAATATCTGTTAATGTGGTTAAACAATCTTTAATTGGTTTAGCGACAGCAAACCTCCTAATAATAAGCTGCTATACTAAATCATCTCAACTCATAATAGGGAATGGAATATTTAATGATAGTAAAGTACGTATATCTCAGTTAATTCTCAGAGATCGGTTATTCAACTGGGTTAAAAGATTCAGTTTGAAATTATTCTTATCTTTCGAAATATTCAATAAAGAAATATGAAGGAGAATAATGAAATTTTAATTTTTGGAATTGATTCGAAGCAGGGAATTTTGGAAAATTGGTTAATTCAAAAAATTTCTTCTTAATTCTACTTTATACTTTTTTTAATTCATTTTATATTCCATTAACCTTACAAAAACAGTGAAAAGTTGAAATTGCTCTGAGGTCATTCTATACAAGAACAGAAGAATATAGTTTTAAATTAGAACAAAAAAGAATGAAAAAAAAATACAGAAAAGAAGCATTAAGGCGATTCCTTTGGCGACATTTCTTTTGTTACGTTAAACGTAGGCATTGGCGTTTCAGAAAGCATTATAGAGGTAGTGTAAGAGATGGTCAATGGTAATTTCTAATGATAATAATTGAAAGTTTGTATTTTAATTTTTTATTTAAATATATTGAATAGTTTTAAAATTAAAATTTAAAATTTTAAATTAATCTAGACAATGATTAAAAATGAGTGGTCAATCTAAAAGTGTTCCAAACCCTAATGTATTAAATAACCGTAACAGTGAAAATGATTACTTATATACTGAAGAACAAGAATCAAATTACTTGGATATATGGGAAAAAATTCCGTCATATAAGGATATCAAAACTAAGTTATCAAATAGTAAGGTTATCTCAATGTTAATTATTTTACTATTTCTTTTAATTTTAACTTATATTATTACTTCAAATTTGATTTTTTCCATTATTTTTATTTCTTTATCGTTTATTTTTTTCATAATTGCTTTTCATGATAACTTCTTTTATCTTAGAAATATCTTCAATGAAATTTTTAAAAGGTTAAAGATAATAAATCCATTTGAGGATTTTGCATTTTGGATAGTAAAGAAAGATCCTGCTACTTTATTAATATTAAATAAAAATGATGCAGTGACAATTGGTACTCGTATATTTAAAGTTGATATTCTTCCTGAAAATGTACATCCCACATTAAATCAGTTTCTTCAAGCCTTAAATCAAGCTCAGGTGCCATTCACGTATCAGGTTGTACAAAAGCCACTCATTAATTTTACTAAGAATCTTTCTAAAGGGAAGATTCGACAAGTACAAAGACCTCAGATTAACAATAATAATGTATCATTTCAGACTTCTATCTATTTTAGTGTGTATAAAAACGTAAATGGTATTTTAACTAAATTAAGACTAATTGAGCTTATTAAATCAGTCCATCAATATTCTAAAGTACTAAAATCCAACTTTAGTGCAAATTTTCACCATACTAAAATTACTTTACTCACCGGAACTGATTTAATCAATTCTATTAGGACACTCTTAAGTGGCTATGATATCGATCCAGTCATAAAAAAACCCGATTCGTTTATATCCAATAGTAATTTTCGACAGGTATTTTTGAAATCACTATTTTTTACCTTTATCATGGTGTATACTTCATTGTTATTAATAGCATTCAATATTCCGATTGGATTGATAGCAATTATATACTTATCTATTCAATTTGTCATGATCTTTTTATGGTGGCGAAGTATACTCTATTATTATTCCAATTGGAATTTTAGGAGGTATACAACCATAAATAAAGTTGATCCATTTAAGACATGTAAATTCTATAGACTGAATAGTGTCAATAATACTATCTTTTTACACCTTGATAATTATTTACTGCTATCGTTAAAAAGTTTTAATCTGAATTTTGCTACTCATCCAAGCACAGTGTATCTTGATAAATTTGTGAGAGCATTAAATAACCATAAAATTTCTTTTATCTATACAATTAACGCTGTTCCTATCTCTTATTCTCTTTTTTGTTCAGAATGTGCTAAATATTTAAATGAAAAAACTGTAGAAGCTCTTAAAGGAATAGTTTTTATAGCGTTTGATGATCCAAATCCTAGGTACGTAAAAT
>JAEOTA010000073.1 GCA_016840085.1 Promethearchaeota archaeon
AGCCTACTCCCGAACCTGAACCAGAGCCAATATATGAACCTACTCCCGAACCTGAACCAGAGCCCGTATATGAACCTACTCCCGAACCTGAACCAGAGCCCGTATATGAGCCTACTCCCGAACCTGAGCCAGAGCCAATATATGAGCCTACTCCCGAACCTGAACCAGAGCCAATATATGAACCTACCCCAGAACCAGAACCAGAGCCAATATATGAGCCTACTCCTGAACCTGAACCAGAACCAATATATGAACCTACCCCAGAACCTGAACCCGTATATGAACCTGCTCCAGAACCTGAACCAGAGCCAATATATGAACCTACTCCCGAACCTGAACCTGAACCCGTATATGAACCTGTTCCTGAACCTGAACCAGAACCAATATATGAACCTACTCCCGAACCTGAACCTGAACCCGTATATGAACCTGTTCCTGAACCTGAACCAGAGCCAATATATGAACCTACTCCCGAACCTGAACCAGAGCCCGTATATGAGCCTACCCCAGAACCTGAACCAGAGCCAATATATGAGCCTACCCCAGAACCTGAACCAGAGCCAATATATGAGCCTACCCCTGAACCTGAACCAATATATGAGCCTACCCCAGAACCAGAGCCAGAGGAAAAACCTAAAGAAGATGAAAATATAGAGGAAGAAACAGGCGAAACCGAATCTTTAGAAGAATAAGGAAATAGTTTAGCGGGACTAACGATTAGAGGTATGTAACTTCCAAAAGAGGGAAGCAATTAATTAACAAGAGAAAAATTAGATGAATTGAGAAATTAAAGATTATTATTTAAAGGGTAAACTCCATAAGAATTTACTGCTTCAATCATCCACTTTAAGCGATCAACAGAAATACCCGGGTGAAAATTAGCAGGAGATAGCATATATCCTCCACCGTGTCCCAATGCGTTTATAGCATTCTGTACAGCTTGTTTAACTTCATCTTTCGTGGCATCTACTAAAATGTGTCTCGTATCAATATTTCCTGATAAGCACAATTTATCTCCAACTTTTTTTTTAACTAGAACTGGATCAACAAAAGGTGGTTCTAGGCATTGGAGCCCATCAAAACCAGAGTCTACTATGAAATCTAAGAGGCTTGTGATATCTCCGTCAGTGTGAAGAATAAATTTTCCACCCCAATCATGGATTGCATTTGAAACTTCTTGGAAGCATGGCAATAGATATTTATAAAAATATTTTGGATTAATCATAGGACCTCCTTTATGAGCTATATCACCTCCTTCAAGAAAGATCTTAGCTCCACAATCTGAGTATGCTTTAAAAACAGTTAAGACAAAATCAGTACAAAATCGGAATCGTTCTTCGATTAGTTTTGGATCATTTTTCAACGCCCGAGCAAAATAATTCATTCCCATTCCTTGCCATACAGGAGGAAATGTAGAAGTTAACGCATTTTGAGCTATAATACAAATCTCATCCTTGATATCACGGCACTTTCTTAAGACTCCTTTATAAAACTTTTTTGCTTTTTTGTATTCTTCTTTCAAATCAGGTTTAGGGTATGCTTCCCAATCTTCTCGGTTTTTTATGCATCCTCCATAGTAGTCTGGGTATGGATTTCCATCAATATTCCTTACTTTATGCTTTTTTCCAAAGATATCTGTCATTTCAGTTCTACTTTCAAGGATGAATGGGATATATTGGATTCCCACACCATCAAATCCTAATTTATGACCTGCTCTAACAGCTTTTGCGAAGACAGAAATTTCAATATCATTGAGAATAGCGTTAATTCTAACAACCCAATCATCTGGATATTGTTTCTCTAGTTCATCAAAGATATCAAAAGCAGTTCTTTTTGGTCTCCCTAATATCTTATCAGCGACGTTTCCATCAATATTAATGGTATGGGTTGGAATTCTATCTGGTTCTTCAAGATTTAATGCGGTCCAAATTCGCTCATGTGAATTCATATTTATATTCTCTATAATGTATTACTTATTAATCTATTTAAATCAGTAAATCAATCCTAAGAATTGAATACATAATCTATGTTTAAGTCTTATTTCTATACAAACTATTAAAATATGACTATTTAACTTTGGAATAGGTGTGCCAGTTCATTAATATTTTTTAAAAATAAAACATTTTTATTTATATAAACGCATAGGTATCTAATAATGAGAGTTTTAATTAGTATTCGTTCTTTAGAGGAAGTTTTACCTGCTATAAGGGGGGGAGCAGATATTATTGATCTTAAGAATCCTAATGAAGGTTCCTTAGGAGCAGCTTTCCCTTGGATCATAAGTGAAATCAGGAATTATAATAAAAATATGAAATTAAGTGTAGCAATAGGAGATATGCCAAATTTACCAGGAACAGCATCTCTTTCAGCACTAGGAGCGGCATCTTGCGGAGCTGATATAATAAAGGTAGGGCTTCTTGGTCCACAAAGCGTAGAGGATGGAATTTTTTTATTAAAAAAAGTTGTAAAGGCAGTAAAAGATTATGATCCCAATATCTTAGTTGTAGGCGCAGGGTATGCTGATTCTAGTAGTTTTAATGGAATTGATCCTATGAAGATACCCATAGTTTGTAGAACAGCAGGTGCAGATTTCGCTATGTTAGATACTTTATCAAAAGAGGGGACAACTCTTTTTAATTTCCTTAATCTTACAGAATTAAAATTATTTGTAAATCAAGGTCATAAATTAGGATTATTATGTGCATTAGCAGGATCACTTAAATTAGAACATATAAAGACAATTCATCAATTAGGAACAGATGTAATTGGATTTAGAGGTGCTGCTTGTAGCGGAAATGATAGAAAATCAGGAGTAGTAACATTTGAAAGGGTCAAAAAAATTATGAATACTGCTAAAAAACTGACAGATGAAAACAGCCATTTGATAATGAAAACTATGTAATTTCAAAAATGACAGTTCCACCATTAGTATAAGGTTTTCCAGGAACAAGGTATTTATCTATTTTTTCAAAAAAGTTCACTCTAAAAATGATATTACTAATTGATTTAAATTAGTATTATACAACATGAAAATTAAATATAAGAAATCTATTATTTATATAATAAAAATCAAGGTTCTCAAATTATCATGATTAAAGCAGTTTTAGTCTGTGATTCTCAAGGTTACCCCTTCTACTCTAATAAAATGGATCCAAGCATAGGCGATATAGAACCCGCAATTTTTAGTGGTTTGATTTCGGCTATAGGAGCCATAGGGAAGCAGTTATTTAAGGAGGACATTGCACGAATTTCTTATGGCGAGAAATATGAAATAGGTATTATTACGAAAGAATTGTATGGAGATAAGAAGGTAATTTATTTTGTTTTTTTAATTGAAGGAGAACCAGATCTTTCATTAATGAAGAAGCTAAGCACTAATATATTCATTGAAACTAAACATGTTTTAAAAGATCCACTTTCTGCTCAGTTGGATATTAAAGAAAAAATAGACAAAATATTAGCAAATTTATGATCTTGAATTAAAATTGTAATGTTTTGCCAACTGTACCAATAATACATTTTTCACCAAATTGTTTTTTATAGATATTAGTATCCTTAGTACAATGACATATAATTATAGAACGGATGTAAGGGTTTATAGACTGAGCTTCTTTATCCTCAAATTTAAAACCATGTAACCCTCCAATGATATGTAATGGAGTCTTAACAGGAATTCCTAATTTCTCTCGATCATTTAAAAAATCGAGTAATCCTGGGTGGCAACAACCACATATTAAAATATATGAATCTTTAGTTCGAATATAGCATGCATGCTCATATATTCCACCATAATCGAGAGACATATAGGCATTGGTAATATAGATTTCTTCACCTAATTCTTCAAGTTGCCCACCTTCTTTAACTATAATTTTATTTTTAGGAGGGATTGGAATTCCTTTATGCTTAACTGGTTTTTCCCAAAACTTGTGAACATAGACTGGCAAATTTTTATTCAATTTTAAGATAGCAGGTAAACCATCTGTATGGTCATAATGATTATGGCTAAGAATAACTGCATCGATTGATGATAAGTTTATACCAAAATTAGTTAGATTTGCGATTAAAACATCCTCTTTTGTGCCCGAGTCAAATAATATTTTCTTATTATTTACCTCTAAAAGTGCTGAAAATCCAAAAGATTTTATATATCCTGACTCCACTCCACCCAAATCATCATAAAGTATTGTTATTTTAATTTCTTGAATAATATCACCTCGAACTAATTTAATTCTTAAAAATTACGATTTTATTAACTTAATAAACATCCAAGCTAGATAAGGTTTAATTTCAATTTTGTTAAAGGATGTGTGAGATATAACTTTAATTATTTCATCAGCAGTATAAGCTGCTTTTAGTGAACCTAAAGGTTCGTTAATGTTCTTTAAAGGTTTAGGAACAACAATTTTAGTGGCAAATGTTAATAATCCATAAAAAAACTTTCTTGAATTCCTACGAAAATCAAAAATAAGACAAGTTCCATTCTCTTTTAATACTCGATAAATCTCTTTAAATACATTTATTGGCTCTGACCAGTGATGTAAGGAGAATGTACTGACAATAAAATCCATTGAATTGTCTGGAAAAGGTATATCTTCTACATTTCCAAGTTTAAAAGTAATTTTACTATCAAAAGAGTGCTCTTTAGCTCGTTTTTCTGCGAGAGAAATTATTTCATTTGATACATCTATAGCGATAAGATCGAGATTTGGAAAAGCTTTAGCAATTTGAATAATTAGATTACCTGAACCACACCCCAGATCCATTAAATTGCCTATAGGATTTATTTTTTTTATTTGAGATATTACATTTTTTCTTAATATTTTAAAAGGAGGTGTTCTAGCCATTCTTTCAAAGGATTTTGCTATTTCTGGAGCATCAATTCCTTCTATACTCGGAACTCTTTTATTATTTTTTCGTGGTAATGATAGAATTAAAAATAGAATTATACAGACTCCCAATATTATAAGAAAAATCTGCCAGATTTCCATGGGTTCAATAATTACTAAAGCAATTTAAAGAATATTAAATTATCAAAAATAATTAATCTAAGTGATTTTATGAACTTAGAAGAATTAAAAAAAGAAATAAAAAGGATAGTATTAGACACAGATGCTAAATTAGTCGGAATTGGGAGCAGAGAACGACTTAAAGACGTGCCTCCCTCAGGAAATATGGATTATTGCTTATCAGGAGCCCAAAGCTGTATTGTATGGGCAGTTCCCAATCCAATTGAAGCACTTGAAAATTACTTTTCTAAAAAGGAAAGAATGAGTCTTAAGAGAGCCCAGCAAATTGGATATGCAGGTTCGTGGAGGACAGCTGTAATTGTTTCAAAATTCATCGAGGAAAATACAGAGTATAAGGCTTTTCCCGTCATACCTAATGCGAAATATAGACCTAGAGAAGATTTACCTGACTATATTAAAGGTGATATACGTTATCCCGATTTTTCGCTTAGATATGGAGCAGTTGCAGCAGGATTAGGACATTTAGGATGGTCAGGAAATTTAGTGACTAAAGAATATGGTGGTTCACTTTATTTAGGAGGTGTCTTGACCACTGCGCCTCTTGTACCCGACCCAATGGCAAAAGAGAATCATTGTAATAAATGTAAGCTTTGTACTAAAGTGTGTACAACAGGATATTTTTCTGTGGATGAAGAAGAAGATATGCAACCTGTTATTATTGGGCGATACAAAGAAATATACGCACAAAGGGGGACGTTTTCTCAGTGCGGGATTGGTTGTGCGGGATGGTATGGTTTATCAGACGACGGTACGTGGAGTACCTGGACACCAGGTCATATTTGCTTAAAAGAGTTTTCATTAGAAAAATGGTACGACAGAAATTTTCGCAGGGATTTATATGCAAAGATCTTTTCAGCTGAAGATATACCCGAAAATATAAAAAAGTTCAATCAAACAATAGCAAAATCTTTTGGGAAAGCAGGTGCTATGGAAAATGTAGGGTTGCGCCCTTTCACGGATACAAATCCCCGATGCGGAAACTGTAATTTTATTTGTGTAGCTGATCCTAAAAAAAGAAAAGAACTTTATACTATGCTTATTAATTCTGGAAAAGTTTACCTTGATGAAAATGGACGGGAATATGTTAAGAAATTGAAGGAAGAAGGAGAAGAAATTATCTATTATCCTCCAACTGAAGAAGAATTTTTCACAAAAGAAGAATTTGACGAAATTGATGGAATAAGAAAAATAAAATAATTATTTTTAGACTCAATGAAAAAGATAAGTTATATTAAATAGAAGAATGGTTTGGACAAAAGATATCTAATAAGAGTAAAGCTTAAGAACTAAATTTTTCTATATTATTTATAAAAAGAAAGCTTTTTAATAACCTAAATATCATATCTCCAAAAATTAGTATAATCATAATGGCAAAAAAGAAAGAGAATATCTCTGAAGATGAATTGGATGATTTACTCGATCAGGCTTTTGAAAAACAAGATATAATCCATCATAAATGCCAGATAAGAGACGATCCTGCAAAAAAAACAAGCAGTATGGAAAGAAAAATACAGTAAATAATTAATTTTCTTATTTATAATTAACCAAGAAAGCCAGAATTTCTTGATTAAATTATATTTTCATATTATTAATAATTTTTATTACTATCTGGATTATGCCGAGAATTGAACCCTTTGAAAGATATCCTTCCAAATATGATCAATGGTTCATCAGAAATAAATACGCTTACAAATCTGAATTATTAGTAATAAAAAAACAACTTCCAAAAAGTAAAAATGGTGTTGAGATTGGAGTAGGGAGTGGTAGATTTGCGGCTCCTCTGGGTATTAAACTTGGGGTGGAACCATCTAGTAAGATGAGAATGCTTTCTAAAGAGAGAATGATAGATCTTATTGATTCTATCGCAGAAAATCTGCCATTTAGGTGTTCTATATTTGATTTCGTATTAATGGTTACTACAATCTGTTTTATTGATGATATAGAAGTAGCATTTAAAGAAATATTTAAAATTTTAAAACCAGAAGGAATTTTTATAATTGGGTTCATTGATCGAAATAGTGCTATTGGAAAATTGTACGAAAAACATAAAGAGTCGAATGTTTTCTACAGTATAGCAGATTTTTACTCTGTTGAAGAGGTTATATCTTTTCTAAGTAAGTCTAAATTTAAAAATTATAATTTTTGTCAGACGATTTTTCATCCTTTATCAGCTATAAATAAAATTGAACAATTCAAAAAGGGGTATGGAAAAGGTTCGTTTGTGGTAATTAAAGCACAGAAATAAAATAAAATAAGTACCTAGAATATTATTTTTAAGTAAAATAGCAGCTTTGATGTATGCATAATTTTTCCTTAATATATTAATTTGATCTTTAATAGTCGTGAGGAATACCCTTGATATGTAAAAGTAGGTGCTTAAATCCCTCTAAATCTTTAATCCATCCATAATTTGCATCACATTTTGAATCTAAATCTTTGATATAAGGTTTAATATCAAGTAATGGTGTTCCGTCAAATACATCTAAACCTGTCGTGAGGATCTTATTTTCTAAAACTTGTTTTATCCGAACAATGCTAAGTCCTATAAAATTTGGCCGAACTGGAGATCTACTTGCGAATGTTCCTACTTCAAATCCTCCAGTCCAAGGGGGTGACACAATATTCTTTACTTCTCGCGATACTCGATGTGTATAATAAATCACATAGATATAATGAAATTGATCGAGTTTATGAAGTCCTTCAGTATATTGGGGATCAACAATAATTTGAAAATTGCCTTGATCTTTTTCAATTGGTTGATATGGTGCATTATTTTTATATGGTGTACGAATAACTCCAATCTGTTTTAATCCAAAAGTTTTTAATGATTTTAACTGTCTCGATACTGTCATCTTTTTTAGCTTTTCTACTTTCGCATTTGAACTTTTATATTTAACTTTTATCGCTCTTTTCTTTACTGATTCAAATTTTTTATTCATTTTATCAAACAATTGAATCGCATTTGTCAATTCTTTAGCTATGTCTTCAGAGATTGATATTTTAATTTTATCAATCCATTTTTTAATATCTTTTACATGTTGATTATTATGCATAATCCAGAAAGATAAAAGCTTATCTAACTTCTCAATATCTAAATTTTGTATTTGTATTACCTCTTTTTATAACTTTTAACTTAATTAAACAAAATTATGAAGAATTACTTTATGTAAATAAGTCATACAATTATACAACCTATGCGAGTTAAAATTTTTGGTATTTCAGGATAATTACTAAACGTGAAGATTATAAAGTTATTTTCACTCATTTGATGATTTTTTATTACCATATTGATTTTCTTCCCAATTTAATATCTAAGACAGGGGTTCCATCTATAGCATCTAAATTTTTAACGAATAGCGTAGTATCTTCAATCTTAATGAGTTCTACATTTGTAATCCCAATGCGAGACAAACGTTCTGGTGTTCTTGAGGCAAATATGCCTACTTTTTTACCATCAAGCCCTCGGGAAAAAGTAGAACGTATTTGACGCTGTTTATGAAAAAAATACACTACAGTAATCCATTTTTCATCTTTTAATCTATAAAGAAATGGTTCTTGGGACTTAAAAAGTACGATTTCTGAAATTTCATGACGGCTTTCTTTAAGTCCAAATTTATGTCCTCGTGCTAGTTGATTCTTAACAAATCCTATTGGATAAATTTTATACGGTTTATGATTATTGTATAGACATGAATGGCATACGAACTCACTATCAATTTTTTCAAGATAAGTTAAGTTTTTTTCTTTCTTACATTTATTACAAATTGGCATATAAACTTCAATTAAGTTAATATGAAATCATTTTAAGATTTTATTTATAAAAATTATTATTAAAATCGTTTTGATATGCTGTCAATGAGAATTAGAAAACCTTAGAAAGTTTTGAATCTTATAATAAACCTAGGCTCATTGCCATAACCACCATTCCAAGGAGAATTCCTATGATTGAAAGATGTTCAAATCCGCTTTCTCGAGAAGCGGGGAGTAATTCATCGAGAGATATATAAACCATAAAACCTCCCACAACTGCTAGCATGGTGCCTAATACAAAATCATTAATGAAAGGAAAGAGAATCAAACCGACAATTAGGGCTCCAAGGGGTTCACTTACTCCTGATATGAATGACCAGAAAAAGGCTTTTTTTCTATCTTTAGTTGAGGTATAAATTGGGACTGCAACTGCGATACCTTCAGGAATATTATGAAGTGCTATGGCAAAGCATAACATAATCCCGAGATCAACGTTTTTTAATGCGGCTACGAAGGTTGCCATGCCTTCTGGAAAATTATGGATAAAAATACCAAGTGTGACTAATAGTGAGGTTTTTTGTATTTTATTTTTAGAATCACTTTTTTTATCTTCAAATTCGTATTTATGTGAAATTGATACGTCGATTACTAGCATTAGAAACATTCCAATAAAGAAAAAAGTATGCCCTATCAAGAAAGTCGATGTTTCTATACCTTCTTGCAATAACTCCACAAAAGAAATTAATATCATTACACCTGCAGAAAATCCCATGATGAGGGAAATGAACTTTTTACTAGGTTCTTTTACAATAATGGCAATAACACTACCTATAGTTGTAGATAAACCAGCGATTGAAGTTAAAATAAGTGCAAATAAAAAAGCTTCCATAATAATTACCCATATAAAAAAAATATCTGCTTATTTAGACATATTTTATTTTCTATTTTGTTTTAAATTTATTTAATTTTTGACATAAAATTTTTATACTAAATGCCTTACCATGAGACGGAAATATTATTTTTCCTCCAAGGTCAATGTATCTCTCCCAACTTTCAAATATTAGTTTTAAATTTTGCACAAAAATAGGTCTTTTCTTAATACTGAGAATATTAAAATACCATGCATTCATAGCATTATCACCAGGAAAAACGGAACCATCTACTAAAATTATCGAAATACCATCTTTAGTATGACCTGGTGTATGAATTATTAGGCCGTTCAACCCCAAATCTTTTAAAACGTCTTTATTATCATGTGAACCTTTAAGAATAATATCATCTTCACGTAGGATTACTGGAGGATATTTAAATTCATGAAACTGATTAAAAAGTCGAAAAATAAATTTTATCCTTCGATTAAGTGATACCGAATCTATTTCTGAAATCCCTAATTTTAATCTCTCAAGGGCATTTTCATGGACAATTAAAGTAGCTCCAGAATCTTTTAATAATTTAGCAGCAAATCCGGCATGATCATCATGATGATGAGTTAGAATCAAAAATTTTATATCACCGATATCAATGTGATGCTTCTTTTTTAATTTGTTAATAAATTTATCATAATTATTAGGATATCCAGTATCAATTAGCAGATATCCATCATTACATTTTATTAGATAACACTTAGTAAAACCTACTTTTACAAATTTATGCTTATTCTTCATTTTTATGTTCTAGTCTTTAACTAAACGTTATTAACATCATTAAGAATCGTTTTTCTTATCAAAAAAATATAAAACAGATACTGTTGACCATATTAGGGAACTTACTGCCCAAATTATTTCTGAAAAAACAAATTCAAAATATCCTATAATGATGTAAACTATCTGAAGGATCGTAAATATAATTCCTGCTGGAATAGCCAAAATTAATAAAATTTTATATTTTTCAGTATTCTTATAAAGAAGAATAAATCCTATTCCATTATATATAAACATCCAAATCCAGAAAAAATTAATCATAGCTCTAGCACGATCTGAGAATGGCTTTGTTCCTGTAAGTGATGCAAGTAAGGGTCCAAAAAACATCATAAAAATTGAAATAAATATAAAAACAATCCCAAAAAATAACCATATTTTTTTCCATATTCGTTCAGATACCATAATTATGGGGGACATCCTTTTACTTTTTAAATGGATTTGGAATCCATTTTGGCACTTTTGCTTTATATTCTAAATATTCATTACCAAATAGATTTTCGAGAATTTTCTCTTCGAAATTAACCATCCAGTTATATACTAAAAATATTATAATAAAGAAGCCTATACTAATTAATGATATGGACAAAAAGATAAATGCTATATAAATCAATAAAATCCCCAAATACATTGGGTTCCTTACATATCCAAGAACTCCAGTAGTAATCAAAGAATTTGGTGGTTGATGCGATTTAAATAAAGCTCGATGAGATAAAAATATAAAAGTAAGAGCAATGATAAAAATTACGATAAAAATTATTAAGCGAAATTCAAAAAGCACAAAATCGTTTAAAAAAGTTGAAATGCAATATATACTTGAATCTAAAATCCATATTAACACAAATGCTACTGGTAATATAGCATGAAATATATGAGCGTTAGGAAGTTCTCTTTCATGACCCTCATGTCTCTTTACTTTCATTTTAAATCAACTATTTCTTAAAGTTTTATATTTGTGATTTTATCCTTTTTATTTAATTTTTATATAGTCCAATTTTTCATACTTTTTTATACTTTCTTCATACCTATTGCTGTTATCCAGCCTTTTTTATGTTCTTCAAATATTTGGATATTGGAAAATCCCGCTTTATTCAAGAATTCTCTGTACTCGTCTGGAGTATGAATGGGAAAATTTCCTAATTTTGACCATTTTTCAGCTTTTTTCCTTTTCTTTTCATTATTACATATATATCCTTCATTAACTAAGATCAAGTACCCATTTGGTTTAAGAACTCTATAAATTTCTTTTAGATCTCTTATTAAATCTGGCCAGAAGTAATATGCTTCAAAACCACTTATTAAATTAAAATAATTATCCTTAAAAGGTAAAGAAGATACGGAACCTTGGTATATTTCTACAATTCCATTTTCAATATGTTTCTTATTTATTTTCGTGCTTATATAAATAGCCGTTTCTGAATAATCAATTCCATAAACCTTTCCATCTTTTATAATTTCGGCAAAACATTTTATATTTCCTCCACCACCGCATCCAATATCTAGAATAACGTAATTTGGTTCTATTAAAAAATTTGATAAACCCCATTTTGCTAACTTTGCATGTCCTTTATTCATTCCTGTTGCTATTACTCTTCCTAGTTTACCATTAGGTTTTCTTACTTGATTTAATAATGTTTGTTTGAGACCCATTTTTTCATCCTTTGATTAAAATCCTATTCAATTTTGTAAATCTATTTAATTCCACTTAATAATCCCATAGTTTTCAATTCAAATTTTAAGAAATTAGGCATTGGTATCTCGTCAGCAGTTTCAATAAAATTAACCTCCTGAACACCCCATTCCTTAATCTGTCTTATTAAATCTTCAACAGTTCCAAATTTTTTTTGATTTTTTAATGTATCTTGTAAAGAAAATGCTCCTCCTTTTTTTAGAACACGGAAGGACTCATTCATAAGTTTTTTCTTATCTTTAATATCTCGAACTTCATGATATACAAAATTGCTTACAATAGCATCAAATTCACCATCTTTAAAAGGCATTTTAGAAGCACTAGCTTTTTGAAATACAACTTGATTTGCAACCCCTTCGATTCTGGCATTTTTTTCGCACTTTTGTTTAGAGTAATTCCATAATTTTCCCCAATAATCAATTCCCCACACAATGGATCGAGGAAATTTTTTCGCAAGCTCTATTGCTAATGCTCCAGCTCCAGTGCCAATATCGAGTGCTTTTCCCTGCCCATTCCAAGGTAAGTTCTGAATCACTAAATTCCAAACCTTATATTGTAACCTTTTATTATGTGCTGAGAAGTGATAATATAAATACATTAAAAAACCAAAAGGCAATAAAAGCAATCCTGCTATTACCCATAATATTATTCTAACAAATAGAAATATTGGGAATAAGGAGGGTATTAAAAGGATTAAAATTAGGCTTAGTATAGCATAAAATAAATTTAAGGGTACCCAATTTCCATAATTTGCTGTTTCTTTAATATTTTTCCACCAATTGTTTTTTTTCTTTATACATTACAGTTTTTTTCCAATTACTATAGCTTTTTCTATAATCTTTCCTACTTTCTTCCTTCTAAACTTAAATAAGGAATCCGTAACGATTAACGTCTCTATTATTGTTCCTTTTAATTTTCTTATGTATATTTTTAATGATTTTAAGGTATTTTTAATATCATTCATCAAATGTTTAAAGGGAATTGTGGCTGAGATTATAATGATAAACTTCTTTTGTCCGAAATCAGTTCGTGGGCCAAACTTTTTCATGGCTCTTAATGCTACTTTCAATTTCTTCCAAGTTGGTAATTCATGAGCTTTATCTAAATCAGGTGGTAGATACATTGCATATCCCGTATGCCTATCAAAAAAAGTTTTCATTATCCCTGAAACATTCCCCCAATAGACAGGGGTTCCTAAAATAATAATTTCTGCTTCTTTAACTTTTTCAAATATATGTTCAAAATCGTCATTTTTAAAACATTTTCCTAATTTCGAGCAACTCCAACAACCAATGCATTCTTCTATATTAAAGTCATACAAATTAATCAATTCTGTTTCATGATCATTATCTCTTGCCCCTTTTAAGATATTCTTCGCTATAGTACTAACTATTCCATTTTTACGTTGGGTACCAATAATTGAAAGAATTTTTTTTTTATTTGTCATCCTTTTTTATTCTGTTAAAAAAATAAGAAATACCTTGGCACTTGCTTTTTATATTCTAAGTATGATTCTCCATATTGTTCAGTTAAAGCCTTTTCTTCTCCGAGAATGCTAAAGTGAGCACATATCATAGCAATACATAAAAATATCAAATTAATCCAAGAACCGATTACTAACACCATCCCTGCAAACATCAAATAGAGCATTATTAGTTGAGGATTACGAGATACTTTAAACAATCTTCGAGTTATTGGCTTATTTAATGGAGCATTTCGATAATTTAAAACAGCAATAACTAACCCTGTTAAACCACTCAAATATAGTACTGTCCCTATAATGAATTCAACTGTTCCAATTTGTAAAGTTGCTAAGAAAATCATGATAATATTGGCAAATGAAAACAATTTACCAATAGCAGTAATTGTTTTTGTTTTTTTATCCCATAAAGATCTATCATATAACCGTTTTTTTACATCTTTCGAACAGGTACTCATGACAATCATAAAGACTATTAAATAACACACGAAATAAATCCATCCGTTAAGTAATCCAAATTTCATTTCTGGAATTAAATCCATCATAAATCATTTAATTAAATTTTTTTTAATTATTGATAAATTATCTTCATATTTAAATTTAGGCATAACTAATTTGTTTCAATTAATATCATAAGAAAAATAAGATATATATAATTTTATTTTACTTAAAGAATATTTAATGGAAATTTAATTTTTCTTTAATAAATTTTATATTGAATTTATTATTACAGACTTTTTAATAATAAGATTGAGAGATAGATGATATAGTAAAATAAAGGATATATAATTAGAATTATTATAATAATTGGAACATTCTTACAATCGGATTTGGTTCCTGAAGTTATCATTATAATGTTAGCAATATTTCTAATAGTAGTATTACTATTTATTATACCAACGATTCTAGTTTTTTTAAGTGGCTTATGTAAATTTTAATCAAATTGATCTATATGGATGAATAAATGAATTTAGAACAAGCAAAAAAGATTTTAGGAGAAGAATTTAGGAGAGATGCTGATTTTTTGAGTTCAATAGTACAAAAACTTGGATTACCTATAAATTCAAAGGTGTTAGATGTTGGTACAGGACGAGCTCATATGGCAATGATTCTTGCCCTAAATGGTTATAAAGTTATTACAGGTCAGCCTAGCGACGTGTATTGGGCGGATTGGAGGGTATCTGCTAAAAAAGTGGGTGTTGAGGAAATGATTACCTTCAAACCATTTAATGCTGAAAAACTCCCTTTTAATGAAGATTCTTTTGATGCAATTTTTCTCTATACAACATTCCATCATATCGATAATAAGGAGCGTGCATTCAATGAATTAGTAAATGTTGTGAAATCTAAAGGGATTATAGTAATAATTGAATTGACAGAAAAAGGTGTTGAATTAGTAAGAAAAAGATATAGATCTCATCAGGATGCTGTTGATCCTCGAGACTATACAAAAGGTTTAGGACTTAAAGTAGATGTTGTAGAAAGTAAGCATTTAAATGCTTATATTTACAAAAAAATAAAGTAGATTAAAAAAAAAGATTCAATTAGAATTTACTAATTACTACTTATTTCCTGAATAAATGAATTGATTTTTTCAATATGATTATCATTTTTAATCTCTTTTTTTGTGATTTCTAAGGTAGATAATGGTTCTTTCTCACATAATTTAGCGATCTGTTCAAACAATTCAGGTCCACCTCTACCACCTTCTGTACAGAAAAGAGCAACATTTTTAAATTTAGTTTTATTGTCAGATATGTACGTTCTTATAGCAGGCGTCATCCTACTGCCCCAATTAGGAGTTCCTAGAATTATTAGATCATATAATTCAGGATTTTTTTGAGTCTCGTGTAATTTTGTCATTTTTTCTCTCATTGCATCATATCCACACTTAAGAAAGCCAATAATAAATCCAGTTCGTTTCTTAGTGTCAATTAATTCTTCATATTCACAGTTTAAACTGTTAGAAACTAACTCGGCAATTTTTTTAGTCGTACCCTTCCTTGAATAAAAAACTAGTAATGAATTCATAATTAACAATTGAAAGTATCAAAGAAAATTAAAAGTTTTTCTCTACACTTTTAATTAATTACTGTTTTTTTCTATTTTTTAGTGAGTGAATACATTTAAATACGTGAAAAAAAAATCTAAACTTAACATATAATTTTATTCAAAAGAGTAATCCAATTATTCAATATAGGTGTTAATATTTGAATAAAGGTTTAAAAATATTTCTAATAATAATAATCATTATTGTACTCGTTGGCGCTGGTTTATTTATATACTTTATGTTCTTGCAACCAGAACAAAAACGTCCAGAACCTAACACATATGCAGAGAATTCTGATATAGACTTTCTTGATTATGCCATAATGTTTACAAAGGGTAATATTATACTTGAAGACTCTTTTAATATTTCAAATGGGAAACTGAATGGTTACAAGGTCATCAATTCGACTATTAATATAAATTGTTCAATTAATAATGAAACTCGGGTTAATTCAATTTCTCTATATAATAAAGTACAAGTAACTATCAGAAATATCAATGAAACTGATCTTACAATTTTTTTATACGATTATAGTTCTCTTACACTCGAAAATTGCATTTTTTATGACCTATGGATTCTTGATTATAGCTCCGTCATTATAAGAAATTCTACAATTGGTTCTATAAATGTTGGTTCACCTCTTGGAGATTCAGGAGTATACAATTACGAAACTTCAGTCTCAATTAGCAATTCTACTATTACTGAGATTGATATACGCGAAGGATGCGATTTGTTAATAAAGAATTGTACATTCTTAGGGTATTGGTCACTCACTATTAAGACATCTTCACCGATCACACGCGTGATTGGAAATATAGAAAATTCTACTTTATGGATTGCAGACGTAAAGGGATATGCTAATTTAAAATTCTATGGATCTACACTCTATGGTTTATACTTATATGATATGGCACACGTAACGCTGATTCAGAGTAAAATAACAGCTTATTTTCGATATGGAATTGTAGCGTATTCAGGAACTACGAATATTGTTGAAGGGATTGTCACTGGTTCAGGTTATCATAATAATACAAAATTAATTAATTCGGATGTACCTACTCCTTTATTAATTTCAGTAGCAGCAAACAGTTCTGCGGTTGTTAATATGAATAATTATTCATGTTCGGTTTATCTTCACCATACTTCAAGCGCAAATATCGTGAATGTCCCAGATGACTATTATTTCCCAGATTTTTATGGAAGATTAATGGATTCTTCTACATTAACTATAGAAAATGCTAACTTAGACTGGGGAGATTTAGATTGTATGGATAATAGTGAGGTAGTTATGAGAAACTCTAGATTGTTTGGTATCTACTGCGATACTTCAAACACAATAACTATTGATGATAGTAGTATTTATGGTATTCTTACCTATTCTGTATATTCCTACTTAACAAACATAGCCGTAGACGATATCCACATCACCAATTCAACAATACAATATTTATATACTGGTGGAAGGGATGTGCTATACGTAGAAAATTGCACCATTTACTATTTATATGAAGGTGTAAATGTTTATTCTGGGTCATTGACATTGGATTCTGAAGGTTTTTCCGGAACTGGTAACTATAAAAATTCCACAACACTTATAGACACTGACATTATCCATTCAAAGTATTTGAGGTATATAGAGATAAGTGGAAGTGCTCAATTAAAAGTTCAAGACAATATTGAAGATCTCGATTTCTTCTGTCAGGATAACGCGGAGCTTATATGTAAAAATTCAACTATTGATGACATCGTTAGTCAGGATGCCTCCATCTTAACAGTTAAGAACTGTACGATTGATCAAATTAACCTTATGGATGATTCTATTCTTAATATTACCGATAGTTATTTGTGGTGGGTAATTGGAACAAAAGGAAACTCTATTGCATCCATTACAAATGTCACACTTTATGGAATCGTTATTTATGAATCTTCCAGAGTCACGGTCTTAGATTCAATTCTAATATATATTAGTGTTCTTGGGTCGAATGTTAAAGATTACGCAGTTAAAATCTATGACTCCAAAGTAGAGTATTTAGCTACATATACTTGGAGTTAATAAATCTTTATTTTTTTTTTTAATTTTAATGTATATAATTGTTTAAGAATATCTAACGATAAAAGACATGTATTTGAATTAACTAATCATTTTGTCTCTTTTTATCATAGTGAAAAGAATAGAATGATAATCTATAAGAGAAAAATTTAATATAAATATTTGAAAAACAAGTTCATACTAAACAATTTGAATTATCTAAATTAAAATCTAGAATATATGATTTTTATTATAACAAAAGAGGGATTAAAAAATGGAAGGAGAAAGACTTTCATATCATAAATCTGTTCAAAAAGTATATGAAAGGATAAAAAAAGATGGCATGATTAATATATGGGATCGTTTTGAAGCCCAAGGATTTGGTGGAGATCCAGATAAACGATGCCCTTTTTGCTTGAAGGGTGCTCGCTGTGATTTATGTTCAAATGGTCCTTGTAGGGCAGATTCTTCTATTGATAAGAGGGGTGTATGTGGGATTACAGCTGATGGCATGGCAATGCGAATGATGCTCCTTAGAAATGTATTGGGAGCCTCTACGTATCATTATCATACTGAAACAACTCTAAAAACATTAAAAGCAACTATAGAAGGAAAAACTCCTTTTAAGATCTCAGAACCTGGAAAACTTAGAAGTTTTACTGAGCGACTTGGATTAGATACATCAGGATCAGATAATGATATAGCGCTACGATTGTATAATTTTGCTAAAGAAGATGTCAATAGGCCCTACGATGAACCCAGTAAAATTGTAGCAAAATTAGCTCCTCCAGAAAGACAAGAAGTATGGAAAAAGCTACGCATATATCCCGGTGGATTATATGGTGAAATGATGTTTTCAACAAGCTCTTGTCTTACTAATGTGGATGGTTATTATGCAAGTTTAGCCCTTAAAGCAATGAGACTCGGTATTGCAATGGCTTATCAGAGCCAAATAGTAAATGAATTCGTCCAAGATATTCTATTTAATATACCAAGACCTCATAAAATGCGTGTCGATCTTGGCGTTTTAGATCCTGATTATGTCAATGTGATTCCAAATGGCCATGAACCATTCTTAGGATTTGCAATGGTTCAATTAGCAAGAAAACCAGAATGGCAAGAAAAGGCTAAATCTGTAGGTGCTAAAGGGTTAAGAATAATTGCAAATATTGAAACTGGGCAAGAGATGATACAGAGATGGGAGATGGATGATGTTTTTTATGGTTTTACAGGAAATTGGATAATGCAAGAGGCAATTCTGGCGAGCGGTTGTATTGATGCATTCGTTTGCGATATGAATTGTTCAATGCCAATTGATCCACTCTATGCCGAAAAATATAAATTCAAATTGATACCTGTATCTGAAGTTGTTGCTTTTGAAGGAATAACTGAGAGAGTAGATTATATTCCTGAAAAAGCCGAAGAACAAGCAGCCAAACTGCTTCAAATGGCAATTGATAACTTTAAAGAAAGACGAGCAAGTATTGAACCAGTAACGGGTCTTGATATGAATGAAGCTGTTGTTGGATTTTCTACTGAAAGCATTCTTGAAGCTCTTGGAGGAAGTTTAGAACCACTTTTAGATGCAATCAAAAATGGATCTATAAGAGGTGTTGCTGGATTAGTATCATGCACTTCTCTTAGAGATTATGGTCAAGATGTTCATACAGTCAATATTGCTAAGGAATTAATTAAAAGAGATGTTTTAGTATTATCTTTGGGGTGCGGTAATGGGGGACTACAAGTAGCAGGTCTCTGTAGCCCTGAAGCAAAAGAATTAGCGGGTTCGGGATTGAAAACTGTTTGTGAAAAATTAGGCATACCTCCGGTTCTAAGTTATGGTACCTGTACAGATACAGGACGATTGGCAGATCTTGTAGGCGCTATATCCGCTGCTTTAGGAGATGTCGCGATACCTGATTTACCCGTGGTTGCAGTTGCTCCAGAGTATATGGAACAAAAAGCCACTATTGATGCGATATTTGCGTTAGCTTTTGGATTATATACATATGTAAATCCAGTACCAACAATTACAGGAGGTTTAGATTTAGTCAAATTACTAACTGTAGATTGTAAAGATATTACTGGAGGGATTTTGCATGTAGAAACAGATACCAAAGAAGCTGTCGATGCAATGATGGAACACATTGAAAAAAATAGAAATAAACTTGGCATATAATTTCTATTATTTTTAAATAATATCACTAAATATTTTTTTTATAATTTTGATTTAGATAATCTTGAAAATCAGGGTGAGCAATAGAGATCAATGCTTTTGCTCGTTGCCGAATTGTTTTGCCCCGCAGATCTGCGATCCCATATTCAGTTATTATATAGTGTACATCATTACGGGAAGTGGTTACGCATGCTCCTTCATTTAATAAAGGGACAATTCTTGAAATTGTGCCATTTTTACTTGTTGATGGAAATGCGATGATCGATTTTCCTCCTGGTGATAAGCTAGAAGCACGAACAAAATCAACCTGTCCGCCTACACCAGAAAATTGTTGATAACCAATAGTATCTGAACAAACTTGACCGAATAAGTCAACTTGTATGGCAGAATTAATAGAAATTAAGTTATTTACTCGACCGGCAACCATAACATTATTAGTATAATCTACTGGATGCATATCGACATTTGGATTATCATCTACAAAATCATATAGACGCCTGGTGCCCATAAGAAAAGTAGCGGTAAATTTACCGGGATTTAAATTATTATATTTATTAGTAACGACTCCTTGATTGTAAAGATCTACAACCCCATCAGAAAACATTTCAGTGTGAATACCTAAGTCTTGCTTTTCATGTAAAAATGATAAGGCAGCATCGGGAATAGCACCTATACCTAATTGAAGATTTGCTTTATCTGGAATCAATGAAGCGATATTACGCCCAATACTTTCTTCTACACTTGAAATCTCTGGGGGTGTTATTTCTAATAATAGTCTGTCTGTCTCAACAATATAATCGATTTCAGAGACATGAATTTGGGAGCCCCATGTTCTAGGCATTTGTTTATTTACTTCTGCTATAACTATTTTAGCGGATTGAGCTGCTTGCATTGTATAATCAACAGAAATACCAAAACTCAGATACCCATCTTCATTAGGTGGAGAGAGTTGAATTAAAGTAACATCTACGGGTAAGATTTCATCCCTAAAGAGTCTTGGAATTTCAGAAAAAAATACAGGGGTATAATCGGATCTCCCTTCACTAATTCCCCTTCGAGTTCCTGCACCAGAAAATAGAGAATTGTGACGAAAATGATTTTCCATTCCAGGTAAACAGTATTTACATTCTCGTAATGGTACCATATGTACAATTTCTACATCTTGAAGCCTATTATTCTGATTTACAAGCTCATCAACTAATATTATTGGTTCCCCTGCAGCATGTCCAAATACAACTCTATTTCCAGAATTTACATGAAGTAATGCTTCTTCTTTTGTAGTAATCTTCTCATTATAATCTTGTTTCCAATCTTTCATAAATATCCCTTTATTACAAATTTCCTTTTATTTCACATCAATGAGAATCAAAATAGTGTTATATCGTAGGCTAATAGACTTAATTGGTTGTTTATTTATTAATTCGATTATTTATATTTTGAAGTAATATTGGATTTTTAATTTTTTTTCTTTTTATCACATTATAGAGTTTTTGGTAATGAAACTTAAGGGTAAAAAAAAACTAGAGTAAGAATAAGCTTTATTTATCTAAAAGGTTTAATTCAATTTACCTTAATTTAAATTTAATCTGAAATTTTAACGAAAATGTAAAGGTGTTAGTATAATGGGAAAATCATCAGGAGTGGGAATAGCTATTTTAGGATTACTTATTGGAATAGGAGGATTAGGCCTTGGAGCTTATTCTTATTTTACATTTAGTGGTCAAATTGCTGATCTCAACAAACAGATGGATGATATATCGGTGAAAGAAACTTGGTACGCTGAGAATTTAACAGATTGGTCTCCATCCGCCGTAAATACTAATGAATCTATCCCTAATCTTACGATTAATTTCCAGGTAAATGAAGGTGAATCAGTTTATTTATCATTTGTAACTAGGGCGATTATTTATGGGTATTCTGGGCAATCTTATATACGTTTTACATTTCGCATCGATGGAGTAATTTTAGATGCACCTTATACCATAGCAGGTGGTTTGAGTATAGATGAGACCTTTTTATATATTCCTGTGGCTCTTCAATATTCGGCTGATACATTAGCAGCAGGAAATCATACAGTTTCTGTTGTTGCTTTGAAAGGTTACACTTTGAATTTCATTCGTCAAAGTAGTTTGTTAGTTCAAACTTATGTCACTTAAACCCAACTACTTCTCTTTTTTTTTATATTTTATCTAGAATTTGGTTCATTAAGTTGTGAAGAACTTTGTGGTTTTGATTTAAATATTGACCTTAAACAATATATCAAAACTAGAGCTTGGGATAATAAATGCTGTAATTTCATCCTTTTTGCTGTAGGACACGTTTCTAAAATAACTAAAAAAGAGCTTAATCAAAACTGGAGTTAAGAGACTTTGAAACTTTTTTATAGTAGTTCAATTTAATTTGTAATATAACTATAAAATTTATTTAAAAAAATCCAAAAATGTAGAGATATAAAAATGCGAATTTCTGAGAAAAAGAGCACGACAAAATTAGGAACAGTAATGATTATTACAGCTATAATTATGATAATTTTCTCAATTCCAATTTTAAGTATTCCTTCTTTAGGCAAGGTATTATTTCCGGGAGATGGATTTTGGAAAATTCCAGGTGAGGTGCCAAAAAGAGATACTCAGATAATTCCAGGGTTACTTGATGAAGTTATCATTATCAGGGATGATTGGGGTGTTCCTCATATTTATGGAGAACATGAAGAAGATATTTACTTTGCTATGGGTTATTGTCATGCTCAAGATAGGTTATTTCAGATGGATTTATATAGGCGCGTTGCGAGAGGCAGATTATCAGAGATTCTTGGAAAATCCGCCTTATCCGAAGACAAGCTATATATTGCTTCTGGAATGGAATATTGGGCAAACAAAACATTACAAAAAGGATTAGAAATGGCAGCAACAGGAGAAATAGATTTTTTTCCAACTATCGAAGGATATATTGAGGGTATTAATTATTATATAAAAAATCATAGAAACTCAAAACCTTTAGAATATTATTTATTAGATTTTGAGCCAACAGAATTTACTCTATTGGATCTGATGTCGATCTTAAAGTTTTTATCATTTTATTATTCTTGGGGATACAGTGATCTTTATCGGTTGATAAATTTAGAAGCATTTAGTTCAGTTGATGAAAGTTGGTATTCTGAGATTTTTCCTTTATATTCCCCTTATCAAATTCCAGTCTGTCCTAATTATGGCAGTTTTCCTAAAAGTCCAGCTCCAAGTCTAGCTTCCCCTAAAATAAGTTCTAGTTTGATTAAGGTGATTTCAGAATTCTTAAGCAATGTTGAAGAAATATCGTCACAAAAGGCTTTGATAGAATCTCAGTTTTCTCGAGGATCAAATAACTGGGTTATAGACGGTGTTTTAACCAATACAGGAAAACCTATTTTATGTAATGATCAGCATTGGGGATGGCCACTTCCCCAATTTCTTTATGAAAATCACTTAGTTTCTACTGATACTAATTTTAATTTTTATGGATATACGGTACCAGGGCTTCCCTATCCAATAGTAGGATTTAATGAATATCTTGGATGGGGAGAAACGATTTTTCCAGCGGATCAATTAGATTGGTATTTTTTTAATACTGATGGAGATGAAAGTTATATTTATAATGGAGAGTCTATTGAGTATACAAAAAGAGAGTATGAAATTAATGTGAAAGGACAAGCTCCCGTGAAATTTACTGTCAAAGATACTGTTCATGGTCCTGTATTAAATGATGTTCTGAGTGACAATGTTGTTCCAGATTCTTTACAAGCCTCAAATATAGTTATAGCACCTAAATGGATTCCAAATAATATTACTTTCGAATGGGCTGCAATTTACAAGATGATTCATGCCAAAAATCGAGAAGAATTTGATGATGCTTCAAGACTTCTTGATACACCTCCTATGAATATAGTTTATGGTGATGTTGAGGGAAATATCGCTATACGCCCTACTGGTAAGGTCCCTATTAGAGATGATTCAAAAATTCCATTAGGATATTATAGTAATGGTTCCTTACCATATAATGGTTCTAATGGTGAAGGAGAATGGATTGGATATGTTCCATTTGAAGAGTTACCTAATACTCTAAATCCGTCTCAAAATTATTTAATATCATCAAATCAAATTGCGGTTGGTCCAGATTATAAAAAGTATTTCTTGATGAATGATTATGCTACCGGATATAGAGCTAGAAGACTTAATTATGTATTCAACAATTCTGCAGATGGTAGCATTGACGTTTCTAAAATGGCAACACTTCAGTCAGATGTAAATTCTAGTGCAGCCCAAGCCTTTACACCTTATATTATATATACAATTGAAGATAATTACGGATCAAATCCCTCTAATCAAATCGGAAACATTTTGACAATATTGAAGGATTGGGATTATGTAATGGACAAGGATTTAGCAGCTCCAACAATATATCGAAAATGGCGTGATTATTTCAGAGATTACACATTTGATGATGAGTTCATTACTTATAACGCTATAAACAGCCCTGGATTTGATCTTTTAGAATATTTAATGAAGGAACAAGAAAATTCACACTGGTTTGATAATATTACAACAACTTCGGTTATTGAGACACGAGATGATATAATGTTAAAAGCATTGGAAAGTACTATTGAATGGCTTGAAGGATTTTATAAGACAGAAGATCCCTCAAAGTGGAGATGGGGGGATATCCACAAATATATCTTTAGGCACATAACAGGATTAATGGCACTAAGTAAAGGTCCATATGATGGGGATGGTGAAGGATATACAGTTAATCCTTCATCTGCAAATATTAGAAATGGTATTGGATATTCAGGAGGAGGTGCTGCTCATAGGTTACTTATTGATTTTAGTAATCTCAGCAATTCAAGAACAGTAATATCTGGCGGTCAACGTGGATTAAGTAATTCAAAACATTATGCTGACCAATTGGAACAACTATTTTTGCAAGGTAAGCATCATTACACCTATATACAATATAGCGTTACAACGTTTCCATCAAAAATCATTGAATCAATTATATATTTAAAGCCAGCAGGTGAGTAAACTTAAATGAAATCTGAAAATCAAGATATAATTATTGGGATTATTACATCATTCGTTATTGCATCAATTTTTAGCATGATTCCGGTTTGGCAATTAATCATAATTCCAGGGATTATTGCTGGAGTCTTGAATACTACAATAAAAAGAGCTGTGTTAGCAAGTGGAATAGGTACTTTAATGGCATGGAGTTTATATGTGATATCCGGAGTAATTTTGAATAATGTTGACTTAATCCTTGACCAATTTGGTGCATTGATAATTGGACCTGGTTATGGAGGATTTTTTATATTTCTAATATTATTGATGAGCCTGTTATTCGGAGCTTTAGGAGGGGCGTTAGGTTACTATTCAAAAACAATAATTAACGATTATCTTCAAACAAAAAAAGTGAAATAATTATAAATTGAATTTTTAAAATCTTTTTATTCTTTTTATTTCTTAAATATCTAATATTTAATTAAAATTAACACTTTTTTTTTCGGAATCTTATCATAGAACTTTTAAATTGAATAAAATATATATAGAGATAAAATTAAAAATTAAAATAAATAATTAAAGGAAATTATAAAATACAAATTGTGTAAGAAAAATGTTAAAAGATCAAAATTCGAAATTTTCTTTTACTGAACTTGAAAATAAACTTAAAACCAAGTCGTTTTATACACTTTTCTTCACTCTTGTAATATTGAGTTTATTTTTCATTCAAGCATTAAGGTTATATATACCAGCGGTGTATGTTGCCATGTTTCACGTCGTATTTTATGAAGATATCGTAGAAAATTTACTCGTTCTGATAACTTTAATCTTTTTTGCCTTACCGGGTCTGACTAACACAATATGCAAAAAAGTGGGTATTAAGCGGCTACTAATGTTTTCTATTTATACAATTGCTATTAGTAGGCTTATCATTGCTTTTCATTTACCTAATATTTGGCAAACAATCTTTTCTGGGATACTTATTGCTTTTTATGGAATGTTTATAAGTACATTTCTTATATTATGGATTAAAGATGAAACCATTGAAATCAATTCATCTAATAAGATGATCTTTGTGGTATTTTCCATATTGTGTGCCTTTCTTCTTGATTATCTTATAAGAACGATTGGTTTTTCACAGGATATCTCATTATTACCTCCAGGATTAGTCGCTGAATTTTGGTATATTACTCAATACATCTGGTTATTTATTCAAGTTCCCTTAACTGTATGCTGTATTTATTTTGCGAGATTATATTTTCCGAGATTTGCAAATCCTTCAAATTTAGGAGAAAGTGAAGAAAATAATACAAAAAGCACTGCTTATTCTTTGATTTTCGTAGGAATTGGCGTGATTTGGTTTCTATTGTTTAATATCTTTTTATATCCAAATATAATTGCTTTATATACTGAAACAAGTTATTATTTTAATAATATATTAAGTATCATTGCCTTGGTGGCAGCAATTTTAATTATTTTGAGTGTTAAAAAGAAATACATCTTTAATTTTCAAGTTCTGGCAATTCTAAATGTGTTGTTGATTGTGTTTCTTTGCTTTTTCTTATTTATGGGGAGGATTATTACTTATTTAGCAACGGTTATGGTAACAATTTCTTTGGTTATCATGTATTTAGACTTTCTTTTACTTTTTGCTCAAATGGCTACAATTAAATTTAAATGGGAAAAAGTTAAGACAATATCTAATGCTTTTACAATAGGACTCGTATTCTACATTTTGTTTACAGTTCTTCACATTTTCACTACTGATTGGGCATATGTGATTTCGGCATTTAAAGGATATGGGCCAATTATAGTACTTTTAGCAAGTATTCTTTTAGTAATTTCAATATTCTTATCAACACAAACAAATCTAAAGAGGTAAGGAAAATATGGATAAAAAGTTTAAATATGTTTTATTAGTTCTCATAATCTCTCCATTACTCCTTTCAATAATAACATTTGGTATAGGAGAATTTCCCAGAAAGGCGAAATCGAAAAATGAATTAACCTTTATGACATACAATATTCATTTTGGTCAGGGAGAGGATGATTTACTTAATTTAGAACGAATTGCACAAAATATCTTGATTGATGATCCTGATATTATTGGATTGCAGGAAGTTAGAGCAGGACGTATTACATCTCAAGGTATAGATATGGCCTTTTGGTTGGCAAAAAGGTTAAAGATGGATTATTACTTTTACAATCCGATTAATAATCACCATGAAATGGGAAATGCTATATTAAGTAAATACCCAATTATATTAAGAAATGGATATGAAATACCAAGTCTTCTTATGGAAAGGGTTTTTGTACATTGTGTTGTTAAAATTAGTTCTACTCTCACAATAGATATATATTGTACCCATATAGGAATTAGAACTGAAAATAAAGCTGCTCAAGTTGATTTTCTTCTCGAAAAAATAACAGAAATTACTACATCGTCCAAACAAGTTTTAATGGGTGATTTCAATCTACGAATCGATACATTAGAAATAGGAAACGTGCTTACTTACTTTAACGATACTGCTGCGGAATTTGGTGCTGATCCTCGGGCCTCAATTGATTATATTTTCGCTGCGGGGTATCAAGAAATTACAGATAGCCATGTAATTACAGATATGCTTCCAGGAATTAATTCTCCAGCAGAATTTGGTTCAGATCATTTACCAGTTGTCTCTACGATAGTATTCTCCTAGATAAATTTATTATACTATTATTTCTATTTAATTTATAAGTTAAAACAAGGATTAATAGAAAAAGAAAAAGATTAAAAATTTATATACATAACGATACTATAACTGGTTAAATATAAGAGTATAAAAATGTCAGAAGAAGAGATAAGAGATCATATTAATAAAATCGCACAGGAAATAATGAAAATAGAAGCAGCAGCAAATAAGAAAGAAGAATATATCAAAAACAGAATCAATGAGGAATATGACAAACAAATTGATGAAAATGAATCACAATTAGAAGTTGTAATAAACAAGTTTAATGAAATTGTTAAAAGAATCGAGGAATTGGATGCTAAGAAGAAAGAGTTAATTGTTATGGGAAGAGACTTAAGGAAAAAGATAGCTACTTTGAAAAAAGAAAAGAAAGTATTTACAACCAGAGAATGTAAAGCAATTGAGAATGAAAAGAATACTAAAAAGAAAACTATTGATAAAGAAATTAAAGCATTTGAAAAAGAGCTAAATGCTTTAGAACGTAATAAATAGTTAATACATTAAGCTATAAAGATTAGTCATTTTTGTTTTAAAGAACTGAAAACTATATATAGCTTAAAGACTAATAATCTGATTATATATAATCCAAAAAGAAATGAGTTTAATTAGATCAATCAAAGACCAAGGCGTGAATATTTTGAGCGATAAGATGAACATTTTGTTTATAATAACTGATCAACAGCGTGCTGATCACTTAAGCTGTATGGGAAATTCTATTTTACGAACACCAAATATCGATAATATTGCTAATGAGGGTGTAAGATTTAAAAAATATTTCTGCGCTACACCTATATGTATGCCAAATAGGGCGAGTTTTTTCTCAGGTTCTTATCCAAGTGTTCATGGAACGCGTTCGAATGGAATTAATTTAAATCCTGAAGTTCCAATTATCTCTAAGGTGCTTCAAGAGCGAGGATATCATACTTGTTCTATTGGAAAATTACATTTTAATTTTTACGCAAATTCACAAGATAGGACAGTTTCCTCATTTGAAGAGATCCCTAGATGGATGGGAGGAAAAATAAATTCTACTACCTTTCCAATCCCTTATTATGGCTTCGATGAAGTTTTAATGACAGCAGGGCATGGTGATGTGATGGCTGGTCATTATTTTGAATGGTTAGAGAAAATTCAATTTGGTGAAGTTGAATTTTTAAGAAAGAATATAGGAAATATTTTTAAATTGTATTATAAAACTGTTATTCCTGAAGAATTATATCCTACCGCTTATATTGCTGATAAATCAATTGAATTTCTCGAGAGATTTTCAGAGGGGAAATATGAAAAAGACAATTTCTTCTTACATTGTTCTTTTCCTGATCCACATCATCCAGTATGTCCCCCCGGTAGGTATAAAGATATGTATAATCCGGAGGATATTAAGCTCCCTTCAAACTTCAGTGATGGAGAAAATCTACTTGAACATCCATTCATAGGAGAACAATTAAGGGATAAACGATTTGTGCATCTTCTCCCTCAAAAAGTTGATGAGGAAACCGCAAGAATCTTTACCGCGCTTACCTATGGATCTATTTCTATGATTGATGATGGCATAGGAAGAATTCTCAAGACTTTAGAGAAAACAGGTTTGAAAAATAATACTATGGTAATTTTTACAAGCGACCATGGAGATTATTGTGGAGATCACGGGCTTATTTTAAAAGGACCTGCTCATTATCGCAGTGTTATAAATATACCGTTAATATGGAGAATCCCAGGTTTAACAAATTCTACTGTTTCAGATTCATTAGTGTGTACGATCGATTTACCAAAAACACTTTTATCTTTGTTAGATATTAAAAAAGAGCTACACCATGAAATCATGCAAGGTTATGATATTACACCAATATTAAAAGACCCTAAAGACAAAGTAAGGCAACAAATTTTGATAGAACATGACGAGGAAATTTCTAAAGATAAGGTTTTTAGACTTAGAACACTAGTGACAGAGAATCATCGTTTAACATTATATGATGGATATGAAAATATGGGAGATTTATTTGATTATGAAAGTGATTCTATTGAAATAGATAATTTATGGAGCAAAGAAAAGGAATTAAGAAATACTCTTATTGAGAAGCTTTTAAGAGAAATAATAGCCTTGAGACCCCGTGTACCCAAGAGATGTGCGTATAATTAATTTTAATAATTTTTTATTCCTTAACTCGATTTTCTTGATATATTTTTTTCATTAGTTCAGCTGTATTATCATAAATATGTGAACGCTCCAATCGATGAAGTTTTATTGCCCCTGTAGGACAAGTTACAGCACATACACCACACCCATAACATTTTTTTGTATCGACAAAAGATTTTTCATTTTTAATCGTAATTGCTTGGAAAGGACACCTTTGTACACATAGTCCACATCCTTTACATAAATCTTGATTAATCTTGGATATGTAATTTGATTTCGCGATACAATTTTCATTTTTATCTTCAAACCGAGTCATTCCTCTTAACATCGCACAACAACAGGCACAGCAACTGCAAATAACTTGATGCATTTGACTTACTATATTTTCAGTTGTAAACACCAATCCCATTTCTGCTAGCTTATCTACAAGTTTATGTGCTTCTTCACGTGATAATTCCTTTCCTTCCCCTCTCCTCAAAAAATATTTTCCGAATAAACCTACTTGAAAACAAGTTTCTCCAATGGGAAATTTATCTTTACATTCTCTAATACCTAAAGTTTCTGTTCTATTACGACAAGGACAATCGGTAACTACAATTGGACCTATGCAGTTCTCTATTATATCATGGATCTCTTCTGCATTCGAAATTACTGATTCATGGTCAATCGATAGATTAATGGGGACAATTCTTATTAGCGAAGTCCCGGCATCAGAAGATTCATAGCGCTTATAAAATTTTTCTTCAATGAAAAATTGCTGATATAATTCTGCTCCTCTTTTCCCAAGCCTCTCAAGAGTTTTTGAATATTTGAATCCCATGTTTAGAAGATGTGCCATCGCTAAAAAGTAAGAATACCCTCCAATATCTTGAATAATTCCATTCTTTGTCATTTCTTCTAATATCCTTTTTGTTTCTTCCCTACTTTTTCCAATTTTCTTTACAATTGCACTTACAGATTGAGGTCTAACGGTTAAATATTGAGCAATTTCAGCTTCTTCCGGAGTGAATAATAATTTAATAAATTCTCTAAATGCTTCTGAAACTTTTCCCTCAACCATCGGGATATCACTTGGGTATTCACGCATATTTTTTAAAATTATTTCGTGAGGATCTTTTATTTCTTCTATCGTCAAATTCATTCACGTTTATTATCTAAATCAATCTTTATAGGAAATAAGATCAATAAATATAATTATAAAACTAAAAAACAAGAAAAAAAAATAAGTTTTCTTAAATTGAATTTTTAGATTTGATACCTTTGACTAACAACCGTTTGAAATTGTAGATTTTGGCGTGGTTGGGTTTGATAGCCTCCTCGTTTTGAAACCAAATAGAATTGTATCATTGTTTCAGAATGGACTAATGTAATCCCTCGCCATTTGTTATCATTAGAGTTGAATTCTACTACATTTCCAAGACCTACACCTTCTCTTGTAGAGAAATCAAAATTCAAATCATGCAATATTTTGATTAGTTCATCGTGATAATCTATATTTCCATTCTTACGAGGTTTATCTTTAAATCTTAATGCTTCAATCGAGAATGCTTTAAGAATATCATTACTCATATATTTCCAGACCTCTAGATTTGCATAAAACTCAATCCCAATAAATTCACCATTGATAAACACAGCAACTCCGCATTGATTCTTAATATTCTTGAAATTTTTAATGATGCTTTCTGTTTTTTTTCCAGATACTTTAGTCATTTCCAGGTAGCTTTGAGTAGGGGCCACAGCAAGGTCATAGCTCATTTCAGCTCTATGAGACTGAATTTCTTGCCATACACCACTTTGGCCACCTGCTGAAATTGCTTCGTAGGCAACATTGGGATGTAGTCTCATACTTGAAGATTTAAAGCCGCGCCCCCCGGTATAATTCCACCTTGATTGCTCTACGCATTTAGCAGGTATAGTATACTTTTGAACAACTTTTTTAGGATTTTGTTTAAGAATATTTTGTTTTCCTCCTGTAGACAATAAGATGGGCTCCCAAATTGTTCTATCTTGTTTTCCACCATGAACAGTTATTCCAAATGGAATTAAGATTTGTTTATCGCTTTTATTTATCACTTCCAATTGGCTTACTGTATCACTTTCAATGATTTCAATTAATTCTAATTCTTCAGCTTCTTTAATAGTAATAAAATCAATAAATTTGTCATCTTGAATGATAATGGGTATAACAGTCATGTTTTCATAAACTTGAGGAGTTCCTAATTTAAGAAAATTTAACGGGTTTCCAAATAAAGACTCTACAATTTCTATACTTTTACTTTTCAAACTTACTCATCCTCCTTTTTTTCATTTTTATCTTTTTCCTCTTCATAGAGAGGATCTATAAATTGATTAACAATATTTTTACCATTTTTGGTAAGCTCTACCCCATAAGAGACTTTAAGTTTTCCACCTCCTCCTATTCCATTAATTCTAGTTCCTTTACCTTTTGGTATTTCCGTTTCCAATAATTCTTCCGTATGAGTTTTTACTATTCCACCTCGTTTAAGCGCATTTAAATGATAATTTACATTTTGTTTTTGAATTCCAATATTATCTGCAATTTCAGTGGGTCTTTGAGGACTTTCTGAGAGCTGTCTAAGAATATCTGCTCTTACAGGGCTTCTAAATACAAGTCCAACTTTTTCAAAAATGGGGTTTTTCTTTTCTTTTTTTTTAACCATGTTTTTTTCACATAAAATGTTTTTTTATGGTAAAAGCTTTTTTTACTGTAAAACATATATTAACATACATATATAAATGTTTGCATCAAATATCATGAGATCACTTTTATTTAAGGGAAAACACAAAAAAGCCAACTTTTATGAATAATTAAGAAATAAAAAATGGTTCAAATCTTTTTTTCAATTCAATTTTAGTTTCTTAGAGTAGCAATAATTTTTTCCTCGTCCAATAGGAAATCAATACTACTAATAGGATCTGGTAAAGCTACATCCGCATTTAGAATACTATTTACAGCAGCCCCTTCACTTCCGATAATTATTATCCCTAAAACAGCATTTTTTAACATTAAAGAGTCATTATTTCCATTACCGATTGCTACAGTGTTCTCTTTTCCTAATCTTATCAATTCATAATTTTTAGCTTCTGATTCATTAGTTGTATCAATTCTATCGGCTCTAATTTTTATATAGGAAACGCCTAAATCATGGGCAATTTCCTCTAAGTTACCCCTCGTGTCTGCAGAGATCAAATAAACATCATATTCTTCCTTCAGCCTCTTAAATTTCTCTTTTACATCCATTGATATCTTTCCATCGAATTGAATTGTTCCATTTAAATCGAATAAAACATTCTTAAGACGTAAAACCCCATAACTCGGAACTAAAATTTCTTTCATGACATGTAAAAGAAAGAATGATTAATTATAAATTCCATATTTATGAGTATATTTAATTAAATCATGCATAATTTTGAGTTGGATAAATAAAAGGGGATAATGAAAGAATTAAAAAAATACTCAAGAATAATAGATATACACCTAATAAAGATTTCATTTTAATTAGAATTTACATCAAATAATTTTAATTTGTTATCAAATAAGACATATTTGTATATATCTCTAAATCTTCTAAAAGAGTTCTATTAAATAATTTGGCTTATATTAGCATTTTCTCCGGAGAAGAACCTACAGTATAATTTAATGAGTTTATAGAGAAAGATTAAATATCAAACTATTGAATTGATATTAAAAGCAAATTATCGTTCACAAATTTATTATTCATAATATTTAAAAAATTCAAGAGGTCACTTGAAATGGTTGATATTAGTAATATAAAGAATATCTCAATAGTAGGAACTGGGTTTATGGGATATGGAATTGCACATGTAGCTTTACTCGCTGGTTTTGATAAGGTTATTATACATGATATTAAAATGGAATCATTAGATAAAGCAACAGAACAAATTGAGATTGGCATTAAAAGATGTGAAGAATTAGGAAAATTAAGTGAAGGTCTTACCGCAGAAATTCTTATGTCAAGATTGGTTAAAGAACTGGATTTGAAGAGAGCTATAGAAAACACTGATTTTATAATTGAAGCTGTTCCGGAAAGATTGGGCCTTAAGCGAGAGGTATATAAGAAATTAGGTGAATATGCTCCTAAAAACACCATTATAGCATCAAATACTTCTTTTATGGACATATCTGAATTAGGAAAAGCTTCAGGAAGGTCAGAAAAAGTTGTTGGGATGCATTTTTTACCTCCCATAATTGCTAGTAGGGTCATTGAGGTAACTAAAGGTGAAAAAACTTCAAATGAATCTATGGATATCTGTGCGGCAGTTGGAGAGACACTACCCTGTATAAGTGGTGATAGATATATAGCACGTATTGAAAAATGGAGGCCGGGATTTATATTAAATCGATTACTTTGTACTGTTGGTCTTTATTTTAGCTGGGTTGCTGAGCAGGCAATTGACAAAGGTATTCCTTGGGAACAGGTAGATGCGGATGTTGCTGTTGGTGAAGATTCTATGGGACTATGTGAAACCTGGGACTATATAGGTTTAGATGTGGCGTATGATTCTATGAATTATCTAAAAGATACACTTTCTCCAGATTTCACTGCAGGTGAAGTATTTACTCAAAAATATGAAGAAGGAAATTTTGGTGCTAAGACAGGAAAGGGATTTTATGAATGGCCTAAGAAAGGACGATATTTCCTTGAGTGGACTAAGGAAGGAAGACCTAAAGTAGATAGGTCAAAAAAAGCAGGTCTAATGGATTTAGAGACTATCATCGCACTTGAAATAAACGAAGGTTGTAAACTTATAGAAGAAGGTGTTGTATCAGGATATAAAGTTATTGACGACGTAATGTATATTGGATCACGAGAACAGTGGCCTGGACCATTTGCTGCAGGAAAAAGAAATTATAAAAATCTATGTGTTATATTAGAAGATTTAGCAGAGAAGACAGGTAAAAATTATTTTAAGCCGTGTGATTTAATGAAATCTGGTGATTTTCTTAAGATGAGAAGATCAACCCCTAAAGCTCCAACCCCGCATGGGTAAAAAAGGGTATAAGTAAATTTAAAATTACATTTCTTCTTTTTTTGATTTTATTAATCTTTGAATTTATAGCTTTTTTCAAGTAGTTTATAAATTTCGTCGAAATTAGCGACTTTAGGATGTAATGTGAAATTTCGCAGTTTTATTGAATCTTGAGCTATGGCTTCAAAGAGGTTTTTAGGTACATGTTTTTCTTCTAGGTCCATCCACATTCCAATTTCCTTAAGGAAGGAATCCATTTCGTCACAAGCTTTCTCGGCAGCAACTTCATCAGTTTCGTTTTCTAAATCAGGATTAAAGAGACGACCTATAGTAGCATATTTCGAAATAGCATACTTCCATGTGAATCGGTTAACTTCAGGGTACATAATTGCGAGACTTTCCCCATGCATTATATTGGGAACATGTCCTCCAATAGCCATACCTATTCCATGAGGGAGAGTAGTACCAATAGTAGTAATTGAAAGCCCTCCAAGCATTGCTGCATATGCAAGCGCCTCTCTTGCTTCTCTATTCGTCCCATCCTTAACTGCAATTGGTAGATATTTGATAACTTTTTTAAGTGAATCTAATGTATAGAGATCGATAAATTCTGATGCATTTTTATTTAAATAACTTTCAAATGAATGGCAAAAAGCATCCCAACCTGTTGAAGCTGTAATATGAGGTGGAACTGTCATTGTAAGTTCAGGATCAATAATACTAACACGTGGCATTAGGGCCCAGTCAGCAAGTGCAGATTTAAATTTTTCGTCTGGATGCTTCAAAACCGCCATATTTGTAATTTCGGAACCTGTACCTCCAGTAGTTGGAACTGCTATGATTGGAAGAATTTTTTTACTCTGAACTCGTTTCTCTCCCAATCGATAATCCCATATATCCCCTTCATGAGTTGCGCCAACAGCAATAGCTTTTGCAGTATCCATACTTGAGCCACCCCCTACTCCTAAAACGATGTTAATCTCATTTTCAGCAGCCATTTTAGAACCTTCATTTATACATTCGGTTGTGGGGTTAGGGATAACTCCATCAAAATGGAATATTTCTACTCCCGCTTCATTACACAATCTTTTAACTTTCTCAAACGCAGGTTCAAGAGCAGGAAATGGTTTAACTGTTACCAATAAACATCTTTTACCATTTCTAGCAACAATTTTACCTATTTCATTCACACGACCCCATCCAAAACTAACACGGGTTGGCAAATAGAAATTAAAATTTTTCATATTTAATCTTCCTACTTAATTTTATATTGACTTTTTAGGAAATTAACAATATAATCTTTAACTTTATCACGGTCAGGTAAGCTAGCTACCATACCGTATATAGCAGCGTCTCCATCGGAAGATTTTCTGGGATTTTCAACAACTTCTTTAACAGTATCTCTAAGATCTGTTAAGAATGTATTCACAATCTCAGCATGGTGAGGATTCACCATCATGTGTAAAGCATTAGGGAATTGTATTCTATCTAAATGCCATCCTTTCTTATCCAGTACATCTCCCAATTGATAAATATCAATCTTATCGGATGTAAAAGAAAACACACTTATCACGGGATTCCCTATAATATATAATTCTGGAATCTGATTAATTCCTTCAATTAATCTTTTTGAAGCATCCATGACGATTTTCGCTAAATTCATATACCCGTCAAAGCCTAGAGCCTTCATAGCAGCCCATGCTGCGGCTATTGCTCCTCCAGGACGAGTACCTCTCATCGATGGAGAAATATAGATACCTCCCGACCAATCGGTATACACCGAAAATTGATGTTTCCAAACACGTTCTTTTCGATATAGTATGGTAGATGCACCTTTTGCTCCATACCCATATTTATGAACATCTGCACTGATTGACGTTACACCAGGGACAGAAAAATCAAAATCAGGAATTTCATAGCCAAGTTTCTTAGCAAAGGGTAGCATAAATCCTCCAAGGCATGCATCAACATGTAATCCGATACCATGTTCTTGAGCAATAGTGCCAAGTTCTGATATAGGATCTACCACCCCCCTCGGGAAATCACATGCCGAACCGACCATCATTATAGTATTGCTGTTTAATGCCCTTTCCATAGCTTTTATATCTGCTCGATGGGTCTCTTCATCTACGGGTACTCGAACAGATTTTACTTTAAAATAATCTGCTCCTTTATCAAAAGCAGGATGAGCTGAACTTGGTAACACCATCTCTGGTTCTCTTATATCTGGAAACTTTTTTTCCGCCCAATCTCTATATGTCTTTATAGCCATTAAAATGCTTTCAGTGCCTCCAGAAGTCATGCTCCCACAGCATCTTTTATCTCCATTAAATAAATCAACTGCCATTGAAATAACTTCTGTTTCGAATTTCTTTAGACTTGGAAAGGCCATCGGGCTTAAAGCGTTCTTAGAAAAAAACATGGTATATGCTTTTTTGAGCAGTTCTGTATGTTTGTCCGTAGCATGATACACCAAGCTCCAAACCTTACCATCTCTCCAGTTGATATCATCTTTCCGAATGTCTTCTATTTGTTTAAAGAGTTCATTTTCAGGAATCCCCTTTTCTGGTAATACAACCTTAGGTCTAGCCATTTTAATTCACAAAATAATGTTATGTTTTCAAAATTTGTTAAGTTTTTCTTAGAGAAAAGAATAGAAATAATTAAAAATTAACAGTTTCTAATAGAAAATGACTAAAATGTAAATGCTTAAATAATAAAAAATGAAATTATAACTTACTTAGAAATCTAATTACAAAAAAGTAGAAAAATTAAAAAGAGGGTAAAAAAATATGGCATATATAGTTGTTTATACACGTTGGCCAAGCGATGTGATACCTGAAATTGTTAAAAAAGCTATTGAAGTTGCAAGAAAATTTCCAGAGGATGAGTCTCTAGGAGAATCAGTAGTACCTAATGCTGTAAAGGGTACTTTGGACGGTATAACCACATTGAGTGTTACATTGGTAAAAGAAGGGAAACTTGAAGAAGGTCTGAGACGTGCTATGGCTACCTTAGCTATGTACGCATCTATCCCTGGATTTGAATATTCAATAGAAACTTGGGCAACTCTAGAAGAAGCTTATGGTGCGATAGGGCAAAAACCGCCTGAATAATTAAGTATTTTAAAAACTTTTAAATTCAATTTTTTTTTTATATTAAAAATTTGATAGCGAATAATTTAAAAATATAAATAGTATTCATACTATATTTGCAATTGATGGTTTATGAGGATTTTCCCTATGAGCTAGCATCAAATAATCCAATTAAGGAATATGTAGAAGTACGACCGAGTAAAATTCATGGTTTAGGGTTATTTGCTAAGAAATTTATTCCAAAAGGGACCATACTGTGGCATGCACGCCCTCAAGATGTCATAGTAATTACAAAGGATCAGTTTCTAACACTTGAATCTTCTCATAAATCTCTTACAACAACTAATATAATAGAAATTATACTTAGATATTCTTATTATGTAGTGGATCTTGATTCTCTAATCTTTTGTGTGGATAATTTTAGATTCATAAATCATTCACCTAATGCAAACATCGGTGCTCCTGAAGATCAAAATGAATTTTGTGCGATAGCACTACACAAGATTCAACGGGGAGAAGAATTAACAGAGGACTATACAAAATACCCTATTTGCTACTGGTTAGAGAATTATAAAGATAATTTTAATCCTTGTTGTTGGTAGGACCTCTTCTTGAAAAATTATTTCTTTTATATTAATGTTAAATATTTTTAACAAGTATTTATAAAAATTCAATGTTAAATATTAGAAAAGAGGATTATAGGTCCTTAATTCATGGTCTATCGTAAGATCGAAACATTTAAATACTTATGTTAAGTTTATTTAACATAGTAAAATAACTTTTTAATATAATACACAAATGTCGAATAAAATAGAAAGAATTGCTATAAAGACCACCAATCTTGTGAAAAAGTTTGGAAATGTAATTGCTGTAAATAATTTAAATCTTAAAATTCCTTATGGTTGTACATATGGCTTACTTGGACCAAATGGGGCAGGAAAAACTACAACTGTTCGAATATTAAATTCAATTATATCACCTACAGCTGGTACAGCTAAAGTAGGTGGTTTTGATGTTATTACTCAAAGTACAGACGTTAAATTGAATTGTGGTTTCTTACCTGAATCTCCTGGGTTATATCAAAAATTAACAGCAAAAGAATTTTTAAAATTCATTGGTGAGCTGTATTATTTACCTAAAGAGGTAATTTCCGCTCGTATTGAAGAATTACTTGATATATTTGATTTAGAGGGTCGAGAAAATGATCTTTTGGAGGGATACTCTCGAGGAATGAAGCAAAAGATTTGTCTTTGTGCCGCACTAATTCAAGATCCTCAGATAATTTTTTTAGATGAGCCCACATCTAATCTTGATCCTGCTGCTGCCCGTATGGTCAAAGACCTCATTTTAGATCTCGTTAATAAAGCAGATAAAACCATTTTCATCTGTACCCACCTTCTTGATGCTGCAGAGGAACTTTGTGACGTCATAGGCATCATTGATAAAGGTGTCTTAAAATTGGAAGGGAGCCCAAAAGATATCATTAAATCTCAAAATGCTAGTGATTTGGAAGACGCATATTTAAAAATTATGGGAGCAGTTCATATTGAAGATCTATTAGCATGGAGAGAAGAGGTCCCTAATTCAGTTAACCCTCGGAAAAATTCAAAAAAAAGAAAAAAAGCGAGAGGATAAATTGAAAAGATGACTCTTACATCAACAAGTTTAGAAGGCCCAAAACTAAGGGAAGATTTGCTTTTTGAAGCATTCCCTGTAAAAAAGAAAGCTCTATGGAAAAAAATTGCTAAGAATGAAATTTTATTAAAGACATATCGCTTCAGAAATCATCGCACTTTGTTTTTTATCTCTCTCTATTCGTTTCTTTTCATATGGACATTCTTCTTATGTCCTCTTATGATGGATAATTTATTACCTAAAGCAGAAGTGCAAGCGAATTCTCTTTTCAGACCCATTGTCGCAATGATTATTGAGTATGTGATGATGATATTTTTCTTTATAATATTAATGTATCCATTAAATATTGTATATAGGAAAGCTGAAATTGGTTTCAAAGAAATTTTAATTTCCTCACCTGTAAAAGCTGGTGATATTTTCATCGGTGAATTTTTAGGAAAGCTGCCGATTTACAGTGTTTTCATATTAATATTTGGTCCAATATTAATAGGTTTGTTCAATCCTTTAATTAATCTTACGTTGCTTCAATTTATGTTTATTTATTTGTCATTATTTGGTATGGTGATATTATCTACACTGATAGGCTCTATTATTGCATCCTTTCTCGAACACAAAATCGCTAAGAGTGAAAAGGCGCGTGATTTTGGTAAATCAGTCATAATGATCATCGCGATTGTTATGGTGGTTATAATGTACTCGATGCAGTTTCTTTTTAATTATCTTATTGAAAATCCTGAAACTAAAAACTGGTTTATGTTTTATCCATCATTTTGGTACTCAAATATCATATTATTTGTAATTGATTCAGCTTTAATAGAACAGTATGTATTAAACATATTGACCAGTTCTGTCTTGGCCATTGGAGTTCTTTTTTTACTTTTATATATATCCATGAAGAAAGCAGACTCATTTTATACATTGGAGGGGAGCATAGAAAAGATTTCAACAAAAATAATAGAAGATAACAAATTTTATCGCATGATTGGTAAATTAACAGGAAAAAAATGGGGCGGGTTAATTGTTATTCATTTGAAAAACTATTTCAGAAAGAGAGAAAACATCTTAAAACTTGTATACATAGGAGGGGTAGCATCGTTAATGGCTTTAATGGTTTTATTTACTTCCGAAGAAAATTTGTCTAATGAGATAATGAGTGTTTGGATTGTAATAACTGTGGGCATGATGTTTAGTCTGATGATTGGGAGTTTTATTTTTGTCGATTCAAAGGACATTTTATGGGTATTTAAACGATCTCCACGAGGTATAAAGGGAATAGTCTACTCATACATCATGGCACTCTTCATCATTAATATTCTATTGATAATTCCGATATCTATCGTTCATGGAATAATTTACAAATTTGACTTAGTACAGGGAATCATACATGCACTCCTATTATTAATTTTTTGTTCACTCGCGGTGACGGAAGCTGTAGGAATTCAATGTATTAATCCCTCATTTGAAGAGAAAGGGCGAACGATGTCTGGCAATATCGCATTTGGATTTATTATTCATTTTAGTGTTATTATTGGGATAATGGTTCTATTAATTGAATTAAATATATTAGAGTTTGTGAATCAAGGATTTATCAAATTGATATTTATCGGTCCAATAATCCTTATACATATTACATTAGCTTTTCTAATATTCTATTATGGCATGCGAAAATTAGATAAATTGGAGTAATAGGTAATTAATACATAAATTTTTTTAAAATAAAATCTACCCAAAAATAGAATGAAAATAGCAGAAATTAATTTTAATATTAAATCTATAAAAATCATTTAAAAAAACAAAAAAGAGGTAATGAAAATAAAATGGAAAATAAGATTATTGACAAATCTTCTTACGGGGGAACCATCTCTAAAGATTATAGATCTAAAGAAATGTTGAAATCAGCCATTAATTTTTTCCTAATCTGTACAGGAATTACATTAATTGCTTGGTTCGCAACAGTAATGGTGTTAACGGATGGTTTAGAAAATCCAATATATATACCGATAATAGTCTATGTATGGGTTGTAGTGTTTGCTTTTGTAATACCATTTTCTTTCTTTATGATCATTGAATATCTATACCTTACAGCATATCTAAATGCATTTTCGTATAAAATAAAAGAAAACACCATTGTTCTCCGTCATGGGGTTTTTACTAAGAAAAAAGCGACCATTCCTTATACGCGAATCCAAAACATTAACATTGTAAATGGCGTGTTTGACAGGATGTTCAAGACATATACAGTCAAAATTGAAACTGCTGGTGCGGCAGCGGCAGCTGCGAGTGCCCAACATGGGGTTGCGAAACCTGAGGGATATATTCCAGGACTAAAAGATCCAAACATAATTGGAAGAAAAATTAAGGAGATGATGACAAAATATTCACAAGTACCAAGCGGTTTAGAAGACAAGATCTTTAAACCTGAAGAGCTGGCATTCGACAATTTCATTAGTTATATTATGTCAAAAATGCGAGAGGGTGAAAATCTTCAAACTTCCATAAGAGACAGACGTGAACAAATCAATAAATCCGCAGCGGAATTAGCAGAAGAAGTTGGAGTACCACTTCAAACGATCAAGTATTTGGAAGAAGGAAAATATAATCCAAGCTTAGCTTTAGCATATAAAATTGCGCAAGTATTGAATTGTTCTGTTGAAGATTTGTTTAAAATTATTTAATTGTATTACAATTTTTTTTCTTATTTTTTCGGATTAGTTTAATCATAATAAAATGATGTGAAGAAAGATTAGTGATGAAGAAATTATATATGAAAGTTCTATTTCAAGAGATTATAGAAAAAAAGAACTTCTTAAGACTGGGAGTACATTAGCGATTAAAGACCTTATAATATGCATTGGAGTGTTCGTAATATTCGTCGTTAGTAACTATGTAATTGCAAACTCTAAAGTTGAATATGAAAGAATAGAAGCATTAGAGACTCGGGAAAACTTAATAATCATTTTACCATGGCTCATAACAATTGCTATAATATTTATTGACGGTTTAGTTTTAATCACCTATTTTATTTACTTATCAACCTATGTATCCAACTTTTCTTACAGAATCACAAATTCTTCTCTTACTCTCTCTTTTGGAGTATTTGATAAGAGACAAGTAACTATTCCTTTCAACCGGATTCAGAATATTTGTATCGTACAAGGTGTGTTTGATAGATTATTTAAAACATACACATTTAATATTGAAACAGCGGGAGGCGGAGGTACCGTCCGAAAGATCTATTCTTATGGACACGCAATTAGAATTGGTTATCGTCCAGAAGGTTACATCCCAGGTTTAAAAGATCCATCAATCCTCAAAAATAAGATAACTGAAATGATGACACGTTTTTCCCAAATTCCAAGTGGAATGGAAGATAAGTTATTAAAACCTGAAGATCTAGCTTTTGACAACTTCACTAGTGATCTTCTTTCTAGGATGCTAGAAGCAGATGAGATAAAATCAAAGTTGAAAGAGATTAGAGAAAATAAAGGATTATCGCATATCGAATTAGCTAAAATAGTTAAATGCTCAATAGATGCGATTTTATAATTAGAGGAAGGCTCCTTTAACCCCAGTGTGGTGTTAGCTATTAATATAGCAAAAGCATTGAATTGTAAGATAAAAGATATTTTCGAATTGAAATAGGAATTAACTTTAATATAAAATGAGTTGGTGAGAAGCCCTGAAATTCAAAAAGAAAATGGTTTCAAGAATAAAAGAGCTTAGAGAAGCTCTAGATATTCCCCAGCTGGAGCTTGCAAGCAGGGTTGGGGTATCTCGCCAAACTATTTATTATTTAGAAAAAGGTACTTACAATCCCAAACTCACTTTATCATTTAAATTAAAAGATGAATTAAATACATCAATAGAAGAATTATTCAAATTTGAACCCATCATACATGATATCATAGGTAATAAAACATTAGATGAGTTAGAAACAATCCATAAGAAATATGGCATTGAAATAGAGCGATTGCAGCATCTAAGAGATGTAGATGAATCAGATTTGCTTGTAGAATTTACAATGGAGGAGTTAAAGACAATTTCAAAAGCTTTAAGAATGAAATTTGAAGATTTATTTGAAGATTAAACGTTTTTATCCACTTTATTCTAATTCTGTATAATTCAAAAAAATCAGGATAAGGTTTTCCATCGATATTTATGGTATGGGTAGGAATTACCTCAGGTTCTTCAAGATTAAAGGTCTTAACCTTTAACTGTATAATGGATTTCATAATAATTCTATTGTGAGGAGGAAAGAATTTAGTTAACGAAATTATTTTTGCATCGAATTAAATTTAACTAGAAAAATAAAGGATAATAAAGAAAAAAATAGGATTATGATTAGTTTATTTATATTTTAATCGTCGATAAACCAAGATTGAAGACACACCAATAACTGCAGTAACCAAATATATTAAATTATATCCTAGTATTTTAGCTTCACGTCTTCCAGGTGTAATTTCAACTTCAATTTTATGATTATTGGAAAATGTATTACCAAAATTATTATAAGCAACCACTATAAAATAATACTCACCATTTGAATATCCACTTAATGGAAGTGAAAGTGAATCAATTTCTTCTTCAAGTAAAATTAAACTATCATTAATCTCTGTGATAGAATTGGAATATTGATAAATAGAATAATTGTTTGCTCCACTTGAACTTGTCCATGTCAAGGTAAAATTTCCATCATTATCAGGAGTTTCTGCGTCTGAGGATAAAGTAAATGAACTCGGTGCTGTAGGCGGAGGTATTGCTACAGTAAGTTTAATACAATTTGAAGTTCTATTACCATAATTATTAAAAGCAGCACCAATAAAGTAATAAGTACCATTCGAATATCCAGAGATAGGGAATGGTGAGGTTACGTTCTGATCTGCAAGTAATATTAAGCTATCATTAATTTCTGTGATAAAACTAGAATATTGATAAATAGAATAATTGTTTGCTCCACTTGAACTTGTCCATGTTAAGTCAAAGTTTCCATCTGTATCTAAGGAGCCTGAATCGCAAGTTAATGTAAATATTCCAGGATACTCAATAGAGTATTTCCCTACAAAAATATCATATATTCCCATAGTGTACGTACGATTATAACCTGTTATATAAATTCTATCTGAAGAATCAATATACATATCTTGCCACCAGTATTGATATATAGAGTTATTTGCCCAAGTTTTATCCCATAATAAATCTCCAGAGGTACTATATTTTAATATGCTTACGTTATGAAATAGTGTGTGAACACATACATATATTTTATCTAAAGAGTCGATACCTATACTCCATGCCTCATCATCCACCTTTGTTCTCCATGTTCTATTCCATTTCCAATTACCATCACTATCATATTTCACAAGGAAATCCAGTGACATATATATCTCCATTTAGTTCATTTACCGCAATACCTCGTCCATATTCATTATCTCCATTATCATATGATTTATTCCAGTCTTGAATAAATGAAAGTTTAAGTTTATCAGAATCAGATTGATCATTTTCTTTGTTTTTGGAAGTATCATCATGTTTGGATAGGAAGTCATTATTAAGATAACTATTAATCAATGGTAATAAAAGTAGAAGAAAAACAATAACAAGTGTGTATTTTTTAATCCTCATTTATAAATCACTTAGTTTTTATCTTCTAATTAGTTTATTAAATAGATTTACTAAGATAAGATTTCTAGAAAATGGTTATTTAAATATTTAACTTATGATTTTATAGATCTATTGGTAAAAATATATAAAGCACACTCATTCACTCATTACGAGTACAGGGTTTTTCACTATTTGTGATGGCAGGTTTCTATATCGTAGCAAATCAAACTTATTTAAGCTAAATTCCTATCGAATTCAAATGTAATACAATAGGAAGCCAAATTGACGATCATTTCCTTAAAAAATACCTTATATGCAGGATTATAAATTAAATTTTACTTTTTCCCTTTTTTCCTTTTATATATTAAATATCTCTTATAAATTAACACTCCGAAACTCAGAATTATCATTATTGTAAAAATGATTAAAATCCCGATATTTTGAAAATCTGTACCTATAAGAACACCATGAATATATGCGAGAAGTAAGGCTATATAGTTTAAGGAATGTATTAACCTCCAATTTTTTTTAATTTTCATCCGTAAAAGTGCTCCTATAACTGCAATATAAATTAAAATGAGTGCTAATCTGCCCCCTAACGACCAAAAACCATACCAAGAGCCAAATTCTGGCAAAAAAACAGCAATATCTAACACAGAAATTGCGAATACTACTGGATGGAGTGTGACTAATATCAGCCCCATGATTGAATAGATATGATGTATCTTAACAAACGGTTTTCCAAAAATCTTGTATAATTGAACCACAAAAGGAATCATCATAGTCGCTATGAACATTGATGTAAACCCAAATAGCGCACCAAATCTAATGATGAAATTAAATGCATCTGGAAAAGGGGTTAAAAGGAATAATACTAAGATAAGAATGTATAGGAATATAGTGGGTATAATTATGTATATAGCTTCTTTTTTAGGTGGCGGCATAATTTAGGATCTATTCAGGAATTATTAAATTTTAGTTTTATAATTTAAAAATTATTTTTAAAATTTGTAGGTGTTGAATATTATTAGGATTTCATTGTAATATCTCTGCTAGAACACATTTCTTCGTGAAAGAAGGGTTTTACGAATTCTAAAAAAAATTGAGAGCAAAATTTCATTTAATGCGAGTAATCTTAATCAATAACGCTTTTTCATCCAAATTATATATTGTATTCTTGTAACTAATAGAATACCACTAAGTAATAATGCTATGCCGATAGACATTAATAAGGGTGATGCTTTTTCTGGTGAGTTTAAATAGTTAAAAATCCAAATTAACAACAATACGATGGCTATAACTATTAATAATAACCCAATATTTCTTATTTTCTTATCAAGTCTATCTAATTCTTCCATATTATCTTAAAAACAAAAAAATAATAATTAATATTAGTCTAAATAACTGTGATCAATAATTATTTTTATATTTGATTAGCATATCTATTAATTTCCTATTTTTATGAATGAAATTTCAGAATGGAAAAATCCTTTATTTGATCTTTTATAAATGCTTTTGAAGATTTGAAATCTTTTTCTCCAATTTTCTAATTCTGGATTCATTTCCATTCAGGTTTTCAACATCTTCAAGAATTTTTAATCCTTGTTTATAATAATTAATCGCATTAATATAGTCCTTTTTTTTTTCTGCTTTTTCTCCAGCTCCCAAAACATATTCTAATTCTAATTCTTTAATCCTTTTATCAAGTTCTAAAACCATGAATGAAATTCTGCCAATATCTTGTTCGAGATCAAAACCAGTGGCTAAATAAAGAGCTTTTTCATATTCTCTTTGTGCTTCCTTATACACTGAAGATCGTTCAGCAGTCTCAGCCTTTCTAATAAATTGATTCATTAATTTTTGTGCTTCTTCTACATTCAATTCCTTAGCTCTTTCTTTCAATTCATTTATTGCATCTTCATTAGCTATTATCGTAGAGATTAACTCATTATTAGCAATTCTGGTTGCTCGTATTTCTTGAAAATTTTTAACTCTATCTTCAGCAGTTTCAATTGTAGTAGGAATGATTACATTTTGTTCAAGAAGTTGATAAATTTCATATAATATGACATTTGAGTCAATATTAACTATTTTTTGAACTTTATTGAGTAAATTATTAATAAAAAAGACAGATTTTGAAGCTAAAAATTCATTTGCAAAATCTATTATTGCTTTTTGGATGGGATTTTTTTTTATTTTTTCTAGTGTACCTGGTAAAAATGTGTGTGTGAGAACCATAGGAAATACTAATTTAATATTAAAGGTATCTATTATAAAATCTATAGTCCTTCCAAAACCAAGCTTTCCTGTTTTTATATAATTTTCAATATTATCTCGATATCTATTCTCATAATCGCTTATAAATTCCGTCACAAGAGTTTTCAGACTCTCAGAAGCTTTATGATCTAATACTAAACAAGTCCTAATGAATTGCCCATTTTTAAGTAAAATATTAAAATTCTCATATTGAAATTCATAAAATTGATAGTTATTTTGATGATTTAAACTACCATTCGAAACATTACTTGTTTCTGAAAATGATATATTTGCTTGTATAAATCCTGTTAACAATTCTATATTTACACCTGCTCCTGAAATTGGATAACTAACGATAGATAAACCAGAACCAATAGCTAATAATACTATATGTTTTAAGTTTAAAACATCCAAAAATTTCTGCCATATTAATTCTTGAGACATCCGAAGTCGTTTTTCTTCAGAATCAATTAATGTGATTTTTATATTTTGGCTAAGATCTAATCCTAATTTTTCAAGCTGATTTTTGACACATTCCATGCAGAAATCTGGATATTTATCACAATTCTTTTTATCCAGTCCACAATCAAATCCTAATCGATTAAGCTGAAAATATACCATTAAAATCGAATATTTTTTTATATTTACTATTTCGTTATTAGTTTATTTAAAGTATTAAGGGTTCAAGTAGTATTTTTCAAAATCCTCCATTAAATATAAGATTAATTTACAATTTTTATAACTTTTAAAATCTCTTAGTTTATGTGATGATATAACGAAAATTCTACGTTAAGAAAATATAAATTTAAAAATAAAGCTGTAGTAGTCCCTATAAAGTTTGATATTGCTAGTCTAAATTATATAAATTCATGAATCATCCCTTGAGTTTTAGCACTTTGATTAAATATTTCTTATTAAAGGTTTCTAAAACTTCTTAATTTATCAATATAGTAAGGGCCTCTGGAATTGTTTTTAGAATAATTTACGTTATTGTAATTAAAAAAATTTTTAATTAGCTTTTAATTTAAGCACTCAGAATGCCGGATTTTGAAAAAGTAAAAGAGAATTATCAACCTCTTGAAGTTACTGCTAATTTTTTTGTATTATATAAGGATGAATCTACTTGGTTAGAGGGATGGATTTCCTTGGAAGATTCATTTGAAGAGTTTCTTTCAATTATTCAAGGTGAACTTGAATATTCATGGGATTTGCAATATGTTGACATGAGTGATTATATCACTTTCCATATAGACCTTCAAGATAAGAATAAATTGAAGGAAATAAAAAATAATAAAGAGCTTAAGAGTGTAAGACAACTTGAAGAAATCTTTCTAGTGGTTTTGCATAAAGAGATTAAATATCGTATTATTGAGAATCTCCCAGTTGTATTTGAATGGTTTATGGAAACTTATGATCCAAGAGCAATCTAAATTACAATTTACATGCCTACTAATGCTTTACTAAAATAAACTAGTTGATTATAACAATTATTTTCTAGAGATTTTATACATTTCTGAAGTTAATTTCTTGAATACATCATTAACACTTATACCTGTTTTAGCACTTGTTTCATAATATGCACACGCATCTAAATGCTGTCTTAAACTATCAGAATCTTGATCAGTTATTAGTTTTTCTTCAGAGTTAACTAAATCGAGTTTATTTCCCACTAAGACATTCGGTAAAAAGCCGATTGAATTCTCTACTTCTTTTTTCCATCCAACAATATCTTCAAATGTGTTTTTTCTTGATAAATCAAACACATATACTATACCTTTCGCACCTTTATAAAACACATGTCTTACCCATTTAAAATGCTCCTGGCCCGCTAAATCCCATATTTGCAAAGTTATTAAATTCTTAACATTTGGGATTTTAAGGTGTTTTACAAAAAAATGGGAACCAATTGTAGATGTTACATTAGGGTTAAATCTCTTATCTAAATATTGGTGAAGTAGAGTTGTTTTGCCTACTCCAAAATTACCAACAATACAAATTTTATAAAAAAAACTTGGTACTCCCATTTTTTATATTATTAAACTGTGATTTTAATAAATCATAATTTTTAAGTATATATTCTTATCTTTTGCTTTTAGAATTTGGTAATAAATGATAAATAATTTAAATTTTTTCTTTCTTAATCTTTCACATTTCTTTTTTTTTTTTGGATTTCTTAAATATTAGTTTGTAATGTCAAAATATAATAAAGAAATACTAAAATTTAAAAAAAACGATCAAATATGTAAAGATAGGGGCATCTGCTCCACAATAATTAATTATCCGGGAAAAAGTTTTTAAATTGGATGTGGAATCTATTTTTGGGCATTTTAGAATAGATATTTACTATAATAGAAAACAAGAATAGGTTAAAAGTTCCCAAAGTAAATCATGATACAATTAGACCAAGCGTAGATGAAATGTCGAAGGTTAAATATATTTTGGAAGATGCAGGATTGAAGAAAGTAAGAGTTCAAAGATCTAAAGGTCATAGTGGACTATGAGACTAGAAGATTTATAAACAAGAAAAATTAAAATGTAGATCATGTCACCAATTAATAATTTTTATAAAAAAATCAATTCTGAACTTGTATTATTAACAATAATATTTCTTTTCTTCTTTCAATTGATCTCAGATTTCGTTGAAGCTGTATATATGTTAGAGCTTTTAAAACTAGCAATGGATGAAAAAGCACTCGCAATGGCATTTTTTTTATCACCCTTTGTTCTTTTAATTTTTAAGAATAAAATTCCAAATTATTTTCTTGAAATTGTAGCTGTTATAATAGTTTTTACCCGTGTGATTAATCCTTTAATAGATACAGCATACAAAATTATTTGTGCAGGATTCGGAGTAGGTGCTTTTATGCTTTTCTTTCCTGTGTATTTTTCAGAAAGTTTCAAGGAAGATGGAGAAAAAGTGAGTTTGAGGTTGGGCGTAGCGCTAGCTTTAGCTGTTTTACTTTCAATTACATTTAGAGCACTTAATTCAACGATCGATATTTCTACATATAATTATTTTCAATTTATTGGGTGGATTCTAGCAGGGATTGCTATTCTCTCAATAATAGGTCGACTAAAAACCAAAAGTAATGGAGAATTTACATATCCTACTAGTGAGCAAAAAAATGTTTCTACAGGAGAGCTAAAATTGGAGGAAAGAAAAGGTTCAAAAATGATATATCCATTAGTTTTAGGACTTACAAGTGCATTAATTATAAATTACTTTGCTTTTAGTAGTCCAACTGTCATTTCAAGATGGACTGGAGGAAATTATATAGCGATTACAATTGTTGTAGCTGTAATGATTTCTTTATCTATATTAGTCTTAACTATGAAACCTGAAATCATTAAGAAGTTAAAACCTTGGATGTTGTGGCTTTGGAATATTTTTTTCATAATTTCAGTTGTTTTAACTATTGCAGTGCATACATTTCCATTTCCTGCTAATCCTGATTCAGCTCCTGTTATTATAGATCATCCAGCTCCTTGGTTTTATTACATCCCATTAGGTGTAATGATAATATCATTACCGATAGTTTTTATTGATGTTATTTGCTTATCTAGAGAAGTTATTGAGCAACGTGCGAGTCCATCTAAATTAGGTAAAGCATTTGGATTAGGAGGTTTATTCATTCTCCTCATGTCATTGATACTAATTTTCACATATGTTTGGGGATATGTAGATCCTGTGAGTCCAATCTTTCGTAATTTATTCTGGCTTCCATTTTTGTTAGTTGTTATAACAATTCCTACTAAAGGAATATTTCGCAAAAATTCATTAAAATTCACAGCATTATTTTCAAGTCGCAATGAAAAATTAGTGATAGGTGGATTCTTGGCAATCTTATTACTTGGTACTACAATATCTGTATCTCTTTATGAACCTTATCGTAAATATCCTGAAGGAGGAACCATAACGTCCCTTAAAATTCTTACATATAACGTCCAACAAGGCGTTAATATGAGTGGTGAAAAGAATTATGATAAACAATTGGCTCTTATTAAAGAAGTGAGTCCGGATATTATAGGTTTAATAGAGTGTGACGTCGCGAGACTTTCTGGTGGAAATACAGATATTGTACGTTATTTCGTCAACCGATTAACAGGATTAAACTACTTTTCATTTTATGGGCCTAAAACAGTTACAGGAACATATGGGGCTGCTGTATTGTCCAAATATCCAATTATTAGGGGAAAAACAATTTTTACGTATAGTGACGAAGATGAAATTGGTACTACTGAGGTTAAAATTAAAGTGGATGGTATAATCTTCAATGTATATATAAACCATCCTTCTGGAAGTGATGATGTTAAACTAGCTCATATGGAAACACTGATGGATCGCATAGAAGGGAAAGATTATGTAATCTCAATGGGAGATTTCAATACTCGAGAAGGTTCACTTTATTATAATATGTCAGTTGCTGTATTGCAGGATGTTTGGTTAACAAAATGGCCAACAGGAATAGATAATAATGGTGTTGGGGTGGATAAACTGCGTGAAGTATTCGATCAGGATAGAATCGATCATATATTTGTATCTAATAATTTTAATATCACAATGGCACGATACATTTTAGACCCACAGTCTGATCACCCCGCACTATGGGCAGTTATTGAGTGGTAAAGTTATCTGGTTAAGTTCTTATAAAATTAATTAATAATCATTACTTTTTTTTTAAATATATGAATATGGATTCATCGTTTGAAATTAATATCGTATTTGATGATAAATGTCCTAAACCTGGATTTTTACCTGGTTTTGGATTCTCTGTGTTGATATATAACCATTTCACAGAAAATTTCTCTTTATTTGATACAGGCGGGAATGGGAATATTTTAATCCATAATATTGAACAATTTAATGTGAATACTTCAGCTATAAAAAATGTTATAATTTCACATAATCATCATGACCACGCAGGAGGTTTAGATAAAATACTTCAAATTAATCCTAATATAGAGATTTATGTGCCTATAGCTCATGTGAAGTCTTATTTAAGAAGATATTCAGGGTATAAAGTTCATGGATTCTCTGAATTAAAAGAAATAGAAAAAAATTTTATGATTTCAGGTGAAATCAAAGGAAATTTTATCTCAGAACAAGCAGTTTTCTTAAAAACTATCCATGATGAATTAATTATACTAGTAGGATGCTCACATCCAGGAGTAGAGCAGTTTATATTGATAGCTCAAAAACTCGGAAATATAAAAGCCATTATTGGAGGATTTCATGGTTTTCGAAAGCTCTCATATTTAGAAAACATTGATTTTATCGGTGCGTGCCATTGTACACAGCATTTAAAATTAATTAAAGAGACATTTCCCGACCAATTTAAACGCATCTGCCTTGGAGATAATTATCTCTTTTGAATATACTGAATCTTTACTAGTAAATATGAGGAAGTAATTTTTTTCTTCCACTCATATCTATTTCATATTCCTTTTTGAATTCAAGAAAAAGTTTTTTAAGTTTAAAGTCTATTATCTCTTTTTTTTTCATCTTTATTATATTAGGAGCTTTTGCCTTTGAATTTGAGACTTTTGAAATTAGAATAAAGATATTGCATACTAGAATTTATATGCAGATTATTAATTTAGGGTTTTTGGCTTAGAAATTCTCTACATCATCCTTTAGTATAAATTGTTTAAAGAGTATTTTTAGATAAATTAGGGATGACTAAAAAGTTTAAAAATAATGAAGAATAATATATTTAATAAGAATATTTAGGTGAAAAAGTATGGAATTATTTCCTGCCTTATCAATTGGATGGCTTAATGGTTGGATTTTTCAAGTAATATTCTTTACTTTATTTGGGATCTTTTTATTAATTTGTTCAAAGGAGGTAATTTCACGGCTTTATGATGAAGTTGGATGGACTAAATTGCAGAAAACCTTATCTAAAATCGCGAAAATATTTGGTTTAATTACTCTTCTATTATTTATTTTTACTCCGTTGAATATTGGCTCTATTGAGTTTATTGTTGGAACTGCTCTAATAATTATTGGAACAATAGGATTTCTTATAGCGCTTATCAATTTTAAAAATTCACCGCTTAATAAACCAATAACTATTGGATTATATAAATTATCTCGTAATCCGCAATTAATGATGATGTATTTGTTATCAATAGGAAATTGTTTAGCAATTGGTTCTTGGACTGCATTTTTCACCTTTGGTTTATCAATTTTATTTGGTCACTTTCGAATTTTAGGAGAAGAAAAAAGGCTTACGGAGCAGTATGGTGAATCATATTTAAAATATAAGAAAAAAGTTGCCCGATATTTTATATTTTTTTAAAAAAAAGAGATGAAAATATGGAATTAGTAACCAGATTTGGAATAGGATGGTTAAATGGTTGGCTTCCTTTAGTAATTTATGTTTCGATACAAACTATTATAACATTTACATGCCCAAAAGAAGTAAGAACAAGATTAATCGATAGGAAAGGATGGACAAAAACACAAATAGCCATGACAGCAATAGGGAAATCATTTACTCTTATAAATATTATTTTATTATTTCTTTCACCATTAAAATTTGGTTCTGTTGAATTTATTATCGGAATTATTTTATATTTTATAGGAATAATAGCTTTGAGTATTGCTATAATTAACTTTAAAAATGCACCTTTAGGAAAACCAATCACTACTGGATTTTATAAAATATCCCGTAATCCACAATTAATTAGTATTTATATTATTTTTCTTGGACATATACTTATGATAGGGTCATGGATATCGCTAATTATACTTCTAGTTTCGATTTCCGGATCACATTTTAGTATTTTAGGAGAAGAAAAAAGACTTAAAAATCAATATGGTGAATCATATCTAAAATATAAGAAAAAAGTTCCACGATATTTTATATTTTTTTAGAATAGGAAAAAAAGTAAATCTTCAAATTAAAATTAGTGAATATACATAATGGAAACAATATTTATAAAAAATTTTTTTATTATTTCGATATTTTTATTTCTAATTGGTTTTTTTTGGCCTCTTATTATAGTAAAAAAAAGTGGAAAAAACCCTCATGGTACTCATAAAGGAGCTTCTGTTTTAACCAGGCTTAGTTCTGTGTCTATATTTTTATGGTTAGGTTTTATTATTTCCTATATATTTTTTAATTATATATTAGAGAGATTTTTACGATTTGAATTCTTGTCTAATGACTTTTTGGTTTTAACTGGTATGATTATTATATCAATAGGTTTTATATTTGAAATACTAGGAATTCTAGCACTTGGGATTAACTTTAGGATTGAATTGCCCACAGATGATACGGAACTTATTACTTCAGGAATTTATAGAGTGATGAGAAATCCTATTGTTTTTGGAATTTTTTTACTCGTTATTGGGTCGTTTTTAATTATACCAACGGGAATTACACTATTAATAGGGATATTCAATATCTTTACCTTTAATTCAAAAGCTATTGCTGAAGAAAAATATTTGCTTAGTAAATTTGGTGAGGATTATAGAAATTATAAGAATTCAGTAGGAAGATATCTACCATTTAGGATAGCAAAAAAAATTTAAAATACTATTTTGAAATTATGGTGGTGAAATTATGAAAATTCTAATATATGGTGCGGGGGTATTAGGTAGTCTTTATACTGCGAAGTTATCTGAATTTGGTTATGATGTTTCGATATTAGCTCGAGGACAGCGTTTAAAAGATATTAACACTCATGGAATTGTATTGAATAACATATTAAGTAAAGAGAAAACTACTACAGAGGTAAAAACTGTTGAAAGTTTAAAACCAGATGATTTTTATGATTTGGTAATAGTGATTATGAGAAAAAATCAAGTTGAATCAATTTTGCCAATTTTAGCTAATAACAAAAACACTCCTACAATTCTATTTTTAGGTAATAACGCTAAAGGGGCTAAAGAATATATTGAAGCTTTAGGTCCTGATCGCGTATTATTAGGATTTCCCGGAGCAGGAGGGTATTTTGAAGATCATGAGATTCGATGCTTATTTTCAAAGAAAAACAAAATAACAATTGGTGAACCTAGTTGTGAGCTAACACCACGTATAAAAGAACTTAAATCTGTATTCGAAAAAGCAAAATTAAAAGTAGATATTAATGAAAATGTCGATGCATGGTTAAAAACACATGTAGCTTTTGTTATTCCATTAGTTTGTGCTCTTTACAAGTGTGATACTGATATTTATCTATTAGCTGAGAATAAGGATGCACTTAAATTATTTATTCATGGTTTTAAAGAAGCGCTTGTAGCATTAAATAAGTTGAATATTCCTATATTACCCAATAGAATGAGAAAAATAGGGAAAATACCTGAATGGTTATTGCTCTTTTTAATGAAAAAAAGATTTAAAACTGAATTAGCCAAAATTGCAATTGAGGGTCATGCTCGAGTTGCGCGAGACGAGATGAGTTACCTGGGAAAAGAGCTTAAAGAACTAATAGACTCATCTGGAAGATCTACTCCACATCTCGATAAACTTTTTAGCTATTTACTATAAGAATCATGAAATTTTTGATTCTATAAATTGATATCAATTTATGCTTAATTTTTTTATTTATATTTTAGCGAACTCTTGGGATTTTATAATCCAAACAAAGAAATGTATAGATTTTCATTTTACTATAATTATAATAGACAAAAATAATAAGGCGAAATTAGTGTTCTCCTCTATTAACATTTCGTGAAATATATGTTAGAAGAGCTAGAACAATAAGCCCAAAAATCATAATAAATACATGTATTGAGTATAAATATATTTCAACGGCGTATCCTGCTATGATAGGAGTTAAACCAAAGCCAATCCCTACTAAAACTTCATTGATGGTTGAATATTTAGTGGAATTTTCCGCAGTTCCGTATTCTAGCATAATTTTCATGCAAGTTCCATGAATTAAACCTAAGAAAAGACCTACAAAAGCTGTTATTATTGAAATATACCATATGTTTCCAAGGAGAACAAAACTAAATGCAACTATGGGAACTGTTATCAAGCCTATGAGTGATGCTATTTTTCTATTATAGATATTCATTGAATTAATCCATGTTAAGCCAACGAGTTGCATTGATTGTAGCCCGCATTGTACAAGATATGATAAATAGGAGGGACTCCCAAAAGCCTTCAAAAGAATAGGATAGCCAAAAATAAAAACTGATTTTGAGGTTGCTAAAAACATTATACCTATCCATGAAAATAATATTGGGTATATAATCATAGGGGTATGCGAATTAATCAACATATCCTGTTTGATATCTAAGTGAGAAATGGGATCTTCTGTTTGAAATTTTGTGATTTCGATTGAGATAGGGTCTGATGATTCTTTTTTTATGAAAAAACTTATAGGAATTAATAGAAAGGATAATAACCAAGATATAACCATGGCAAAATAATCACTCCATGTAAAAGCCCAGACAAAACCAACAAGAAGACCACTTATAAAACCAACATTCCAAGAGAAATTAAAATTTTTAAAATTTTTCTTAGATCTTTCAACACTACTTATTTGTTGCCACTTACTTAATATATTCATACAATTTGGCCAGAAAATTCCCAATGATAACCCCAATAGTACGCGACATAAAATTAAAAACCATAGTTCAGGGATAAGTATTTGAGCCCCTGTTAAAATTGGGGTAAGTATAGAAGATAAAATAAGCGAATTCCGAATTCCGAGCTTCGAAGTGATTACTTGCCCTAATACAGGAGCAAAGATATAAGATACAGCGCCCGCTGAAGATATAAAACCTAGAGTGCTCTCATGGACATCCATAACAAAATAAAGATAATTTTGAAGAGCTCTTTCAAAAATAGAAACATAAAACAACCTTACAAACGAAAGCATAAATACTGGCCAAACACGATAACTTTGTGATGAGTTTGGTTTATTTGATAAAGCCATAGTATTATACCTTCACCTATTTTGCAGTGAAATAATACTTTCCTCAAATAGTTTGTTAAATTTATAAAACAATATTTAAGGTATTTAAATTCGATCTGGAATACAATTTTTTAATATTAACAAAAAATAGAATAAATTATCAATATTTTTTCTACCAATAATATGCCAGATACTAATTTTACGTCTCTAAAGATTAATCTTATTGAACAAACAAATAATTTAATAGCCAGCTATGAGAAAAAAGCAGAATGTGGAATATTTTTTACATTGAATGAAGATAAATCCCCTTTAGATATTATTGGTGTATTAGATTTTTTGAAGTATAAGATTAAAAAATGGGGAAATACAAACATATTTAGCTATATTGGTAATTTGTTTGAAGATAGTACTGTTCTTGTTGTTGGAGCACGTGATAATGAGGAAGCAAAAAGCATAATCATATATATGTTATTATCTAAGATTCTGTCTAAAAATAACAAAATTGATGATTTTTTAGAAAATCAAGGTTCTTATAATGATCTTGAGCAATTTTTAAACACTGAATTTACTAAAAATATAAAAATTGGTTATCCTATTGCCCCACATTTGGAAAAAAAGTTAAAAGAGCATTTAGAAAAATTGATTATGAGTTAAAAGATAGTAAATTTCTTTTTTTTTGCTATTATATCATAAACCTTATATCAATGAAATACTTAAAAATCACAATTGGTACAGTTTATTCTAATGTACTCAATTTGTTTAGGTTTTTTCAATGGTAAAAGGTACTGTGAAGTGGTTTAATAGCAAGAAAGGCTTTGGATTTATTACACCTGAGGATGAATCAGGGGATATCTTTGTGCATTATACCGCCATTAAAGCCGAAGGTGGGGCGTTTAAGGTGATTTATGAAGGAGATATTGTTGAATTCGAAATTACTCAAGGAAAAAAAGGGCCCCAAGCAAGTGATGTAGTGATAGTTGAAGAGGGACCTCGAACTAATATCCGTGGCCGAAAATCGTTTTATTAATAAATTAATTTATTAGTAAAAAAAAAAGAATCAGAAAGTTTAATATTAAGGAATTTTGAAAGATTAAAATATATGGGAGAGGGAATTACTAAATTTCTAATTAACATAATTTTACATCTTACAGATTCCCTTTTTTTTATTTTATTGGGGGAGAGTAAAAAAAAAAATAATTTCTTAAACAGATAAGAAAGAAACTAATTTCTTCATAATATTTTTGCGTTAAGATAATTATCCATAGATTTTCTGCGAAGACTCTTTGTATATTGCATATTTAACTCTCCAGGTATGAATATAACTTCTCCATTTTTTACTGCGTCTAATGATAAAGAAACAACATCTTCTGCATTCATCCAATTTTCCTTAGGAAACCAATTACGTTGAAAACCCTGCATTGATTCTGTGTCATGAAACTCTGAATATGTGAAACCGGGACAGAGGCTTTGAATATAAATCCCTTTGCCTTTTATCCTTTCTTTTATAAGTTCAGAAAATACTGTAACTGCTGATTTAGTTGTAGTATACATCACACTCATTGGACTTCTGTGTATAGCTGCTGTAGAAGATGTATTAATTATAACACCTCTTTTTCTTTTTATCATACCAGGAAGAGCAGCATGGCAGAACATCACTGTGCTTGTGAAGTGGACATTAATCATATCAATATGTCGTTTTAAATCTATTTGTAAAAACGTATTCGTAATTCCGAACCCCGCATTGTTTATCAGCACATCAAGATTATCAATTTCTAAGATTTTAGCGACTACCTTCTCATTATCATCCATATTTGATAAATTAGCTACAAACACTTCAGCATTAACTAAAAATTTTTCTTGTAATTCTTTACTCAGAGTATCAAGTTTATTTTTCCTTCTAGCTACTAAAACTAAATCAAAACCTTGTGCTGCCAATTGATGAGCAAATTCAGCTCCTATTCCTGATGATGCTCCTGTAATTAAAGCAATTCCTAGATTTTCCCATTCCATAAAATTTTCTTTAACTTTCATAATTTAGACACTTCTAGAAAGAGTTATCTAATAAATTAGGGATAATATAAAAAAAAGAATTAGAAATTTAGATTTTATGGAAATTTGACACGTATTCCTTTTATATTTTTTCTACTGAATATTTCACCATTTGTCGTATTTTGCCTCTCTTTTTTCGAGAGTTGCACTAATACCCTCAAGAATATCTGCTGAATTTGAGCAGACTACTTGCGTTCTATTTTCTAATTTAATAGCTGCTTCAAGCGAGGAAGCATCAACATTCATATTTAAGGCATCTTTTGTGAGTCTTATTCCTAAGGGACTTTTGTTTAAAATTTGTTTTGCCATATTTAGTGTCTCGCTAAGAAGCTTATCATCAGTAACTACTTTTGATACAAGTCCAATTGTATCTGCCTCTTTAGCATCTATTATTCTTCCTGTATACATGAATTCTGCAGCTCTTGAAAACCCAATTAATCTTGGAAGCCAATAAGAACTCCCACAATCTGCTCCAGACACCCCTATTCTTATAAATGCGTTGCAAAATTTAGCACTTTCTCCAGCAATCCTTATATCCGCCGCGAGAGCGAATGCTAAACCACCTCCATAAGCAGGACCTTTTACTGCAGCAATGACTGGTTGCGGGATTTTCCTAAGTTGTACCATCATTTGAGAGATTAATTTTTGCACTATAACAGATCTTTTCATTTTATCATCTGTGAGTAAATATTTAGATTTCCTATATTCTTCTGGTATTTTTCTCTTATTAATACTTTGAAAATCTTTTAAATCAAGACCAGAAGAAAATGCACGACCTTCTCCAACTAAAATTAAAACACGTATATCTAAATTATTTTCTAATGTCTTGAGATAATCTAACATCTCCTCAGTGAATTGTAGATTAATCGCATTTAATCTCTCTGGTCTGTTGAATGTAAGAATTGCGATTCCATCTTCTCTTTCACTAACCTTTATAGTTTCATAAACTTGCATTTTGCACTCCATCCATTTTAATATTTTGTCTCGAATATTTTAATTTAAGATTACTATATAATAATTAATTTTTTCGAAAATATAGAAATAGAAAGTAACATACAACAAAAACTTAGTAAGAATATAAAAAACATATATAAATTAAAAAAAAAATTTATTTATTATTAAATTAAAAGATAGTTTGTAGCATAGCTGCTTCGATCTCGATCATACCTATATTGAATTTATCCTTTAACAATAGTTTTTTATATTTAGAAATATCACGTTTACTTGTCATAAGTGAGTGGAATACACCAGCATTTTGCATTGTATTAATGAGCATATAACCCATAATTGTAGAATCCTTGAAAAACATTTTCTTATAAATATTATTATGAATATATCTTATTTCCTCACCTTCGTATATTCCATCTGAAACAATAGGTCTTCCAAAAACCTTGATAAGGGTTTGATTTCCAGATCCTGAATATTCCATCTTTTTTCCAGCCATATTGTAACCTGCAATTGAACCTTGTACTAAAGCATTTTGCCATAATAAAATAGAACCTCTTTTTCCAGTTATAATATCTAAGGATTCGGCTATATCTCCTGCTGCATAAACATCAGGTATGTTTGTTTCAAGATATTCGTTTACAATAATTCCTGAATTTGTTTTTATTCCACTATCTTTTATAACGTCTAAATTTGGTTTAACTCCAGTTGCAATTATAATCATATCGGCATCTAAAGCAGATTTATCAGTAAGCTTAACACTTTCAACTTTCTTCTTTCCAGAAATCTTGGTAATCTCATTTTCTATTCTTACATCAACGCCATGTTCCCGGAGATTACTTTTCACAATTGTGCTCATCTCTTCATCTAGCATGCAGGGCAAAATTCTATCTGAAGTTTCTATGATTGTAACATTTATATCATGTTTCTTTAGCCCTTCAGCAGCATCAAGCCCTATAAAGCCTCCTCCAAGAACAAGTGCATTTTTTACTTCTTGTGTTTTAAGCCAATTATGTATATTGTCAGTATCAGTTAGTGTTTTGAAGGTGAACACACCATTCATATCTAGACCCTTCATGGATGGTAAATCCACATGACCGCCTGCTGCTATCAGGAGTTTATCATAATCAATAGATTCATTACCAACTATAACTTTCTTGTCATTAGGTTGGATGTTTTTCACATTATTACCCAATAGTGGGGTGACATTCATCCGATCGTAGAAATCTTCTCCTTTCCAGAAGGTTATATCTCGCTTATTTTCATCAGCTAGATAATATAAGAGAAGACAAGCAGAATATGGTGGAAGATCTTCATTTGAGATCATTAAAATCTCAGATTCTTGATCATATTTCCTTATTGCTTCTACTGCACTTACACCTGCTCCCCCAGTACCAATTATCACATGTCGCATTTTTTTTTCTCACCTTCTTTACATAGAATATTATATAGGTGCTGCAATTGGTGGTTGTGTTAATCCAAGTGCTTTTCGTTTCTCTTCAATATGGTTAATTATCAAATCAGCTTCTTTTTCAGGATCCGGCTCCACAGCAAAAGTAGCTCCAACAACATCATTAAGTCCTTGAGTAAGAAGCGAAGTAACATTTTTGCTTCCTAGTACTGGAGGTATAGCGCCAAGAACAGTGTATATACCAGAAGCGACAACATAACTTCCTATACTAACTGCTTTTTCTGACATCCACTCTGGTGCTGCGCCTGCTACTGGTAAATCACTAATATCAACATTTAGAGCTTTTGCAATAGCCGCAGCAACATTCAGAATCCTGCTACAATCTACACAAGATCCCATATGTAGCACAGGTGGAATACCCAAAGCTTTAGCAATTTCTTTTAACCCTTCACCGGCTTGGTCTGCTGCTTCTGGAACCAATAAACCTGCTTTACCACAGGCAATAGCAGAACAACCAGTCTCAACAACTAAAATATCATTTTCAATTAACTTCTTGGCAAGCGTCACATGATTATAATCATGCTTTATTTTTGGATTATTGCATCCTACAAGGGCCGCAATTCCTCTTATCTTACCTTCTTTAATGGCATCAATGAGAGGTTCGACAGTTCCTCCAAGAGCCTTAATAATAGCTTCAGTAGAAAATCCGCCCATTAATTTAACAGGATTTTTAGGTATATTCACTCGATCAGGGTTTCTATTTTCAAAATTTTCAACAGCTTCTTTAACTATATTCTTTCCAATCTCATATGCACGCTCTGGTTCAAATTCCATATGCATGGCTCCTTGCATTTTTGCTTTAGGGGAGGTAGTTATTAATTTAGTATGATAACAGCTAGCTGTAGAGGATAGGGCAGGCATGAGACATTGATAATCAATAACCATAGCTTCAATAGCACCAGTAATTAGTGCAAGCTCTTGTACTAAGAAATTACCAGCAATAGGAATTCCTTTTCTCATTAAGAGTTCATTTGCTGTACAACAAATTCCAGCAATATTAATTCCATTAGCTCCTTTTTGCTTTGCTAACTCAATCATTTCAGAATCTCTACATGCATCTACAACCATTTCAGATAGCACTGGATTATGCCCATGTACAATAATATTTACCATATCTTCCTTTAACACACCAAGGTTTACTAAACTTTCTTTTGGTTCTGGAGTTCCAAATAGTATGTCACTAAATTCTGTAGCTACCATGGATCCACCCCAACCATCGCTAAGTGATGCTCTAAGACCATGCAATAATATATTCGCATAATCTGCACCGACACCAATATGAGTACGATGCATGATTTCAACTATTTCTCTATCAATACTTCTTGGCCAAATGCCAACATTTTTCCATAAATCTTTCCTTTTATCTGGCACTCGTTCAGCAAATTGGATTGTGTTTTTCATCATTCCAAATTCGTCCATTGCTTTTTCAGCTAATTCCTTTGCAATATCTTCTTTAGCTCTACCATCTAAAACAACACCATATTCTTGAGCTATTCGTTTTAATTTCTCTTCGTCAGTAATTTGATATCCTAATGTTTTACCTTCAGCAGTTAAATGAAGAACTTCAACTATATCTCTCCCATGATCTGAGTGGGCAGCAGCTCCAGCAGCAATCATTCTTGCTAGATTTCTAGCTACAATTATATCTGAATCAGCACCACATACCCCTCGAGTTGGTTCATTTCCAAAAGGATCAATTCTACAGGGCCCCATTGCACAATTTCGACAACAAATTCCTAGTAATCCATAACCACATTGAGGTTCTTGAGATTCTAATCTGTCCCAAGCCGTATCGATATGTTCTTCTGCTGCTTTTTCTAAGATTTGTTGAGCAGTTGTATCTATTGTTTTTTCAAAAATTTCTTCTTTCATCATTTTTATTTTCACCTACCTACTTTTGTCATAGAGAGAGCCAAATCACGCCATAATTTGACTAATTCAGGGACTTTTGCTTCAATTTGCATTTCTGCTGCAAATTGTGTGGCTATTTTAGCCATATCTTTTCTTTCTTCTTTGATAATTTCATTGATATCTCCATATACAAGCGCTCCAGTTTTACAAGCGTCTACGCAAGCTGGGTTTAAATCATTACTAATACGTTCAAAACAATTATCGCATTTATGAGCCACATCACGATCTATGGAAACACGCCAAGATGGATTAAATGTAATAGCATCAAAAGGGCAGACAATAGCACACATACCACATTCGATACATTTCTCTTCATTAATAAGAACGGTGTTTGTATCTTTATCTTTGGTTATAGCTCCAGAAGGACAAACTTGTATACAAGGTGTTGGATCACAATGTGTACATTTACCAGGGTAAGCCATTATTCCAAAGGTAGGCATTACATGAATTTTCGGATTAGGCAATGGTTCTTCAGAAATTGCGGTATAAAGATTTTTTGTTTTAGAATGTTCTATTGTACAAGCAATTTCACAATGTTTACATCCAATACAATTTTCGGGTCTTATAAAAACAGATTTCATTTATAGACTCCCTCTTTTTAATTATTTTTTTCTTTCTAATTTCTTTTGCAAAATTTTTAGTTAAATTTCTCGATTCCTAAAAAAGATAACACTCTATAAAAATATATGGAGATGAAAGTTTTTCCGTCCCTCTGGACTATCGATATTAAACATATAACCTATTTTTATATATTGATATTTTTTATAGCTTCTTAAAGAGTCTTATTAAAAAAAAAGAATGATCAAATGCTAGTCTCAAGAAATTATTTATTAATGATACTTGATGAGGAAAAAGGAAAGATTTACTCTCGGGCTTCGGCAGCAAAAGATCTTGGATTAATAGGAGCAATGATGATGGATTTATATCTCCGTGGTAAAATCTTGATTGAAAGAAAAAAAATTAGAATTATAGATCCAACCTCAACTGGGGATGAGTATCTAGATGATATATTGGAAATCTTAAAAAGTTCAAAAAAAATTCGGAAGTTAAATAGATGGATTGATAGAATTTCAAGAAGGTATAAAACATATTATTATGCCTTTTTTAAACGATTAGAGAAGCAAGAAATTCTGAAAATAGAAGTTAAAAAGACTTTTAAGATTTTTGAAACAAAAAGATTTTATTTACAAAGACCAGAAGTAAAAATGGTAATTCTGGAACAGATACAGAATACAATTGTTAATAATCTAAGTCCTAGTATTGATTTATTATGCTTATTAAGCTTAATAGAAGTCAGTGGGTTAATAAAAGTATATATAGCAAAAGAATTTCGTAAGCAAGTTAGAATGCGGATAGAGGAGCTAATTTATACCGAGAATTTGAATCCAAGAGATCAAGAAATGATAATAAGCATAACAAAAGCTATAAAAGATACAATAGCTGCTAGACAAGCTGCTGTAACTGTTGTCGTTACTGCTGCTGCGGTTTAAGCTTAATTGTATACTAACTTCCAGAAATCTTAAAAACTCTAAGTTCTTAATGTAATAATAAACTGATTTTAAAATGATTATACTTTAGATATAATAGATGCCCAAGGTTCAAGGAAACAAATTAATAATTGAAAATCAGACAGTTTTTTTTAAATCGTCTGAAGATATGTCAGAGTTAGATGATGAATCAATTGATCTTATTATAACTTCACCTCCTTATAACCGAGGAAAGACATATTCCTCTGATTTTGGTGAGTTCCATAATGATAGTATGGAAGACAGCGAATATTTCTCATTTTTAACTGAAGTATGGAAAGAATGTTATAGAGTTGCTAAGAAGCATGCTATTTTTTTTCTTAATATTGGTGATTCTGCCAATGATCAAGGAAAGTCTGAAAAAGTAGCCTTATCAGCTGAGAAGGCTTCATGGATACGACTACAAGATATAATCTGGATTAAAACTTTTTTAGGAAGAGGGCATTATACACCTACTGGAGGTTCTAGACGTTTAAACAATATTTGGGAGCATTTGTATCTTTTCGTTAAAAATAAGAAAGATTATGAAATAGATCCAAAAGCAATTGGAATTCCATATGCAGATAAATCAAATATTGGAAGATACTCTGATTCAGATTTAAGAGACGCTGGTAATGTATGGCTAATCGGTTATGAAAAGACTACAGGTGCTACAATTAAAAAAGGCCACGAGGCACCCTTTCCAATTGGTCTTCCTTATAGATGTATTAATTTGGTTCCTAATGTTAAAACTGTTTTAGATCCATTTGGAGGAACATGTTCAACTTTAGCTGCTTGTCTCAAATTAGGAGTAAAAGGTTATGCTTATGAAAAATATCCTCGAATTAAGGTTATAGAATCAAGAATTTTAGAAGGAAAAGAATATCAAGAAAGTACAGAAAGTCTAATTCCACATTTAGAATTATCTATAAAATTATTGGTAGAATTAACTTCAAAGACATATAATGAATTACCTAAAATAAAAAGTAAAGTTGAGTATAATATTTATAGTATACTAAATGAAGTTTTAAAGAACTTAAATTATAGTAGTCCACTTAAATTAAGTCTAGAAAAAAGAATAAAATCTTTTGAACATTCTCTAAATAGCAAAAGGCAACAAGAAAAAAGATATAAACAAAAAAAACTAACAAATTAATAAAAAATTCAATAAATTTAATTTTGAATTTATTCTTTCTTATAGTTTTTTCCTACAGTAAAAGCATTTTCAATAAATTCTCCGACTTTCCAGTATTTATTCCGTGAATATACGAAGGGTTTCAGTTTTGTGATATCTGGTAATTCTTCGGTTAAATAATAATCATCGGCATAAGCACCCTCTACCTTTCCTATAAAAAGATCATGTCCTTCCTCAATATCAACTATTTCTTTTATTTTAATCGTTTTAACAACTTTACACTCAAGATTTAAGGGAGCATGCGTAATCATTGGGGCTGTTTTAAGTTCTCCGTAAAAAACATCAAACACTTCTGATTTATCTACTTCTTTACCTGAAGTTATACCACAATAATCAGTAACTTCAACCATACCTTCCGAAGGGGTATTCACACTAAAGGTTCCATTCTCTCTGATACCACGATTTGTATAATGAGTTTCATAAGAAGAAATTGCAATTAATGGAAGTTTGGATTCTACCATTCCAACATATGCTAAAGTCTCAAAATTGGGTTTACCATTCACATTTGCTCCAATAAGAACGACGGGCATAGGAAACAAATAAACTCCGAGACGAATTTTATTTTTTGTCATTTTAACACCTATAAAATTCTATGGATTAAAATATTTGAATTATACTATTTATAGCTTTATTTTTTAATTTATATGTGTGTCTTTTCATCGAATTGTGATGATTTGAAATGAGGTAGAGAGTATTTGATTCTTCCAAAATTTATTCAAATTTAGAACTTATTTGGTAAAAGTTTCTCCGTCTTTTAAGACCATGACATTATCAAAGTTTTCATTAAACCAACTAGGATTATCGGTGTGTACTGGTATTATTATATCCGGATCTATAGTTTCGATTGTTTTTATTAGATCAGATTTAGACGCATGTCCAGAAGCATGATAACCTCTAGTAAATTGAGGTTTTAATTTGCCATCCTCTTCGATAACTTCAAAACCAAGAATATTAAAGCCAAAATTAGAAAGCCAATTATTTAACCGTATAAAATCAAATTCAGATTCTTCTTCGAATGCTTCACTGGAAGAATAGAGGTAGGTACCTCCAACTGGTTTTACATCTAATAGATTTTTTAAATCAAAAAGTGAAAAACATACAATATAATTGTCAGGAGTTTTTGAAATATCTAATGAATCAACATAATTAAAATCAATCTCTTCACTTAGAACTCGACTCTCCCAATAAGGTTTAGTAGTTTTTAATTCATCATATACGAAAATATCACTCGCTCTATCCATTCCATCAACTTTTTTGAGGGCATTTAGTAAATATGCTTCTTTAGCGGTTATTATTAAATTTCTTCCTGTTTTTTTAGCGATTGATTGAAAAGTTTCTAGTCTTTCTAAATTTCTACTAGTAAAATCTGCAATCATTAAGCCTTTAGATTCTTCAACAGCTTCAAGACAATTTTCATAGACGGTCTCCTCAGATTCATTTATATCTTCACGAGCAGCACGAGTACCTTCTATTATCAAAATTGAAGCTTCTTTTGCTTTGTTAATGAATGTTTTACTCATTTCTCCTTTTTTACCATGAAGACGAAAATCACCTGTGTATGCCAAAGTTGTATCACCAGAAATAAGGTAACCTGTTGCACCAAATATGGAATGATCAACATCGTAACCCTTTATTTCAAAACAAGATGTAAGTTTATCTAAATTTTGAATCGTTCCTTTTTCTAATTGTTTATTTCGCTTAACACATATAGACAAAAATTCTGCTACTGATTCAGAAAAATTATCTACACTAATGAAATTTCTACTTATTAATTTGTTTTTGTCTGTTTTTACAATTCGACCATCTCTTTTAGTGAATCTTGGTGAAAAATAAGCAACATCAGAACCAAGCTTACCTCTAGAGATATCTAAGATACCTTTTAGCAATATTATAGTAGTGGGAGATGCTACAATTGGAAATTCTTTCTTGAGTAATCCAATATTTCCGAAATGATCAAGGTGTGCATGACTAAGAAGAATCGCATTTACGTTCAAAGAGGGAAATGAAGCCATATTTAAATCAGAAGGAATAATATCTGGTCTGTAAATGTTTAATTTAGGGATTAGGTTCAGACTAATAAGGTCATAGATTCCTCTTGAAGTTCTCCAAGTTAAAAAATCTTTAAAATAATGTTCGTATTTTTTGAAATTCATTCCAAAATCAAGGAATATTCCCTCTCCACTTTCTTCTAAATATATTTTATTTCCTCCGATTGTATTACTTCCATCATAAATAGTTATTGAGGTCATTTAACTCAAAAATAATTCGTATTATTTTCTTTACGTTTTATTATATTTAATTATATTTTAAAAGATATTAGAAAAAATCATTTCATTCAATCTGCTTTGTATTATATTAATTTAAATGCATTTAATTTAGAAAGAAATACTTTAAATAAGAATAACACAAAATAGGAAACATGAATACTATTCCGAATAATAATATTGGCCATGATAAAACTCAGAAGATTGCAAAGGATTCCCCAAGTTCTTCAAAGATTCTTGAATCAATAATTTATTTATTGTTTCTGTTAGGTCCTTTGACTGGAAATGTTATTAATGTCTTGTTCCATGTACTTTCCCAAGAGTTCCATGTAAGTACCGAAGATATTTTAATTGCCATTCCAGCGTTTATGTTTCCATTTGCGATAACTCAACTTTTCTCTGGTTCAATTTCTGATATTAAAGGTCGAATTCCAGTATTAATTTTAGGATTAGCTTTGTTTGGAATAGCAATGATTTTAGCAGCCTTATCAATTAATTTAGCGATGTACGCTATTGCCAATGTATTGGGAGGAATAGGATTTGGTTTTATCAATCCAATCTTGATTGCATTAATGACAGATATAACCACACCACCAAATATTCCAAAAAAGATGGGATATCTTGGAGCAAGTGCAGCTCTTGGTGTTGGTTTAGGTCCTTTTATTGCTTCTCAAATGATTTTAATAGGTTGGCGGTCAATTTATATATTATTTATTATTATAACCTTTTCCTGTCTAATTTATTTTATAATAGCAAAAAAGCCTCCTCAAAAAATACCAGAAGAATCAGGAATTCGTGTTTTACTAACACAACTATCAGTAGAGTGGCGTCGTGCAGTAGTTATTTTAATGATATTATCTGCATTTCTAATTGCATACACCTATATTGCAATAAACATATGGACTTCAAGAGAGCTTGCGGGCATTGTTGAAGAAAGTTTTACAGGGGTAATTTTAGGTTTAGGAGGAGTTGGAGGGGCGATAATGGGGGCTTTAACAGGATTCTTAATTAAAAAGAAGAGTGTAAAGATGCCTTTTATAATAGGTTCAGTATTATTATTAAGCTCATTAGCAATCTTATTAACAATTGGTGATATAACTCGTTCAGAAGTCTTTATCATTTTAGCAATAGGATGGATAGTAGCAGGATTGTCAGGAGGCATTCTATTTCCATTAGTAACATATTATAGTCAAGTACTCTCACCAGAAAGACGAGGTGCTCTTGCTGGTTCGGTTACAGCAAGCTATTTTGTAGGAATTGCATTAGTTCCAATAATTTTAGTACCTTTTTCTGATAATTTTGGAATTACAGGAGTTTATTTAGCAATTTTAGTGATATCATTGGTTTTCATAATGGTATTTGGATTGTTATACCTATCGGCTAAAAGCTTACTTTTAGAAAGAGGTAAATCTATACATTAATCCTATTATCACTTTAAAATTTATCTTTAATGCTTTTTCCTTTTATAGCTAATTATTCTTTTTCATTAGTTCTACATTCTTTATCAAGTTCTTTTTATAACTCATAATCAGAAATATTGTTATCATTCACATGGATAAAAGAATAATAAGAAAATGTAAAATCTGTTATATATCAGATTGAATTAAATAGTTATAAATTATAAAGTCTAAGCTTTTATCATTGTCAGCATCATTTTAAACGGTTTTAAAGCTTTTAGAGCATGTGGTTCATTTGCTGGCATTAAAATCATTTGTCCTTGTACTAAGATGAATTTTTCATTGGATATAGTAATTTCAACTTTTCCATCGAATACATAAACTAATGCATCAAAAGGAGCTGTGTGTTCACTTAAACCTTCACCCTCATCAAAAGAAAACAGGGTAACTATACCAACATTCTTATCAATTAAAGTTCTGCTAACAACAGAGCCTTTCTGGTAATCTAACATATTCTCTAAAGTTGAAACTTGAGTTAAATCATTTTTTTCACTCATACAGTCTTCACTTCATTAGGATAAATTTTATTAACTTTAATAGAGAAAAATGCTATATAAGGTTAAACTAGAACATGTTAACAAGAACGAAGATTTTCCTAATATAAATTAGAAAAGGTGAAACAAAGCAAGAAAATTAATTAAAAATATTTAAAGCATCAGGAAGATTATTCAAATGTTGAACTTAATCTCCATTCTCTCCCGCAGGAACCACATTTGTATTTCTTTCCATACATACGGGGATAATCACAAATCAGATGAGTTCTATCTACTATTTCATGTATTTGCATTTTATTGGTGTTTCCACAAATAGGACATTCTCTTCGAGAAGCTCCCTCTACTATTGGTTTTTTAGCAAAATCAGGAGGAGCTTTTTCAAAAAGAAATTCTTTCATCTCCTTTAAAGGTGTTTCAATTGTTCTTTCTTTCTCCATTTCCTCAAATTGAGAATCTAAGATTATCGGTTTTACTTCCTTCTTTACGTCTTTAAATATTTTAGTAGGTTTCTCAACTTCTTTTAGAGGTTTAACTGAAATGGTTGTCTTAGCTTCAATTTCTGTAGGCTTTTCTCTTAGAGTCGTGTCTGCTTTTTCTACATGAGTAATCTTTTCTTGCAATAAAGAATTTTCCTGCTCTAATTTGGCAATTCTCAATTTTAAGTTTTGATTCTCATACTTCAATCTCTCAATTTTTTTTTTATATTCTACATGAGATTTTTCCTTGATTTCAGTCATTATAATTATCTTTGCAATTTTTAATTTTTTTTAAGTTGTTAAATATATATTAAATTTCTTTTATCAAAATAATAGAGCTCAAATTAAAAAACTTAAGGAAATTTAAATAAACAAATATTTAAAAACAAGTACGAGGATTCGAGAACTCAATTCTAAAAAAAGATTTTTAAGTTTTCAATTTATTTATTTTTATATTATTAGTATGTACTTTTGGGAGAGTGTAATGAAATTATATAATATTAGCGAAAAAGGAGAATTAAATGAATTAGATGAATTAGATTTTGAGGAAATCGATGTTTATCTTGTTGATGATGAGGAAAGAAATACAATATATATTTGGGTAGGACTTAAGGTACCTCAAGATAAAAAGGATATCACAGCGGATATTGCAAGAAAAATAGATAAAGAACGTGGAGGATCAGCAAAAATACTAATTATGAAGCAAAAAAGAGAATATGGTTCATTTTTAGCTATGATGCATGATCTCAGAAGAGGTCGAATTCCAGGTAAGACAATCGAGCGAAGACCAGAACTTGTTTTGAAGAAACCATCAGAACTTATTCAACCTTCTATCAAAAAAGAACCCGAAAAAGATAAAAAACTTGCTCACGCTTTTATCCCAATCGAATCCGTTAAAGAGTATAAAGCTCTAAGTGAAATAAAAATTACACCTGAGATGCGAATAGAAAAATGGTTAACACAACTCAAAAAATATAGAAGTTTTAAGCCAGAAAAAGCAATTGAAGAAGAAAGAGAACAAGAGGAACTAGAAAAATTAGTGAAACCAGAAGTACTGGAAGAACCCGAAGAATTGAAGGAGACTGACTTAAAAAATCAGGTTAAAGAAGCTGCTTATTATCTTTCTCAGAATGGATACACCTATGATGAACTTTGCTGGTTATTAGCAGAATTAATCCAGAAAACGAACCTTGAAATGCCTTCAATTGAAGATATAAGAGAAAAAGCAGAAGAAGTGTTTAATTCAGGTTGTAATTACGATGAGCTCTGTTGGCTCATCTCGGAGATGGACATACTAACTAGAGAAAGCTTACTTGAAGAAAAGAAGCGAAAGATGTTTCAATACTAGAATTTGTTGTAAGTATAAGGTAACAAAATAAAATTTTTCTTAAAATTAGAATTTTAAACAAGCAAATTCTATCTTATTTAGTAAAAGCCATATTTTTAAATACATATATATATTTATTTAAAGATAAAATCTACAAAAAGAGGTAATAATATTGGCAAATAATGAAGAATTAAGTGATGAAGTATTTTGGAAAAACAAGATTAAAGAACATTGGAAAACATTTGCGATCATGATTGCAGCTGGAATTTGTGTGATGATCGGTGCACTATTAGTAGTGATTTGGTTTATTGAAACCTCTACTCTTGGTGGCATGGGTGAATGGACTTTCAATGATTGGACGTTAAACTATGTTGTTGGTTTCATTATCTTGATAATTTTATGGGAGCTATTGTTTGTGGGTATTCCAACGGGATTATTTTTTGGCATTGGTGGGTATTTATGGTGGCGTAGATTACCTGATGAAGAGAAGCAAGAATTTAAAGATCGAGATAAAAAAGAAAAGGAACATAAAGGTTTAAAAACGGGTGGAGGCGGTGGTGGATTTGGACTCGTTATGTTTATTGCTTTCTGCATGTATGTAGCAATTGATGGGAAATATAACACTAAATTCGGTGCTCTCAATCAATTCGGTGATCCCATTATGCCATATAGTTATTTCATTTATTCTTGGTTGCTAACATTTATGTGGATGATAATAGTTCTTGGTATTCCAGCGGGAATAGTTCTTCTAATTGTATATTTTACAGTTTGGAGAAAAAAAACAGTATAAAAAATAATTTTTTTTCTTTTTCTTAAATCTAGTAATAACTTCAAATTAAAGAAAGTAGTAATGAAAGATTTATTCTATAATTGGCTGAAATATGTTTTTTTCTATTAAATCCATAATGCTATCAATATCTTTTGGTGAACATGTTTTTTCAGGCAATAATGATGCTATATAAAAATAATTTTTCTTAGTTTGCTTCATAAATAAGAGTGCTTTATTGATATAAATTCTTTCTTCCTGTTTGATTTTAATTTTTTCTGAACTTGCTTTTGTAGCTAATTTAAGTGGATATATAAATGTTATATTAAGATGCTCTCGCAACAATCCTTCTATTCCTTTAAAGGCTTTAATATCTCCGTTGAACTCATCTACTAGATTACCGTATTCTTTATAAATATCATAAGCTAAGTCTTCTAATGAATACAAAAAATTTTTTGAGGGAGATTCACTCATAATCAAAATTAATCTAAGATTTACAAATTCTGTCATTAAAACAATTGAATTTGCATAATCTAGTTTGATAGTTTGAGACCGATCGTCAACTTTAATTAACTCAATTCCAAACTGGTGAATTGCCTGTAAAAATCCTGATATGAGTGTACCGTTCATCTCTTTTCCTGTGAATTTTTGTTCATACACATTTAATCCTGATTTCTTATCAGCGACCATAAGGTAATCCAGATTTAAAATATCCATGCATTTTTTAAAGATTTTTTGCGCTTCCTCTGCACGTTTAATTCTCAAAGATCTAACTAATCTGTATGAAACAAAACCCGTTAATGTTGCGCCTACTGAAGCCACTACAATTAATATGATTAACCATGGATTTATAGGAGCTCGAGATGTAGGTTCCGAGGGAGGTGCCTCAGGAATAGAAATTGAGAATACTTGAGATTGAACACCCGCATCTGTATTATTATTCCAATAAACTTTAGCAATATAAGTTCCATTAAGGTAAGTTGATGGTATATCGAATGTAAAAACTATTTCTTCAGAGATAACTTTTTTTACTTCGATAATTTTAGAAAAACCTAACGTATTAATTAATACAAATGTAAGATTGCCTTGTATAATTGGGGGTTTAACAGAAAATTGCATTTGTTTTTCTATCTCCCATTCAGTATTTGGAAAAATTAAATTAAAATTAAAATTGGGAGAATTTGCTGTAATTTTCCACTCTGCTCCTTCTTTTATTGTGCTATTAGTTATGATAATGAAGTGATTTGCTTCATTTATGTTTACATTTGAAGTTATATTCTCCCATCCCTCTCCTAACTTTCTAAATACTGCTAAATTATTCCAATTTCGTGGATAATCAAATTTAACGGAAGTATCACCGTTATATCTAGTAATCATAGGAGTAAGGGTCCATTCATTATTTATATTCTCTTCAACTAAAACAACACCGTTTGATAAAAAGATATTATCTAAATTAATAGTATAATTTAAATTGAAATTTAATTCTACTGAAAGGTTATTGTTGATTGGGAGAGTAAGAATTGCCTCATCAAGGGAATATGATAAGCCTGAATGATTTAGATGTCCTGTACCCATGATGGGGCCATCCCAAACTTTATGAGATTCCCCATGTATTTCTACTGTTAAATTAATACTCTCTGGATTATAAGTTGTATCTGTCTTTTGAATTAATTTATGTAAAAAAACTCTATTTTGTTCACCAGTTTGCCATGATCCACTTTTATATTCCCAACTAAATAAATCAGGATATTTAGGATTAAAATCATTATTAAACCAGCGATAATAGGGCTGTGGAGCCTGACCTATCTTAGTACCATTTAAAACTAAACAATAATTTCCAATAGGGAGATTAATAGGAGATGGAAAAATTTGCTTATACCAATTGAGATTTGGGGTGACATTAATTTCAATTTGGGAATCAGGTATTATGTTAGTAGGTTCTTGTAAGATTGAGCTATAATTATTTAATTGCACAAAAATTCCTGTAAACATAGTAGGAGCTCTGTGGATGTACATTTCAACACCATAAAGAGTTGTAGGTTTAGAAATATTGATTTGTACTGCTAAACCGTGACAAAATTTATCAACAGTTAAAACAGATGTGTCATTGTTTTCTATTGTATTAATTTCACGTTCTAGTTTTATATCAGTAAAATTTAACTCAATATCAGTAATAGTCCAATTTGAACTAGGAATATCGATATTTATTGAACTTATATTAGATTTTTTGTCATTTAATTCTAAGAATTCATTCATTTCAAATTTTGAATTAATTGGTAAGGAATCACCATTTACTTGAGCGTGAGATAGATTTACGATTTGAAATAGGCTTAATAGTAAAATTGAAGTAAAAATAGCAGTGAGACCAAAAATTTTTCTATTTGTTTTTATCACTTTTCCATCAATACTACTTTTATTATATATAATTATACCAAATTGTCTCCTTTTATTTCACACAACCAATTATGGAATTAATTAGAGTGAAAAAATATAAATGATTATTTTATAATTTATTGAAATTGTAACCTATAGTTTTTGTCTTATCTAATATATTCTTTATAGGTCTCTCTATAAAGAAATTTATACTATTTATATTTTTGTCAAGTGAACAAATATAAATGATTATTTTATAATTTATTGAAATTGTAACCTATAATTTTTGTCTTATCTAATATATTCTTTATAGACATCTCTATAAAGAAATTTATACTATTTATATTTTTGTCAAAAAAATAAAAAAATTCATAACTAAAATTCTTCAAGTAAATTGAAGAATTATTGGTGTTTAGTGAATTCAATTCAAATTTAAACTTAAGTTATATTCAAATAACTAGATCTATGTATTGCTTCTCAATGGATTAAGATTAATATTTTATTATAGGTTTAACCTTTTTTAATTTAGCAATATAGATCTATTAAATAAATTATTCTATTGTAAAGTGAAATAAAATGATAAGAAGAACAACTGAAGGGATGCGAGATTGGTTTGGTATGTTTCCATCAGTGACATTTGGTGCTGGAAAATGCCATTTGATAGGCAGCATGGCTAATACAGGTGTAATTGAAACTAAAGACGGACTTGTAATATTTGATCTCCCTATAAAACAATTTGCAGAAAGAACGTTCAGAGAAGTTAGAAAACGCACAAATAAACAGGTGAAATACATAATATATTCTCATGGTCATTTTGATCATGCATTTGGGTTTGCACCTTTTATAGAAGAGATTAAGGAGAAAGGGTGGGAAATACCGCAAATAATTGCCCATGAAAATTGTATAAAACGATTTGAAAAATACAAAATGCTAGATAACTATCATAATTGGATAAATAAGATGCAATTCGCTTCCGTAGCAGGAAGAAGACAAGGACTCCTTGTTACTGCTCTTGAAACCTTAGAACCTACTATAATTCTTAAAGGTAATGAAGATTCCTATTTTTTTAAGTTAGGGGATATAAATTTTGAGATATATCATGATAAAGGAGAAACTGATGATTCAATTTGGCTATGGGTTCCTGAGAAGAAGACCATCTGCACGGGAGATTTATTTATATCCTCATTTCCCAATATTGGTAATCCCTATAAAGTTCAACGTTACCCTAAAGGCTGGGCTATAGCGATGGAAAAAATGATGGAAAAAGAACCTGAATATTTAGCTCCGGGTCATGGTCCTTTAATTGAAGGTAAAGAAAAGGTTAGGGACTCATTATTAATTACAGCTGAAGCTATGCATTTTGTTCATGATGAGGTGGTGAAAAGATTAAATGAAGGGAAATGGTTTGAGCAAATATTTCATGAAATGATGGAAATCTTTCCTGATAAATTCAAGGACCATGAGATGTTGAGACCTATGTATGGATGTTATCGCTTTGCTATACATGCAGCTTATCGTCTTTATCATGGTTGGTATAATAGTGGAAACCCTACTGATCTTTTCCCATCAAAGTCAAAGGATATTGCAAAAGAATTTCTGAAAATTAATTCTGAAGAAAAGTATCTAGACCATGCAAAAAGAATTTATAATGAAGGAAAATTACAATTAGCCCTTCATATCCTTGATGTAATAGTTAATGGTAGAGATAATACAAATAATAATATTCTTTTAGAAGCGTTGAAATTGAAATTTGAAATTTTAAGACAAAAATCGAATGAGGAAACATCATTTATTGCTGCCAATATTATAGATAATGCTGCTCTTCAAATTAAAAATAGAATAAAAGAAAAGGAAAAAAAATAGAAGTATTTTTATATTTTTTTATTTTACAATTAGCGTTCTTTTGGCATTGCTGTTATTGTTTTATCTTCAGGTTCAGGTATAAATTGAAGTACAATAAAAACGCCGATAAATGCAATTAAACTTAAAAGCATTCCCATACCTAATGCATGGAGTGATACTAAAGGATTAGCTAACCTTTCTGCAGATGTTGTATAGGGATTTAGAGCATCAGAAATCATTCCTACCATAAAACCTCCAAAACTTGCACCTCGTGCCATTGAAAAAATGATTGAATTAGCAGAAGCTCTAATTTCAGTATCATATAATTCAGAAGACCATACTCCAAAAATTCCATGCAAAGCAAAACCAATTGTAATAACTCCAGCTGCGATAATAATAATTATGAAATTAAAATATGGAAACGCAAATATAGCAAATAATACTCCCCCCGTAATACCAATTATATTGTCTACTAAAAATGCTTTTTTCCTACCAATATAATCACTTAATAAACCAAACGAAAATAACATGACAGCAGCAATTACCATATAAATTAACATAATTATCAAAGCAGTACTTGCTGGATCTGAAAAACCGGCATTTGTAAAGAGATACTCGAAAAACACTGGTGCAAAATCTACTAACGTGTGATAGGCCATCTCTGCAAACCAGAAAAGTAACGTTAATAAAATAGTTAATTTTAGCCATTTTTTACCAAAAACTTCTTTTATCCTTAGTTTTTGTTTTTTCTGTTGTTCTTTAATAGTTTTATCATATTCAGACCAGATCTCTGATTCTGGTAAGGCAACCCAAAATAAAATGAGAAATGGAATAGGGAATAGAGCTGTAAGAAAACAATATTGCCAGCCTAGTGGTCCAATGATTAATGTTGTAACTATCGCGGCAATATAACCTATTACAAAAGTGGAGTGAACTAAGCCACCAGCAGCACCCCTCTTTTGTGATGAAAAATACTCGGAAATTATAGAGAATGAAATCCCCCAACTTACACCAAGTCCAGATAACATTCTTAATAGGGCAAAAAGAATAAAACCATTTCTAGGGACAAATGCGGTGGAAGCAGAAAAAATAGCATCCCACGCTATCGAAAGTATTAATGCTTTTTTGCGTCCAAATCTGTCACCTAACTCACCAAATAATATTGCTCCTGGCACTGTACAAACGAATTGTAATGAAATCACTAATCCTATGGCGGCATCTCCCACATTAAAGTAAGTTTTTATTCTTTGAGCAAGTGTACTTATTAGAACAAGTGAGTAGCCATCATGCATCCAGGCAATTATCGCAGCTAAAACAACAACTAACATAATACCTTTCGAATAAGATTTTTCTTCACTCATTTAAAAGCTCCTCTTTATTGAAAATTATTATATTGAATAGTTAAATATAACCTCTTCATATATTTAAAATTATAAAAAAATCTATGTTGCAGCAATTCTTTTCGGATATTTTGTTTGGACCTTTAGATTTTCTCGTAATAACGTATTTACAAGTTCAAATCGTTTTTTTCTAAAATCTTTATCATTCCATAAATTATTTAATTCAAATGGATCATTTTTACGGTCAAAAATGTCTCCGAAATCATCTAAACCTTTATAAATAGTTAATTTATGATCTTTAGTTATCAGATGTCGCAATCTTACATTGAGTATTCCAACCTCCTCATCATTTTCAATTAAACAATAGTCTCTTGGTTGAATTTCAAGATTTTCAGGTTCTTTTAAAACAGGAGTCATATCATACCCTTGCATATCAGATGGTTGATGGTGTTCCTTTATTCCTAATATTTTTAAGAGAGTTTTAGGATAATCAATAGAACTCATTAAGGCATCTGTAATTCCTGGTTTTGTAAGTTTTGGTACTTTCCATATCATAGGTACATGAAATACTCCCATGTAAGTGGATGGTCCCTTGAAAAGCATACCATGTTCACCCATTAAATCACCATGATCACTAGTATAAACTACTATAGTATTATCCGCATATCCAAATTTTTCTAAAGCCGCTAAAATCTGTCCGATACTGTCATCAATTAATGAAAGGGTTCCATACGTATAAGCAATAAATTTTTTTGCCTCTTCTTCTGTTGTTTCTCTTAACATAGCTCCTGGCATTACATTAATATATGGTGCTAAGTACGGATGATTTCGCAAATTCTCAAGGTTATTAAAAGATTTAGGTAATTCGATTTCATCAGGTTTGTACATATCCTTATATTTTCCAGGAGGCCAAACTGGTTGATGTGGGTCAGGAAAAGAACAATGAACATAAAATGGTTTATTACCATAATCTCCATTCATATGTCTTTCTAAAAAGGCAATAGTTCGTTCTGTTACATAAGCACTGGAATAGAGCTCTACTGGTAATTCATGTTGAGTAAAAACAGAAAAAAACTTATCAATGTTTTTCCATCTTTCTCGCATTCTTTTAGCATGTTGGGAGGATCTTTCCTCTAACCAATCCATATAATGACCACATAAACATGCTCCATGGCCTAATACCATTTCGACTTCTCGATATCCATAATATGGAATTGGAAACTTTTCTAATACAGGATAATCCCCTTCTTGAGGGAACACCCAATCTTGAAAGTGTTCAGAAGATTTGGGATAAGGTTTATTTGGTGCTACATTAAATTGATGATGCAATTTTCCAAATGCAGCAGTGTGCCACCCTCTTTTATTAAGAGTCTGAGTAATGGTCGGGATATTTTTAGATAAAATCATTCCATTACTTCGCACTCCATGGACATTAGGATATAATCCCGTTAATAATGTTGCTCTATTCGGCATACACATAGGATTTGTGCAGAATGAATTAATGAAATGTACACCTTCATTCGATAATCTGTCAAGATTTGGCGTTTTTAACACAGGATTTCCTGAGCACCCCATATGGTCATATCTTTGTTGGTCAGTTATTATAAATAAAACATTCATTCTTTCACTCATAATAGCCAAGAATCTCATTTATGTTTTAAATTAATATTATAATTACAAACTGGTTATGTGCCTGCTATTCTTTTAGGATAATAACTTTGAGCTTTAAGATTTTCTTGTAATAATTTATTAACGAGTTCAAATCGCTTATTTCTGAAATTTTTATCATACCATAAATTATTCAATTCATAAGGATCAATTTTACGGTCATAAATGTCACCGAAATCATTTAAACTTTCATAAATCGTTAATTTATAATCCTCAGTAATAAGGTGTCGTAATCTAGCTTCAAGAGGACCTACTTCCTCATCATTTTCAATGAAGACACAATCTCTTACTTTCTTATTAGGATCCTTTAAGATTTGAGTAACATCACATCCTTGCATATCAAAAGGGTGGCGTCTTTCCTTTATTCCAAGAAGATTTAAAATTGTTTTTGGGTAATCAATAGAACTTACTAATGAATCTGATACGCCTCCTGGTTTTGTTAATCCTGGTACCTTCCATATTAGGGGGAGTTGTAAAATACCATTAAAAGGACAGGGTCCTTTAAATAAAAGACCATGGTCTCCCATTAAATCTCCATGATCACTCATAAAAATAACGATTGTATTATCCGAATATCCTAATTTTCCTAATGCCGCTAAAATCTGACCTATACTATAATCTACATATGTTATTGCGGCATAAGTTAATGCTGTAATTTTGCGAATTTCCTCCTCATTTGATTCGCGTAAAAAAGCTTTTTTAAATGGGGGATGTTTTAAATGATAACCTAAAAATTCATGATTGTACAAATTGTTTATATCATCAAAATTAGCGGGTAACTCTATATCTTCTGGTTTATACATATCTTGAAATTCATCAGGTGGGTATAATGGATAATGAGGATCTGGAAATGAACAATGCAAATAAAATGGTTTATTCCCATATTTTCCTTGAGAATGTCTTTCGAGGAAGGCTAATGTCCTTTCCTTAACCCATGTAGTACTATATAGCTCTGTGGGTATAGGTTCACAGAAAAGACTAAATAGATTATCATAATTTTGAACTCTAATCTTCATTTCTTCAGCAATTTTTGGAGCTTTTTCTTCTAACCATTGTATATAATGTCCAGCACATACAGTACCATTTCCAGAGATCAGCTCAACTTCCTCATACCCATAATAAGGTGATGGAAAGTTTCCTCTAACAGGGTAACTTTTATCTTTTTTTAAAGCCCAATCAGTTAAACACTCTGCAGATCTATTTTTATGTTTAAATGGACCTAGCCAATATTGATGATGTACTTTTCCAATTGCCTTTGTATACCATCCTTTTTTCTTAAGAGTTTGAATAATTGTAGGAATATCTTGCCGTAGATTTATCCCATTACTTCTTACTCCATGTACATTTGGATACACTCCTGTAATCAAAGTTGCTCTATTGGGCATACAAATAGGATTAGTACAGAAGTGATTGGTAAATCTAACACCTTCTTTAGCTAATTTATCAAGGTTAGGTGTTTTCACAACCGGATTACCCGCACAACTCATATGGTCGGCGCGTTGGGCATCCGTTATGATGAATAATACATTCATTTTTTCGCTCATATAAATCAAACAATAGAATTGTATGAAATTTAAATACTAAAAACATTCTTTCTTGTATCAAATTAATCATTTATATGTTTTTCTGTTATGTAAATATTTCTTTTTTCAAGTTCCTTTTTCATTTGTTCAATATTTAGATCGGGGCAACCTTCTGGTGGGAATACACCATAAGATTTAATATCTTTATTAAGAATCATTTGAGTTATTATGGAAGCAGGTATTGAGGTTAGTTTAGCAACTGGTCCAATAACTGTATATGATAAGTGCAAATCTTTCTGATTTTTTGAACCGATAACATCACTCCTAAAAGATGAAAGTATTTCTCTTTCTTCAACATTACCAGTTATAAGAGGAAAAATTCTCAAAAAGAATTTTACAACTAATTTCATAATTTTTATATCTTTTATCAAAATTAGCCTATCAAGGATTTTTGTTAAGAGAATATCTGATTCTGGTAAAACACCACCCTTACAGATCGCTTCATTTGTATCTATATATCGAGGGATGGTTACAGGTTCAGGGTGACCAACGTAATACAAAGGGATCGATCCTAATGGTTTAGGAAATTCTACAACCTCTCTATCTGTTAGAGCTTTAATATTAACCCATTTTCCGTTGATAAATTGTGGAACTTTCCCCATTGCAATATGAGCCCAATGTGCGAGTTGTCCAAAACCAATTGTTTCCCCAGTATCCTCAAACCATAAAATTCTTACAGAACTAACTTTACCTAATTGATCTGCGCCCATCTTTGCCATAATATTTGTCAGTCCCGCAGATGCTCCAGAGTTAATAAAGAAAGTTAAATTTTCACGCTCAACAATCTTATTCTTATTCAAGAACATCAAGGTTGCATCATGGTCATCGCATATATCAACATAATTTATTCCTGCTTGAATAGTAGCTTTTGGGATCCAATCACCGAACATATAATATGGACCAATATTGTTGACGACTACTTCATAATTCTTAAGCACTTCTACTAAACTATCAAAATCCATAACGTCTAATTTCTGAAATGATGCTCTGCTTCCTAATTTCTTTGCAAGGTGTTTCCCTTCTGACTCTCTTATATCCGCTAAAACAACATCAAAACCACTCTTAACAAGATCTAAGGCAATATACCTCCCTATCTCTCCACATGCGCCTAAAATAATGATACTCATTTTTTTACCTCAATATTATTTTTCTTCAATATTATACCTTGTTTAACCAATAATATGAATATAAATATTGACCATAACAAATCATAAGGAAGGGCAATTAATAGAATTATAAAGAATTCAGGGTAAATAAGCAGACTTAATATTCCACATACAATCATTATAATGCGAATAAGAATATTTACAAGTGGAATAATTGCATATTTCTCTACATCCCTTGATGAATAAATCAATAAAATCCCATAACCAAACAAGAAAACTCCTGCCATTTGTGTAAAAATAGGGATGATTTCAAACCCTACTTGTTCAAGATAAAAATCTAATACCATAAATAACAATCCTATGACAATTTCGACAACTCCACCAAAAATTAATAGAATTTTTAGAATTTTATGAGAATTCATAATTTTTTATTAATTACTCTTACTTTTTAACAATTTTTAAAGGAATAATCAATGCATTTAAATTCTTAATAAATTATTAAAAAAGTAATTAAATATTCATGATTATATCGTTAAAACTTTATTAAGCAAAATTGGATGATGGAAATTCATACTAACAATAAGTTAAAACAAAATTTGATTTCAATATTTTTTATACTCATCCTAATTCATCTTTCATTCTCTATTAAAGGGTATAATTTTAAATCTCAGGAATTAATTACTAAGGATCTAAAATGTTCAAGTAGTATTAGAGGAAAAAGCATAATTCTTATGATTGGTGATGGAATGGGTTTTGAACAATTAAAGCTTGCAAGATGGGTTGAAATTGGTAAAGATGATCGATTTTCAATGGAGAAATTACCATTCCACCTCAATGTAACGACAAATAGTTCTGATAATTTAATAACAGATTCTGCTGCTGCTGCGACCGCAATGGCGACTGGTAACAAAACAAATAATGGGATGCTTGCTATTTCACCGTTATTAGAACCTTTGGAAACGATTCTTGAAATTGCCCATCAGCTCGGAAAATCTACTGGAATTATAACTACTACTGCATTAACTCATGCAACTCCTGCTGCTTTTATGACTCATGTAAAATCTAGATATAATACATCAGAGATATCTCGACAGATTGTAGAAAATTCAAATGTTAGTATTTTATTAGGAGGAGGGAAAGATTACTTTTCAGCATCGCAATTATTGCAGTTAGAAATGAAAGGATACCATTTATTGGAGAATCGTTCTCAACTTATTAGTACAAATTATAGTAATCTTATTGGATTATTCGCACCTACCCATCTACCTTACGAAATTGAAAGGAATCCAGAGATTAGTCCATCATTGTCTGATATGACGATAAAAGCTTTAGAAATACTTTCTCAAGATCCTGAGGGCTTTTTTCTACTAGTTGAGGGGGGAAGAATCGATCATGGCGGACATAAGAATAATAAAACTAATGTAGCTTTAGAAACAATTGAATTTCATTATGCTGTAAATACAGCTATCTCATACTCTAAGACAAATGGTAATGTTTTATTATTAATAACTTCTGATCATGAAACAGGTGGTTTAACGATTTTAAATGATACATTAACCAATAATATCCCCACATCCAATAAAAACGCTGAAGAAAATAGATTAATAAGAATTGAAAGGATTAATAATATCTCTGTTAGTTGGACTACTACATGTCATACTAATCAGGATGTACCCTTTTTTGGATATAGAACAGATTTCTATGGACTTAATAATCTATCTATCATTGATAATACTGAGCTTTTTAATATAATGAAAGCTTATTTCTCTATTACACTTGTTAATGATTCAAATTCTTTAATTGAACTAATAATAGGTGTAGTAATAGCAGGTTTTACAACTACAATATTTGTAATAATCTATTTATGGAAAAAAAAGAAAAAATTAAGAGGTTAGCTTCTTAAGCAAATAAGCAAAATTTTTCCCTAGATTTTGAAAAGTTTCTATCCCTTCTTCGTCATTCTCGAAATATTCTGGATCTGATACCTTTGGGTTTACCCCTAGATTCCAATAGCTGGAGCCAACGATGAACATCTGATTAATTCCAAAGAAATAATTAATACTCGAATAAACATGGGTGGCACCTGCTCGTCTTACAGAGACTACGGCAGCACCAGCTTTATGTTTTAAAAGGTCACCATTAACTTTACTAACAAGTCCAGCCCTCTCGATCAAAGCTTTCATTCTTGCTGTAGTGTCTGCAAAGTATGTTGGTGATCCTAATATTATTCCATCAGCTTCAAGCATTTTTTCTAGATACTCATTTAATTTATCTGTTTTGACTGCACATCTCTTATCTTGATTCTGTGCGCAACGATAACAAGAAATGCATCCTTGTATTTTGTCCATACCAATCCAAACATATTCACATTCAATTCCTGCAGCCTTTAATTCATCCATTACAATATTTAGGCATTTATAGGTAACACCCTCTGGTCTAGGACTGCCATTAAATAGTACAACTTTCATATTTATTAACCAAGTATTTTTCAATAATTATTTTAAGGCTTATAATCTTTTATTCAATATTTTATTAATTAAAAATTTCGAAGAGGATACTAAATTGGTAATGTTTTATTGGTTTGTTTGGATTGTAGGGAGTTTGATTTGTTTAATCATATATGTCTTATATAGAATGGATTTTTTAGATAAATTCTATTGGAACTTATTTTGGATTGGATTTTTCCTTGGATTATGTTGGGAGTTACCATTGTCGCTTGCAAATGTAATGAATATATACCCCCCTGCTAGATTTATAACTCCAGTTCCATTACCAGAACCTTTTTCGTTTTTAATTATATCAATAACCCATAGTTTTTGGGATGGGGGCTTATTTTTACTTGGGGTATTGTTTGTTAACTTATTGTGTAAAGCACCTTATTTTGAAAAATTTAAAGCATGTGAGCTTAGTATTCTGATCATTTATGGGCAGATATCGGAATTGATTGTGGAACTAATAAGTACTCTTAGTAATGGATGGGTATATAATGTATATTGGTGGAATCCTCGGTTATTTATCTTTAATGGACATAATATTACCTTATTACCTCAGATAATCTGGTTAATTGCTCCAGTTATATTTTATTTTCTTGCTATTAAACTAAAATCCACGTTTTCAAACATTTAATTACTTATGTTTAAACAAATAAAATTAAAAAAAAAAGAGTTTATTTATTTCTTAGAAAAAGTTTTTCCATCCATTGCGGTAATATAAAGCCACCATAAAACTCAATTGAGCTTGATATCAATATGAGTCTTGCTATTATTAAGATTGCAATTGATATGCCGCTTAAAATTTCTAATAATGAACCAATTACAAAAGATAAGAAAGCAGCAAGCAGTAATTTTCCTTTTAATTTGATCTCAGGAGTATCAGACTTTAATGATTCACGTGCAAACAAGATTCCAGACACCAAAACAAGGATTACAAGAAAAATCTGGTAAATAGTTACAAATAATTCATATTCAGCGTCAACTGGACTTGTTACTGTCCCTACTAAATTATAATCAGTAAAAAGCAATGTAAATAATGCAATTTCAAATAGTACTCCACTAATGCCAACTATTAATAAAATAGTTTTTTTCTTATCCCTATAGAGGAGATCTGTGAAAGCATCCATCCAAATAAAGGCTGTAATTGGAAGTGGGACAGCACCGATTATAAAATAATATGGAGGAGCAGACATATAACCATCTCCGCCTGTTATGAGGGCAACTAAAAAAGAAGAGGAACTCGCATACCACGATGAGACAATACCAAGCCAAACAAGTCCTACAAGTAGTACTGTTCTGTTTTTGGATTTAGGATATTTCGAGAGAATTATAAAGCCTATTATTACAGAAATAACAGCAAATATTAGACTAAACACTCCGTTTAAAATATGATCTGGAGTTAGTACCATATTTATTTACCTTTTTTTTAATATTGGAAAAATTAAGTTTACTAAATAAAATTAAACAAGGAAAAAATAAATAATCTTATATCACGCATCTATTAATTATATATAAAGGAAGATAACTAAAATCTTTGAGTCTAACTATGGATAATCTCCCTGAGTTACTTGCCCCCGTTCAAGATTGGAATTCCTTAAAACTAATTGGTGGTTTGACTGATGCGATATATTTTGGGGTAAAAGATTACAATATGAGGTTAAAAGCAAAAAATTTTGATAGGAATGATTTGAAAAAAGTAGCTGAACTTTGTCATAGTCAAAAATCGCCTATAAAAGTATATTTAGCTACAAATATTTTAATTTATGACTCAGAATTACAAGATTTAGAAAATTTGATATCTGAAGCTAAAGATGCTGGAATTGATGCCGTTATTGCTCACGATCTAGCAACGATTCAAATTGCTAAACGAAATAATATTGATTTTCATGTATCAACACAAGTGAATGTTTCCAATATAGAATCGGCTAAGTTCTATGAAGAACTTGGTGCTGGTAGGATAATATTAGCAAGAGAATTATCACTTAAGCAAATTAATTTGATAAAACATCTGTTAAATAAAACTAAAATTGAATGCTTTGTGCACGGCTCAATGTGTACTTCAATTTCAGGGAGATGCTATTTTTCAGCCACAATTTGTGACTCAGAAGAATATTCTGCTAATCGAGGTAATTGTGTTCAACCTTGTCGAAGAGAATGGAGAGTATTTGATGATGCGAATAATGAATTTATTTATGATGGGCAAATGTTTTTAAATTCAAAGGATCTCTGTATGATCGAATATATACCCGAGCTTATTAACGCCAATATTGATGCTTTTAAGATTGAAGGAAGAATGAAAGATCCCATTTATGTTAAAACTGTTACTGAATGTTATAGAGAAGCAATTGATAGCTATTTCAATGAAACTTACACTCAAGAAAAAGTAAGATATTGGCTAGAACGGTTATCAAAAGTATATAATAGAGGTTTTCATACAGGGTTTTATTTTAAAAAACCTACAATTGAAGATGTTGAATTAAATAAAAGAGGAAATGTTTCTCACTATAAAAAACACTATTTAGGGAAAATTCTCTCGTATGATAAAAATAGCAAATCTGCAAATGTTTTACTAGAAAGTTTAGAACACCCTTTAAAATTAGGGGATGAAATCATTATCACAGGAGAGAATCGTTATTACATTGAGACGATAAGAAAAATGATATATAAGGGTGAGAAAATCAAGAGTATTGTGAGAAAGAGCTATAGCGATCCCGTAAGAATTAATTTACGTTTAAATAAAGAAGTTGAACCGAACGATAAAGTTTATATCATTTCGAAAAAAAAATAATTAGATTTATTATGAATTTCGAGGAGAAAAAAAAGAGACTAGTTGAAAGCCTGAAAAATCGAGATATTTTATCTAAGCCAAAAGTAATTCAGGCTATGTTAACTGTTCCAAGGCATAAATTCGTACCTAAAGATGCAGAATCTTCGGCTTATATGGATACTCCTCTATTAATTGGAGCAGGACAAACAATTAGTGCTCCTCACATGAATGCTATGATGTGTGAATATCTTGAATTAAAAGAAGGAGACAAAGTTTTAGAGATCGGAACAGGGTCTGGATATCATGCTGCTTTATGTGCTGAATTAGTTGCCCCAAAAGATTCAAAAAATCCGGGTCATGTATATACAATTGAACGACATTTAAAACTAGTGAAAAATGCAAAAAAGAGCCTTAAAGAATCAGATTATGAAAATATTGTAACGGTAATTCATGGAGATGGCACATTAGGATACCCAGAACAAGCTCCTTTTGATAAGATATTAGTAACTGCTGCTTCTCCTAAGAAAATTCCCCCACCATTGCAAGAACAATTAAAAGATGGTGGTATCCTTTGTATTCCTGCAGGATCCCATAGCTTTGGGCAAAATCTTTATATCATTAAGAAACATGGAAAGGATTTTGATAGAACCAGAATAACAGGGGTGAGATTTGTTCCGTTAATAGGGAAATATGGTTTTGAAACCTAAGCTTAAAAAAATAATTGATGATCTAATTCTTAAGATTGAAATTCATTCAAATATTTAAGAATTTATATAAAATTTTGAAGTATTATCAATTAATATTAATTCAGAGTCTGAAATAGGAATGACAATAATAAAAAAGAATTTAAACTCTACCTTTCCAGATGCTACAATTTTAGATATCGATCTTACAAATAAACAAATATCTAAAAGAACACTTTCTGGAGAAGTTTATAGATTATATCCAGGAGGTTCTGCTTTAGGAGTATATTTAATGTTACAAGAGATGAAACCTAGAACTGATCCTTATGCTCCAGATAATTTGCTTATCTTTTCTGTATCACCTTTTACTGGTTTACCTATTAGTGGTACAAGTCGGTTGACAATTTCAACTAAAAGTCCATTAACGGGTGGTTGTGGAGATAGTCAAGCAGGTGGAGATTTTCCTGCTTATTTAAAAGCTAATGGGTATGATGCAATAATATTTCGCGGTAAATCAGAACGACCCTCTTACGTGTATATCGATAGAGAAAAAGTTGAACTTAAGGATGGAAAGAATATTTGGGGAAAAATAACTGGAGAAGCTGAAGATATTATAAGAAATGAAATTGGAAATGATAAAATTGAAATAGCTCAAATAGGTCCTGCTGGTGAAAATTTAGTTAAGTATGCATGTGTTATGAATAAAAACACAAGAGCAAATGGTAGAAATGGGACTGGAGCAGTAATGGGATCTAAGAATTTGAAAGCTGTTGTAGTCCAAAGGCAAAAAACAATAAATCCATATGATAAAGAAGGATTTAGTTCACTAATTAAATCTCCTGAGATGAAAGCTAGAATAAAAGGATTTGCTGATGGTTTTGGTTTACATGGTACCGCTGCTAGTGTAGTTCCCATGAATAAAAGTGGTTTTCTTCCTACTAAAAATTATTTGGAGGGATATATGGAAGACGCAATTAAAATTGACGGGAAAACAATGAGTGAATCAAAATTCTTTAAAGGAAGAGAGACATGTTATGCGTGTTCAGTAAGGTGTAAAAGAGTTATTTATATTCCTGGAAAGGTTGATCCTAAATATGGTGGTCCTGAATATGAAACTCTTGCCACTTTTGGTTCTTATTGTGGAGTATCTGATTTAGAGACTATTTGTATCTGTAACCAACTATGCAATATGTATGGCCTTGATACCATTTCTACAGGAGCATCTATCGCATTTGCCATGGAATGCTATGAAAAAGGGATTTTATCCAAGCACAATACTGATGGGCTAGAATTAAATTTTGGGAATCATGATTCTCTCCCAATTCTAGTAGGAAAAATTGCTAAAAGAGAAGGAATAGGAGATCTTCTTGCAGAAGGTAGTAAAAGACTCGCAGATCATTTAGGTGGTGAAGCAAAATCTTTATTTATGGGAGTAAAGGGGCAAGAACTTCCTGCTCATATGCCCCAATTAAAACCTGGTTTGGGGATTATTTATACTGTAAACCCCTTTGGTGCTGATCATATGATAGCTGAACATGATACAATGATAGCTATTCCAGGAGAACCGTTTAAAAGACGCACGGATATCGTTGGTGGTTATAAACATTATCAAGTTCCAACAGTTTTAGATGAAAATAAAATTCACTATATGTTTGATGGTCAGTGTTTTAATTCAATGATTAATTCCTTAAGTCTTTGCGCATTTGTATGGGGTTTTACTTGGCAACTATATGGCCCCTCTGAAATCATAAAATTATGCAAATATGGATTAGGATGGGATACAGACATTAAAGAACTATTAGAAATTGGAGAACGTTGTTTTAATATGATGAGATATTTTAATGCAAGAGAAGGATTTACAAAAGATGACGACAAGTTGCCTGAACGTGTTTTCAATCCTGTCCCCGAAGGACCTGGAAAAGGGGTCGGTATAAATAAAGAAGATTTTTATAATGCCCAAGAAATGTATTATAAAATGGCAGGATGGGACGAAAAAACAGGTAATCCTACTGAAGATACAATAAAAAGACTAAAATTAGATTGGTTACTTGACTAAATTATTAACTTTCAATTTTTTTTTCAAATTTTTTTTGCTTTAAAAGACTCCGTACTAGTTTTACATAATTAGATCTTTTTATGTATTCTTTTAAATTATCATCACAACAATTCCAACTTATACAATCCTCAGAACAACTCATGACTTTAATAGTTTGAATTATTTATTTTGGAAATTTACTATTATATCCTCAATTTTAATGAATAAAATAACCTATATTAAAGTAATATTTATAGAAATAGAAATTAGTATTGTAAAATAGATAAATTTTATAATTTAATAGTTATTCAAGATTATATTTCATAAGTTATTATGAAAACTTAAAAGAAATAGAGATTAATCCTTCAAATACTTTTTTAGTTTTTTATCTATAAGTTTTTTTCTTATATTTTTAATGTGTTCGTTATTTTTAATATCACGTTTTAAAGTTTTGCTATTATATGTCCAACCATTTCGTTTTCCGTTACCATTAGAACCCATAATTCAAAAGACCGATGCAATTATAGTGATCTTATTTTTTATTAGACCGTTAATATATTTAAAAGTGCTTTAAATCGACAAAATTCTTACGGTTATCTAAAAAAATTTAATTTTTAATAAAGTATTAATATTAAAAAATCTTTAATTTGAGATGAATTTCTAATTTTTTTTCAAGTTTAAAAAGAGGAGTGATGTTTATTCCTTGGTATATCTTTTTATATCCCTCTTCTGTATAGGCATAGGCGATTATTGGAAATTTAATAATTTTACTGGAGTTTAAGTCCCCCGAAATTGACAATTCAAGGTTTAAATCATAAGTTTCATCATATGCTTTAAAATGATCACCATCATATTGAAAGGGTTCTAATATATCTTCTTCGATCTCATCTTTAAATGTAACTTGTTTGCTCTCCCATTGGAATTTATTTGTGTCCCCATTGAAGAAAAATGGAATGTCGACTGCAATTTTCAAATTTTTGATTATATGTTTTAACATATCTTCCTTTCCGGAAATTTCCTCAAAAATCAATCTTATAACAACCTCAATCTCGTTGTCTTCTACATATATATCTTTAGTTATACGTGCTGGATTTTTTTCATCGGATTCTGTATCTTTTATATTTCCAATACGTTCCATTTCTATTATGGCCATCTCTCCTTCTTTTTCACTGCTAGTAATCCGAAAATCTTTATCTACGAAATCTCCAAATTCATAGTAATCATCTGTTTGAAGTTGCTCTAAAGTTACATCATCATGTAAAAATCTCAAACGTAACATGTTCCTTTTGAATCTATCAACCAACACATCTTTTGTTTCAAGCTTTTTACTTTCATGATAAGCTTCAGGCCATCTTGTTAATGTATTAAGTAAATTATACGATTTAGGTTTATAATCAAATTCAAAAACCGTTCCACCATCACTAGGATTGATATAAAGATTAAGTAAATTTGATTCAATTATAAATTCTGTTTTGCTATCCTTATTGAAATCAAGTGGAGTTATATAGACATAAGATTTTAAATCTGGATTAATTAGAGAATTGATATCATCTATAATTTTTTCAGCATTTATCAGATGGGTATAAACAGAAAACCGTAAAAATTGTAAATAAACCCCTCCAAATAAACCATGCCAATAACAATCATTACATTGAGCTTTGTATATTTCATCCCATGCTTCGTTAATTTTTTCTAAAATTTTAGAAATAAGATTTTCATCCTCAATTTTTAATAGACTTTCTTCTGTAGAAATTAGTGCATTTCTAACGTGAAGCATTTTTTTATGCATATTATTAGACTCAGGATATTTTACAAGAAAATATCTCCAAAATCCTCCCTTTAAGAATTGATATGTTTCTTTCTTTTCTTCATCATCTTTGAGAGATTTCCTTATTCTTTTAAAATTTTTGCGAATTTGAGTAGGTAAGACCCATTCTTCCATCTTATCATAGCTAGCAGTAGGGAGATATATTAAATCTTTTGCTGGAAATTTTTCCATGTATTCTGTAAGGGTTATAGATTTTATCCATCTATTCTTTCTGATTTGTTCAAAAAAAGCAGGGATAAATGGCTTTCCTTCGTCTCCATCTTCATGACCATAACCATCAATATAACAAATTTGATGCGTTGTGCCCCATACGCCCATCTTTTCGGCGTCAGATATTAAAAGAGCAATTCTATCTCCTTCCATATCAGCTAGTTTCTCTAAATAGTCGATGGAGTAATATGTGGGTTTCCAAGGCGTCAGATATCTCAAATCTTCATTAATGGAAAATATTCGTAATGTTTTTCCCTCGTCCTCAGTAGTATAGGAATAAAGTGTATCATCTTCCGTTATTCCCGTCGATCTAAAGTGATTATCATCAACAATAACATATTTTAACCCCGCATCATTTAGAAATGAAGGATAATCTGGTTCCCATACCCGTTCCGATAACCAAGCTCCTTTTACATCTAAATCGAATTCTTTTTTAATAAAATCAGATAATTTTTTTATTTGTGCAATTTTATCTCTATAGGGAATGATAGCAAAGATTGGCTCATAATACCCTCCACTGATTATTTCTATTTGTCCCCTTTTTGCTATAGTTTTTAATTTTTCTATAAATTCAGGCTTATTATTTAAAAACCATTCTAATAAATTCCCTGAAAAGTGTAAGGTGAACTTGATATCAGAAAACTTGTATATATTATCAATTAAAGGTTCATATGACTTTTTGTATACGTCTTCTATGACGTGATGAAAATTATCTACTGGTTGATGAAAGTGAAAGATAATAGGCAAATGAATACTTTTTTCACTCATATTAATGATTCCACTTTTTTGCTCATTGGTTAAATATTAGTAATAATAATAATAATAATAATAATAAAATATAATTTCTACTTTATAGATTTTGAATGGTTTTTATGAGTAATTATTTTGATAAAAATTTGATTCAAGGAATTTATAATTCGAATGAGTTTAAAGGGTGGCTTCTCTCAAGAAGATGGTCGGGGCTAAGTTTGGTATCAAACTTAGAATTTAATATATCTATTGATTATTATAAAATCATTGCCAACAGGATATTTCTAACTATTATTAAGATTGAGGGTCATGAATTTTCTAAAACTTATTTTCTCCCTCTAATATATTACGAAAAAATTGAGAATATTCTAGAACCCACTGAAAAAACAAGAGAAAATATTATAAAACTAACAGAAAATACCTTCAGCAAAAAAATGGCTATTACTATTGAAAATGAACAAAAGGTAATAACACTTAATTTATTGGAAGCAGAATTTTGTCTTTACTTTTGGAAGCATATGTTATTCGATAGTAATATTTCTGAAAAGTTTCCATCTATGAACTTAGAGTTAACACTCTATACAAAACAATTCGAAGATGAAATCAACATGAAAAAGGTCCAAAATTTAATAGAAGCAGGGTTATACACTGATAGATATGAATTTTCAATTCAGCAATTAGGAAAAGGAAACACAACTAACATACTATTTTTACTAAGTATTTCCAATAGGAGAAACCCTAATCAAAAACCAATTTCATATGTCTTGAAATCTTATAAAGATTACTCTGTAAGCTTAGAACCGTCTACCTTATTTGTACTCGTCAAAAATAAATTTCCTAATGCACCAAAGATATATGGTACAATAAAAGTGCAAGAAAAAGAAACTATTGGAATTATCGAAAATGTACCAAATATTGGAAATTTAGGTGATATATATTGGAGTGAAATAAATACCATGATCAATAATGTGTTTAAAAATGTCAATGACAATTATTCCCTATATAGTGATAAAGCAAACATTTCGAAATTAATAAAAGAGAATTGCACAGAAACGTTAAAAGTATCAACTGAAATTGGGGATTATATTAAAAATTTACATGCATTTTTAATTATACCAGAACAAGCAGAATATAATTCAGAATCCGTGGAAAGTTCTGTTTATCTTAAAGATTATACAGAAAAACTCAACGCTATTATCTCAGAATTGTTAAATTACATGACTCAACAGCCAGAAAGCGCATTTTTTAATTTACCAAAAATTAGTTCCATCTTAATTGATATTAAAGATATTATTGAAAGATTTCGTGCTGAGTTTGAAAAATCAAAAATCACAATCCAACCAGTTCATCAAGATTTACATATGGAACAAATTCTTTATAATAAAATTGATAATCAATATAATTTCTACTTTATAGATTTTGAAGGAGATCCACAACTTTCTTTAGAAGAAAAAAAGGGAAAATTCCCTGTTGAAAAAGATTTAGCTTCTTTTCTAAGAGCATTAAGCTATATAAAATTTAATACTTTGCTTAAATTTATCGAGAATAAAATTATTCGAAAAGGTAGATATGAAGTGCCTGAAGAGATTCTTTATAATCTATACTTCAGAAGAGCTGCGAGACCTTTAAATAAAGTTCTAGATATAGTTCTGGATGTTTTAAACACGTGGGAGATCAAATTAATGGGTAAAATCTTGAAAAATCTAAATCTAAGTTATATCTTAATCACATATTTCTATATTGAAAGAGCATTACACGAATTAAATTATGAAATCCTCTTTCGACCTCATAAAATAATTGTTCCTGTATTAGGGTTAAAAGAAATTGTGGATAAAAGCTAAATTTTTTTCTTTACTTTACTTAATCAACTTCTTCTTCAGGTATTTTGGCAAATTCAAAGGAAAAATGTGAAGATGATATTTCTACGGGCTGAACCTCTTTCAGATAGGCACTCTTAATTTTACTTTGATCATCGATTTTAGATGTGGTCCAATTTGCGTTAAATTCGCCTTTGTTAAATAATCTCCAGATGAAACCTTCAACAAATTTTTGAGGACCAAATTTATTATCTATTAATATATGATTATTTTCACCAATAAATTTACGAAAAAATCCAAGATTATCACATAAATCTAATTTATAATCAATATCATCCAATTTGCCATAGATTCTTGCGCAATCATTTATTAAGCGAGCTAAATTTTCACCTAACTTTATTTGATCATCCTCATTTTCTTTTTCAATCAATTTTCTTAAATAACTTCTTTTAACTATAATAAGATCTCTATCATTTAAACATTGAATTGATCCTTTTCGTTTAATGAAATATTTCGATAATTCCAAGTAATTTCTTATTAGATCTGCTTTAGAAATTCCTAATTTTGTACGAATTTTATCAAGATTATTATTTAATTCTTCATCGATTCTAACAGTTATAACGCTTGTTGAATCTGTTAACTTATTCTGCCTATCTAAAGCAATTTTCCTTTTAGTTGATAATTTTTGAGCAGGATTTCGACTCAATTATAATCACTTCCTACATTTTTACTTGTAATATTTGTAATAATTAATAGTATATGTAATATAAGTAACTTATGTATAATAATGATTGTGTTTTACTATTTTTGTCAAAAATCACATAATATTTAATGGGCAAATAGAATATATCTTATTATAATTTTACTCAAATATTATTAAACATATTTAGATTTAACTCTAAACGATCTATATTTAATATATTTTCCTTTAATTTAGTTTTAATTGAAAAATTTATTTTTTATTTTATTTACCTTAAATATATAACTTCTTTATAAGGATTTAAGATATATGTTTTATTGATAAACCTTTTACATATTAATTAAAATATTATTTGTATTAAATAATTTTAAAAAAACTAATGAAAAACAATATCTAATCATAAAAATAGTTGAAATTTCATCTTAGTGGAATTCCTATGGTATCTTTAATAATTTTTGTGAATATTTTTATTATAATCAAAATTTGTACTTTAAAAGTTTTTTGATTATAAAATAAATTCAATTTTTATAACAGAAGCATTAATTATCCCTTAATCATAGATCAGTTTATATTTCCCGAATTTAGGCACTTTTGAAAAACTTTATTTTGTTAAACGAACACTTTATTAAATAAATAATCCCTAATATAAAAACAATTATTGCATAATTTTAATATCAATTGTAATCATTGTAATAAATAGTATTTATTGTATACAAATGAGACACAAGGTAAATATAAATACCGTCAAAAATATTGGTTTAATGTAGACAAACTTAAGAAACTTATTAAGGGTTGGATAAGTAGTTATGGAGATCATACAAACTGGTATTTTAGAGGTTAATTTAAAAAATCAATCTGAATCTATAATAGTAGACTCAGATGACCAAATTGAAAAGATTGTTAAAGCCTTATCTTCACGAACAAGGCGTCAAATCCTCCATTACATCCAATATGCCCCTATGGATGTTTCAAATATCGCTTCTAGACTAAATATGACAGAAGCTAACATTTCTGCTCAAATTAAAAAACTTGAAGAGGCAGGTCTAATAATTTGTTCCTACTCATCGGGAGACCATGGCGTGAGAAAATTGAGCTCACTCAAATATAATAAACTTATTATTAGTTTCTGATTGTCTATTTAGTTACTTTCAGAAAATCTTTGATCTCTAATCATTTTTCAATATCATCACAGAGGAAATTATATTAAAAAATATAGATATAACAGAATTCTAGAATTTAAAAAAACTAATAAAAGGGGATAATTACGATGTCTCGGGATTTCTTGAAGTCTTGTACGAGCTTACGTGGGACTGTAAGATAAGCCGTTTAAAATTCAATGAATTAATCATCAAGTTTTGATCATCCTAATTTTTTAAGATCAGATATCTATTGAGATTTTAGCATGTAAGTTTTCTAACTTTATGTCTGTTTTTGATCGCGTTTTTTGACTTTTTTGTGGATTTTTAATCACAAACATTAAATATATTTTTGGTAATTCGTTAGATAATCCAAATTTTTTCAAAAATAGAAAAAATCGAGGTTAGATATGTAATGAAAAATTTTAAAGATAAAGTAGCAGTCATCACTGGCGCTGCTAGTGGTATTGGTCTTGGAATTGCCAAGAGGGCTGTAAAAGAAGGCATGAAGGTTGTTATAGCCGATATAGATGAAGAAGCACTATTTTCAGCTGAAAAAGAATTAAAGGAATTAGGAGGCCGTGTAGTAGCAGTGCTTACTGATGTTTCTAAAGCAGAAGATATTGAAAATCTAGCAAAAAGAACTATTGATGCTTACGGAGAAGTGCATCTGTTATGCAATAATGCAGGAGTAGTAAGAGCAAGGCTTATTTGGGAATATTCGTTATCTGATTGGAAATGGATAATAGGAGTTAACTAATGGGGAGTTATTCATGGGATTAAAACTTTTATACCAATTATGCTAAAGCAGGATAACGAGTGTCATATAGTCAATACAGCCTCTCTTGCAGGTTTAATAACTGCACCTTTAGAAGGAGCTTATAATGTCACGAAACATGGTGTAGTATCTCTTTCTGAGACGTTATCTACTGAATTGAAGGAAGTAAATTCAAAAATTAAAGTATCTGTGCTCTGTCCTGGATTTGTAAAAACAAATATTTTAGAGTGTGAAAAACATCGACCGGCAGAATTAAGTGAAGGTGAAATTGACTTTGAAAAGGCTACAGAGGAGTTCATAAAAGAACATCCTGAATATGAAGCACATATTAATATGACTATGCAAATGTGGGAGGCGGGTCTTTCACCTGATAAAGCGGGTGATATTGTATTTGAAGCAATAAAGGATGAGGCACTTTATATTTTAACTGATACAGGTCTTTTTTTCAAGATTATGGCAAAGGATCGAATGAATGATATAATTGAGGCATTCAAGCAAAACAAACAGTATGCAAGAAAAACTCTAGAGGTTTATTAGAAGATTTAAGATTTTTTACTTTCGTAATTCTTTTCTTTTTTTTTATATACTGTAAAATTTTAAATTTCTTGAACCTATAAAATATTTATTTTATACTATGTAGAGTCAACAATATATTTAAATAAGTATAACTTTAATAGAATCATACTAAAATCATCTTTCCAAAAATTTTTAAAAATTGTGAGAAAATAATGAGTATCAATTCAGGATTTTCAGAAGAAAGTTTAAGAAAAATAGCAGCGCAAAAAATTAGTTTTAGAATTTCTGTGAAGATCCATTTAACTATTTTCATTGTTGTTAATTTATTGCTTTTGATAGTAAATGTTTTTTTTACACCGGATTTTTATTGGATTATCTTCCCCTTTTTTTCATGGTTAATAGGAATTAATATGCACGCTTTAGCATATATTTTATATGCTAGAGGGGTTTATCCAATGGGTAAACGAGGAGTAATTTATCATTTAACCTCTTATATTTTTGTTATGATTTTTCTATTTGTAGTTAACTTAACAACATTTCCTGAGTTTTATTGGGTAATTTTTCCTTCAATTTTCTGGGGTGCTGCTGTGATTATACATATATTAGTCTACATCCAATATTATAGTAGAAAAGCTGAACCAACAGGGAAATGGAAATCGAGAAAAGAGAAAGCAATTGAAAAAGAATTAGAAAAAATGAGGAAAAAGCAAGAAAAAAAGCAAGAAAAAAAGCAAAATGTGGTTAAGTAAATTTTTAGATCTTGAAGAAGATCTAGAAAAATTAAGATCTACAATTAAAGAAGAAGTATTTGATAATATAAAAAAATACAGACTTACTCCCCTTGAATTTACAATTATAGAGAGCATTTTTAATAGCAAGAGAATCTCTGGATATGACCTGATTCGAATTTTGAATAAACATTTTGCTGGTACATGGAAAGCTCAATCAGGAACTATATATCCACTTTTATCTAAGTTAAAAAAGAATGGATTTCTAAAAATTGAACGTGTTAAAAGTGAGATAGGCCCTGTCAAGAAAGTTTATTCTCTAACTGAAGTAGGGGAAGAATTACTTAAAGTTAAAGTGAATAAGAATTTTCAAGATCAATTGAACTTTATTGGGAATTTCTTAATCGAGCTTGCATCAATCTATATTCATTCTTTTTCTGAAGAACGAACGGAAGAAAGAATCAAAGAAGTTCAGAACTCAGTAAAAAAAGCTTTAGAAAATGTAATAAAAAATATTCCTCCAACCGTGAAATTTAAAACTTTATGTCAAAAATGCGGAACAGAATTTGATCGAAATATAGTTAAATTTTGTTCTGAATGTGGAACTCCCTTATTTTCCATAGAAGATAATGAGTAAAGAAAAAAGTTACCAATTCTAAACAAATTTTTTCAGAAAAATTAATTTAATTAATTAGTGGTTTTTACTGGTTTTGGTAATTTTTTAACCAGAGCAAGAGGTTCTATCACTTTATCTAAATTTTTAGATTTTTCAGTAATTAATGATTTAACGACTTTTCCTTGTTCCATAAATTCTTTTAATTCATCAGAAATTACAGATTTCGTCATTCCCATTGAATGAAGCATATCTAACCCGCTCACAATCACCGTTTTAGCAAATTGCGGTATATTTTTGCCCATCCAATTGAATTTTCCAAATGGATTGATGTATCTTTTTAGGAGCATTCTTAACCAGCCTTTACTCATGTAATAAGCAGAATACGCTTCAGCTACTAATCGATACATTTCGATATTAGATAGCTGCTCAGTTCGCATCATTGGATGGAACAAATCATAGTGTTTATAATTATGACTCGTAATCATATTTTTTTTTGACATTTCATTGTAAAAATCAGTTCCTGGAAATGCTGTAATAGGTGTGAATTGAACACAAGTCATATTGAGAGAACGTGCAAATTGTATGTTTTGCCTAACCATCGTCTTAGTTTCTCCGGGAAATCCAATGATTACTCCTCCAAAAATCGAAATTCCTCTATCTTGAAGTAAAGATACAACTTTTCTAACCATATCGGGAGTTGTATTTTGCTTATTCATCGCATCAAGGCTTTGTTGATGAACTGATTCAATTCCAAGAAACACTTGTCTCATACCTGCTTTATGCATTAAATCAATTAACTCTGGATTTCTATATAGAGTATCAGCTCGAGATTGACAAGAAAAATACATTTTGTTCGGAACTCCTGAACGAATCATAGTTTCAAGAATCTGCTTTGTTCGCTTTATTTTAATTGTAAAATTATCTTCACAGAAAAAGATAAAATCGTTTTTCCAATCGATATCATAAATTTCTTGCATAATTCGCTTAGTAGATTTTGTTCGATAGGTTACACGGCGATCTGAATTTCTCCACATTTTTATAATGCAACAGAATTTGCAATTATGCGGACAACCTCGTGAAGTCTCAAGTTGCGCTACTCGTGCGCCTAAATATATATATTTTTTATCGTCTAATAAATCTCTTCGAGGCATAGGAAAATTATCTAAATTAGGTTCAAGCCTTCGATCTTTATTATGTATTACTTGTCCTTCTTTATTTTTATAAGAAACTCCATCAATATCATTTAATGTGGTTTTAGCTCTGTTTCCATCGAGATATTCTACTAGTTCCCGAAATGTATGTTCTCCTTCACCTCTTACAGCGTAATCTATTGCAGAGTGCTTTGCTACAAATTCAGGAACTAAAGTTGGTTGATATCCCCCGATTATTGTGGTACAACCATGATCTTTTGCCATTTGAGCTATTTCAAATGCATGAGAGATTTGGGGTGTCATACTTGTGAGAGCAACTATATCACTATCATTCAATAATGAACGAAATCTCTTCTCATTATACTTATGAACTTTAAAATCGAATAATTTCGCATCATGTTCGGGAACCATAGCTGCAATTGATATTAAACTTAAGGGAGGTCCCTTAATTATTGCATCAAGTCCAGAACTTAATCGAGCAGGATTAACATATAAAATGTTCAAATTTTTTCTTACCTAAACATTTCTTTTTAGTTTCTAGTTTGAGTAAATATTAATAAACTTTGTTGTTTCTACATAGCTCAAAAAAATCTCTTTATGGGTAAAAAGACTGACTAAGTTCATCATATCTGAAGCCTTTTAGAAACTTTGGGGCTTCTGTTATCCCCGTTCCTCTTATACATATATAATTTAGATTTCTTAAATTCTTTAAAGACTTGGGTAAATTAAAAACATCATTATGAGCTAAACTTAACTCTTTTAAAGAAGATAATTCCCCCATACCATCGGGTAGTGTGTGCAGGTTATTATAATCTAAATAAAAATACTTAAGTGATTTTAATTTCGAAACTCCTTCCGGAATTTTTGTCAACTCGTTAAATTCTAAACTTAACGATTTTAAATGTGTGGCTTCAAATACTTCTTGCGGAATAGATTTTAAGCCCCATCCGTCTAAATTTATGTGTCTTATGTTGTGAAGTTTTCCATAATCACAATAATCTCGAAATTGGTTAATTCCAACTACTACTTTCGATTTTAAAAAATCCTGTCCAGAATATTTAAATATTGCTGTATGTAATGTCTGTCCTGCTTTATGCATTTGGATCTTTTCTCTAAAATCTTCAAGATATACTTTTCTCTTTAATGCAAAATCCTTATCTAACCAGTATCCTTCTTCATGTTTCCAGCTTGCAGCTTCCAAGATCTCTTCTCGAAGTTTCTCAGATAGTTTTCCACCCGTTAAAAGAGCAAAATAACCTATTACAAAATAGGGAGCCCTCCTAAAACTACGATTATGAACCATTTTCACGAGGGTGTCGTAGTTTTTCTCGAAGTTTTCCCTTGTAAGGTTCCTCTCGTGAAAAAAGAAATCATGAGATTCCAATCCACACGCATTCAGCATAAAAGATGCTATATCAGCTTCCTCATCATCTTCTAATATTTCTACACCTGCTCTCGTCATTATTAATAATATGATAATCCTTTAATTTAAATTTCATGTCAAATAAAATGTTCTTAGTGCTCCAAGAGAAATCATAAAGAGGAATTTTGTTTTAAAAGATGTAGGTTCTTATTTCTTATTTAAAGTAAGAAATTAGGGTGTTTTTTATACTCTCAAAATGCCCAAGATTAACTTTTAGAAGATCTTCAAATCCTTCTCTAATCCCAAGTCTTTCGATTCTTTCAGTGATTTTAAAATAAGGAGACTTTTTTAATTGTTTAATTAATGCTTTATTCTCCTTCACACCCTCAAGAAGATATTCAATTGAATTTATTTGATGTATACCTAGCATTTGCTGAATGATTGCCATTAACATTGTATCAAAAGTCACTCTTAAGATAACTTCATGATCAAATTCAGGTGATTTAGGAAATAGATAAGTTTTAAGAAGAGCAATTGACTCTTTAAAGCGACTAATGGAATCCATACCTAATTCCTTTATTTTATCATTAAAGTCACGGTTTTCAGAGGCTCGTAAACACAATGCTGAGAATGTTTGGTATTCTGCCACAAAATGTATAACCCGAGCCCTTGCATTAAGCATCGTGTCTGTAGATTCCTCCTCATCGATAATATCTCTCAAATCTTCCAATGCTGACTTGAAATATGTTGCAATATCATTGAATTTTTTAGCTGCTGCCTCAAGTTCACCTGCTGATATTAAATACAAAGCACGTTTTTCTGCAGTTTCATATAGTTCATCAAATTTCTTAAGTTTCATTACTGCTTTAAGAATTAAACGTTTACCTAAATCTTTTTTTATTCGTGATCGTTCAAATGATTGTCCTGCTTTTAAAAGTAAGACTGAAGAAAGACTGTTATATTCTTCAGGATCAACTTCATGTAGATATTCTGAAGCTTTTTGCCAAGATTCTCCTGCAGTTTCCCAATCTCGCATTCTATATGAGACATTTCCTAATTGTAATAATAATTTAGCTGAAACTTCGTATAATTTTAATTCCTCAGTTTTTCTGATAATAGATTTTAATCTATAGACTGCTTGAATATTATTTTTAAACTGTGAGATTATTTGGGCAATTCTTATGTATAATTCGTCTAATTTGATATAACTCCCTAAATCAAGATAGATTTGGGCAGCCTTTTCGTAAAAATTAATTGCTTCCTCGCCTTTGTTACGATCAGCTAAGTTCTCTGCTTTATCTATTAATTGTATTGCCTCGATTTCTTTATCTTCTTTATCATCCCAATTGTGGATCATAAAAATTCTCCATAAAATCAGACATTTAATAAATTAACTCTAATTTACAAAGACTCAATTAAGATATTAAAACCTTAGTATTGATTGGTTTTTCTTGTTATTTATTTGTTTTATTAATGAAATTTTCATATTATATTACTCAAAGAGTTTAATTTTCCGACTTTTAATTATGTTTTTGAACTCAAATGATTGTTTTGCTGAAGCAAATGATTCTTTTGCGTCTTCAATCGCTCCATAAAAGATAAAATTAGATAACCATGATGCTATAAACATGATGCTTGCTCTCCTATACCTAGTGTGAAATTTAGTATTTAAGCGTGGAGAGGAATATTGAAAAAGGAAAAGATTTGGTGCGGTACCTACTGGAAGTTCTAAAGACACACTAATTAATTTTTGAGTTTCCAATACATGTGCTAAGCTTTCTATATCAATGACGCCCCCATCAATCAAAATCTTTTTGATTCCTATACTCTTTAATCCTTCAAGAATATTTGAATTATCAGGTTGATTATTTTCTGTAAGATAAGCAAATCTTTGAGTGGATGTCATATTATTTGAGCCCAATATCAACACAACTATAGATTTTATTTTGTATTTTTGAAGTATTTGTATTTCTTTTTTGTTTTTTAGATTTGAAATAGTATTATATATATATTGGTCAGGTTTAATACTAAGTTCTGCGAGATATTTAATTCCAGCAACTCTGGATTCAAAATTTCCTCCTAACACAAATGGTGGCTCATAATTATCTAAATAAAACTCTAGGTATTTAATCATAGCTTTTGGAGTTATTGCTGATATTTCAATTAGGTGAGGGATATTATATTTCTCAGATAATGAGATTTGGGTATCAATCCTTTTTTTAGCTTTCTGAATATTAAAAATTTCACTATTTTTTCTATCTACAATAGTCTCGTTTTGATAAAAAATTGTTCCAATTAGCACTGGGGGTAATTCAAAACTTCCTCTGCCTAATTTTATATTACCATAAGAATAAAATTTAGAGTTATTCATATTAGATCAATTATTAGATACGATAATTAAAATAGAAATGACTAACTATTTAATCTGCTAGATTTTTTAATGGTTAGGTATTTTTCTAAATTTTTCCTATCTTCATTAATATGTCTAGCTCTGCGATTAACCAACAGAGAATATCGTAAGGCGCGGAAGAAAAGTAGATTTGAGCTGCTTTTTCCTTTATTCTATCTTCTTGGTTATGTTTTGGATCTCTCTGTGCAATTAATTGTCTTTTTGCAAGCATCCAGCATAATTTATCATAAGTGTAATTCTTCTGTGAGATGTAATAAGCTGCAATATTTACTTGATTCCGCATTGCATTTTCAGTACCATTCATAATTTTGTAGAATATTATTTTTTGTGATTTTTAATAAAGATGGAGCTTTACATCGCAATTTCTACAACTCCCATCCTTTAATTTTTTAAAACAATCCTCATGATAAAGAGTATTACATTCCAAATTACCACATTGAACTGCTCTCTGTCCTTTTTCAAAAATAAAATGACATACTGGACATACATTAAATAAAGCATCTTCTCCGAGAATCCCAACATCTTCGATGAATTTTGCGGGAATAACTTCTGGTCTTTTAGCTGGCTTCTCCTTTGGACCTCCAGTAAGAATACGCAATTTTTGGATTTGAGATACTTCCATAGGAATTTTCACTAAATAAAAACAATGTGGACATCTTGCGGTTCCAGATCTCTTTGCTATGTGATCCTTTTGAGAGTCTGCCCATGCAGCTAAACAATGTATATGAAAGGGAGTGGTACAGTTAGGACAATACCTACCTGTCAAATAAAAAGAACCTTTAGTATAGGGGTTTTTATCAGAAAAACAGATTGAACACTTTTTATAATCAACCTCTCCTCTTATTTGTTTAGCCCTTTGTTCTTGGTCTTTAGTTAAATCTTGAACTCTTAATAAATCTGCTGCAATTTTTCTAAGAAAAGCTGGATTTTCAGTGATTGCCTTAGTATTTGCTCCATATGTTTTATAATTATCATCGGCAATTTCTTGGGCAGATCTTATTAAACTTTCAGGATCATTGTTATAAAAAAATCTGCCGTTAGTTAAATCACTTAATCTTTTTAAAATGTTTTGCTGACCTAATTCTCCTAGTAGAAACGTATCAATTTTAATATTCAAGCCTTGAGCAAGGCGAGCCATTTTTAGAGGATCTACAGCGGTGTTCATAGTTTTCCCATCAGAGATTAAAAGAATTCTAGGAGACTTCGCACCAACCTTCCGCAATTCCGCTATAAGAGTTTTTATTGATAATGCCAACCCGTCACCAATAGCCGAATACCCCCCACAAGTTAAAGAATCTAAAGCGGAATCTATATGCCCTATAAAACTGGAACTTGTAAAATCAATTATTTTTTCTGCTGTATCAGAAAATTTCATTATAGCAAATGCACTTAAACTATCTTTATCAAATCTCTCTTTTATAAGAGTTTTAATGGCTTTTACACAACTAGTCAATCGGTTCGGAGGGTAGTCTTTTCTAAACATCGATCTTGACGAGTCTATACAAACAACAATATTTTCTGGTATTCTTTGCTCAGCCATTTTATGTTAAAGACTTTTGGGAACACTTTTAAAGAATAAGCTATAGAGTTTCGCAAATTACTCTATTTATTATTCTTTTCTTAATAATTAAATAATAGTTTAATCATTTAATTATTTAGATTAATGAAAAAATAAAGTTTTATTTTCTAAATAACATATATTTAATAATACTTTATTTATCTATTAAAATAGAGTTAAGATAATTGTTTATAAATCTGATGCCATATGTTACAAGAAAATGATAAAAGTGTTGTTTTAAAAGATTTCTTTAAAAGTAACGTTTTAATCAATGAAGTAGAAGAAATACTACGATTCAAACCAGAAACTTTGATAGGAGTCGATAAAATTAGTTCTGATCATTTAATTGCTCATGGTATTAAAACAATAGAAGATTTAGCTAACTTAACAGTAACAAATCTCCCAGAAATAAAAGAAATATTACCCAATATACTTCAAAAATGGGTGAAAATTGCACAAATCATACAAAAAAATGTAAGAGAGCAGTTAAAGCGACATAAAAAAATTTTAATGGTTGGTCTAGATAATGGTGGCAAGACTTCAATCTTAGCTGTAGTTCAAGATAAATTTTCGATTATAAAATCATTATTGCCAACAAGAGGCGTCAAGAGAGAAAAATTAGATTTCTTCGGTTATCCAATCATAAGCTGGGATTTAGGCGGGCAAATTATGTATCGCGAGAAGCTATATTTCAATAGACCAGAGTTATTTTTCACAGAAGCAGATATTATGTTGTATGTTGTCGATATACAAGATCCAGATAGATTTCCTGAAGCTGCAAACTATTTTCGCGAAGTATTAAAAGCCTTTACAGAATTAGGAGAAAACCCAGAGTTATTAATAGTTTTGAGTAAAAGTGATCAAGATTTTAGAAAAACACTTCAATGGCAGCAGAATGTAACTACTATTAAAAATAAATTTACTAAAATTGTTGATGAATTCGAGCAATTTATAATTGATTTTTGTGACACAACAGTATTTCAAAAAGAGACCGTTATGCAAATGTTCAGTGTAGCGCTCACAAAGGTTTCTGATACTTCAGAGATTATTGAAAATATATTAGAAGATTTTATCAACCAAGTCGATGCAAAAGCAGCAAGTTTGGTATCAATGGATGGATTGATTTTTGGAAATTATACCAGAACTGATACAGATGAAATGTTAGTCAATAATACAGCATTACTTTTGCAAACTCTTTCCAATTTCTATAATTCTATTGGATTAATAAGAGAAAGAACAATAAAACTTGATTTACCACTTAATGGATTTACTATTCGTGGTGAAAAATTATTTGAATATTCAGATCTCCAGATTCCTGTATATTTATGGGCGCTTGCTGAAGAACCTAAAAAATTAGAAGGTAAATTGGATTATTTCAAAGAACAATTATTACCTTTGATTAATCTGTTTCTTTAAATACACTTTTTTTAATGAAAGAAAGTAATATTATTCTTTTTGTTATTTGTTTTTTCAATATTTAGGAGTATAAAAAGAATCTATAAGACTATTCCAATTCTTTATGAGCATTAAGTAAATATTCATTACACTTATCTAACATTTCAATTGCATTGGTTAATTTTTCGGCTACTAAATCCAATCCTTTATCTCTAGCAATATCTCTCCATTTCAAAAAACTTTCTTTATGCGAATCATTATGGTCTGCCCAATGTCTACATAATTTTGATAATTTTAAAACATCCTTATCTTGTTTATCCAACCTATCTCACATTTTAAATAATAAATAAATCTAAAATTAAAAATATTCATATTAACATTAACTTTTGGATTTTCTATGTAAACATATTTGAATAACCTTAGCTTGTTATTCAATCACTTAAATTTAATTAAATTTGAAATGAAATACATGCAATAGAAGATTTTAAAGCTGAAGCAAAAAAACATACAAAAAAAAAAGAAAAAGAAAAAAAGAAATATAAATTAAGTTCGACATAATCTTTGTAAAAGAGTGGGATCGATGATTTCTTTAGATTCCCAACCGTTTTCTTCAAGGTATGCCTTTATTTCATCTTTCATATTAATTGGTATATCTGCGTCGACTCGAACAAATTTTTCTAAATCATTTGGAAATTGAACACCTTTATATTTCCGTTCCAAGTCAATCCAATGAGATAATTTGATCATCCCTCCTTTACTATTATCTGCTGGTCTTAAGCATAGCTTTGCTGCTAAGCAGATAGCTTGTTCAATGCTTTCAGCAGTAGTTAATAAATGTTCTGGACCTGGACCAACTAAATGACCACTAGTACCATCACGTGCATTCCATACTTTCCAAGTTTCTTCATTATCAGATCTACCTATATACATTCTTCTATATTCTGCTGAATGTGGTCCGCATATTGCTGGAATTCCCATGCCATTACAACTACTAGCAATACTTGCCGCTTTTTGGGACATTGCTCCCCACGCAACCCCACAAGCACCTACACGATTAAGAATATAATCAGCGATTTCCTCGTAGTTTCCTCGTAAGGGTCTTCTTGCAAAAATATTTGCAATTTTTATTGCGGCACCATTTATATGTGGATTGCTTACACAGCTTCCGACATTCACAAGTCCGCCTCTATCAAAATTACCGGGATATCTATCGTAAAGGGTTTTACCCTCTTCATCTTTCACGAGTCCAATATCCATAGCCCCACAACCAGAAACTACCACGATATAATTTCTTTTACAGAATTCTTCTGCCATTAAATATAATTCTTGAATCTCTTTGGCATAATTAGCACATCCGATAATAGCTATAACGCCAGGAATCTCTCCTAACACTACAGGTGCTCCTACATTTCTTATTTCGACATCTTGAATAGGTCCACGACCCGCTCGCATATTAAATTTCTCATTTCTAATCTTGTCTTGTCCAGCATACATTATAAGAGTAAGTGGAGATACTTCTTTCATACATTCTGCTTCACATCGTCCACAATCTAAGCATTGATCAAAAGCATCAGCTAATATTGAAAAATCACCCTCTTTCACCCGATTTACTCCCTCTACTAAGGGTAAATCATTTGGACAATTCCTCTGACAATTACCGCAACCATTACAGTTCATCGCCATATCAATGCATCCTTCCTCATCAGGAATTGCACTTTTAGCAGCTCTAATTGGTTTAACTTTAATTGCAGTCTCAACAGCTACTTTTCCCGCTTTTATTGGATCTAAAATCAACACACCATCAGCTTTTCCGCTCACTAAATCATCTATGATTTCTTCAGCAGGATCACCCGTTCTATCTGGCAAGCCCCCCATTATTTTTTCATTTGTAGCGATAAATGGAGCATTTACGAGCTTTGCTTGCTCAAAACTCCGTAAATGAACACATTGTTCATCTACCATAACAACATCTGCTAATCCAGAGCGAATATAAAACATCTGTCGAGCTAGTGAGCCAACAATTTTAGCACCATCAAAATATCTTGTCAAATCTATTGCAGTACAACAAATTGCTCCTACATCTAATTTATCTTCATACCCTTTTTCTCTCATATAATCAACTAGTTCGATCCCTGGTGCTACGTTATGTCCAATCATTAAGATCGTGGCTTTATTTTCAGTATCCAGTGTACCCATTCCTAATTCAATAATAGGGACATCAGCCTCTCCCATAGGAAACCCGTAGGCAGCAATCTGAGCTGCGTCAGATATTTCCATTCCTACAGCATCAGCACATCCTGCTAAAAATGCTTTCGCTTCATAATCAAGATAATTAGATTCTTGCCCTGTATGCCCTGAGGCAAGAAGATGTGTAATAGTATAATGTACCCATTCCATTGCTGTTTCCAAATCTTCCAAAGTTTCTGGTTTCATTCCAACAATTAATCGTGTACAAGGCATTTCAACCTCTATATTAGTTCCAAAATTTATCGGGACATTACCATATTTCTCTTTAAGCCAATGGAGCAGATGATCACCATGAGCACTATGACATGAAGCACCAATACAACAAGCAATTTCCACGATTTTTGCGCATGCTGTCTCTAAATTGATTCCACATGCGCCTGTCCTACCCTTGGATAAGTTGCATTTTCCAAATGTACAAAGGCAACACATATCGCAAATTGGCATATAGAATGGTTTATATCGTTCCATTAACTTAAAAAACCAACTACGCAATGTAGGAATATGGGGCATCATTGTTGGACCAATTGGTTCCCACTCTGTTTCGTCTCCGTAACTTACTTTACCCGTGGTTAATTCAAATCCCTTGATTGTACCGAGTGGTCCTTTATATTCATCAATTTTAATTTTTGCGCCTTTTTTACTCAATGATTTCTCACTTCAAATTTTATTTTGTATTTTTTAATACGTTAAGATAATAAGTAATTTTATCTTTGAAGGTATTTTAAATTTATTTTAGAGTATATTGTTTCTACAAATAAGATATATTAAAAAGTTTAAAAGTTAATGTTTATATTCAAAAACTCAAAACAGAGTATAGGTTAAACAAAAAAAGTGTGAAACTTCACACAAGATTAAAATTCTGTATGAAATCTTTTGATTTAAAATTTATAAAAAGATGATAGAAATAGCTAAATAGCATAATTAAAGTGTAGAGAGAAATTCAGAAACAGTTTCTTCGGCATCTTCATCAACTAAGCTATCTTCTAACTCTTCACCGATAAAGTTAAATCTATATACACATTTTTGACCACCAAGTAAGACACATTCAATTTCCTCACCGTCAACATCCATGTTTAATATTTCAAATGTACCATTAAATAATCCCTGATAAAGTAAACATAAGTTTTTTGCCATTATATTTCCACGTTCATCGCTTGCAAGTGAGTCTTCTACTTCAATTATCATATAATTTTTTTTAAAAACTGCCCTTAAATGCCCAAATCCCATAAGCTCCATAGCTTCAAGCACACCTAAAAGAACTTCTTTTCTTGTAGCCATATTTTCAGAGCTCCAATCTTTATTATAAAAGAATTTTTCCATAAACGACCGTCCTAATGAC
>JAEOTA010000074.1 GCA_016840085.1 Promethearchaeota archaeon
ATAAAGAAAAAGTCAAAAAGTTAAAATCACGGGTTCTTTTTTAAGAAGTTGTGAATTTGTTTTTCTTTATATAGATTTAGTATAAGATCATATTAGATACATATAAGGAGGTTATAGAATGAGGATTATTAAAGAAGGTAGATTAAAAGCTTCCGATGAATCTATTGAATTTTTTAAAAAATACTATAGAAGTATAGGAAAAGTAAAATATTTTGTGCTTTATTATGCGGAAAGAGAATGGAAGATCAATCCAGATTTATATCATCAATATGTGATCGTCATAAGTGAGTATGCTCAATTATGGATGTCAGGTCTAACTTGGGGATATAATGGAACAGGACCGACAGATTTACGCGAGATAATGAATATGATTGATCCCGAGATTACCTGTAAACAGATTATAGATTTAGAGTGGATGGCCGATGATCCAATTGTGTTTGAAAATATGAATGGAAGACTGACTCTGAAGCCTTTCAATGACACAGTTCGTTCTTTACTGTGCGACCAAGACAATAGATTACCATGGAGCATTAAAGGTTTTTATATAATTATTCTTATTATAAATCCTAATCGAAATGCAGTGAAAAGCTTCTTTCAAACGCTACCAGCCCAAACCACTCATCTAAATGGCTTCTTTCCGCATCCCCTATCTGATCCTCTTCCGCATTCGTTCTATGGGTTGAAAGTGTTATCACCCCATCGGAACGAGCCCATGAGCCGTCATTATCATTCGCAGAATTTTGCTTCACAAGGGTAATTGGACATTGACTGAAATCATAATAGCTAAACTTGTGGCCATCATCATCCACGCCATCATTATCGCCGTCATTTTCCAAGATTGTCTCATAGGGTATCGTATTAATAGAACTTATGATTCCCGATTTCCTATGCAAAATTCCAGAATGTAAGAGGTGTCCTGACTATATCTCATATGTAAAAAATTTCCCTTCAAAATATCATATTTTCTTTTTTCTTTAAATATTCCAAATTTAACTATCACAAAAAAGTCTAAAGACAAAATAAGTTATATTGTTGCATTAGAAAAGATAGAAACCAAATCCATGACTCCTATCAGACACCCTGGATTTTTGTCTTTTGGTAGTGTAAATTCTTACACGCTAATTTCGCCCTCCTACCCCTATGTTAGTTTGGACCTTCCATTAGGTCTTGCTGATAGGAGTCGCCTTTTCCGATTAAATGAGAATATGCTTGCATCAAAATATTAAAGAATATATATTGACATGACATGTCCAAGCCTTAATAATATTCATTCATACTTCTCTAAAAAAGGAAGGGTTTGAATTAATAAATTTAGTTCCTGCTTTTATTCATAATTTACAACTCCCATCTAATTTAAATCATGTTAGAATATTAGATACACTTGATGGTTAGTAAAAGCGATAAGTGTAAACAAGCCAGAAGGGAGTTAATCCAACAAGCTTTAGATGAGATTTGTGAGACACCGGATTTTAACAGTCTTTACAGCAGAACATATTGCGTACTCGCAAAATTCTGGCTTCATATAAAAGCAGAAAAGGAAAATCTATTCAAAGCAGAAGAATGGTCTAATCCTAAAGGTAGAGATGAGTTATTAAAAAAAATTAAGGAATTTTTAATTAAACATATACGATAATCTAAAAATAAGAACAAAACACTAATATATACCTACTATACGGCTACTTCATCCATCCATATATGCCTACTTCGACCATACCTATAAAGAACTGACCACTTGACAATGGTTCTTACTAGTGAAGTTCCAATGCATTTTATTTTTTATCAATAATTATAATATAATTTAGAATATATATTTTTTACATAAAAGACAATAAATTTTCTATCCAAGAAAATTATAATAATAATATAAAATATTTAAAATGATTCTTAATACGATAAAATATGAGAAAAGAGAAGACGATCTTTACTTTAGAAAATGTTAAATTATCTTCAATGGGCCCAGATACAATAGTTTACATTCCACGTGCTTTAATTAAGCATAAAGTTCTTGATCCTAATAAAATCTATAATATTCATTTCGAGGAAGTATCAGATGAGGATCACGGAAAATAGGATTGTTTTTCTTCTCGATATGAGCAATGTTTAATAATCGTGAATTCTATATTATTATCTTCTAAAATTTTGACCATATTTGGATGATAATCTAATGCTATTTTCTTTTCTTCTTTGATTCTAATTGACTTAGGACTATAGATTTCATCAATAGGCTCCCTTAAGTGGATATAGCTTGATAAATATGCTGATTTATTATTATATTCAATATTGCAAATGTGATTTTCGATTGGGATTATGATTTTATCCTTTCTTACTCCTTTAAATCGTACTGATACAGTTTTTTTATCATCTTCAATTTTAAAGTTTTTCACTAAATAAGGTAAATCATCAGGATAAACTATTTTATAGAATTCTCGTTTCTTCCATTTTAGAATGTCATCTTTAGTATACCCAAAGATTTCTGTAAATCGTTTATTAAAGTACTTTAAAAATCCTCTCTGGATTATTAGAACTCCCATTATAGAATTATCTGCAACCCTGAGAAATGTTTCACTTCTCAATCGTGTAGTAAATTCCCCCTTTGTATTTATATCTGACATTTTTTGCATTCTTTTATCTTCTGAGATTTTTTTGTCTAAAAAATTCCCTAATATATAAATTGATGATTTAATTTTAAATATTTTTGCCTTATTTAGTGATTTAATCGCCAATAATATTACAGAATTCATTTTATTTATCCTTTTTCAGATTGAACATTATGGTCCTATACGAGTTTTAGAAATTGCAATCATTGACAGAAAGGTGAGAAGATTTATATACAAAAACTACTTAATGATCTATGGGATTTCTTATAGAAGTCCTTATAGAAATCTAAATAAAATTTCAAAAATCTCCAAATATAAACAATATAAAGGAGTTGATGCGAATGGCAAAAGAAATTTCGAAAATGATATTAGATGGAGAGGAATATTCGATATCTGAAGACCAGAAACATATTACGGGGCCTAAGAAGAAGTATACACAAGAAGATTTTAAAGAAGAAAAAGGAAAAAAAATACCTTTTTTAATAGCACCACCAGAAACAGCCAAAGATGGAATTATTTATGGTTTTTCTGATGAAGAGAAAATGGAAAAATGGTTAAAGGAAAAAAATCTGTTTAAAGAACATGAAAAACACAAAGAATTGATGAAGAAAATTAAGAAAGAAAGATCCCCTGAAGAACTTGAGAAGATTAAACAATACCAAATTAAACAAGTAGAAAAAGATACTAAAAAATTCACCGAAATCTTAGAGAAGCATAATCTAAAACCTGAACAAATCGACGAGTTAGAAAAGTTATCAGAAGATTATGATCCACATTTCAAACAAAAACCACGTAGTTTGTATCTCTATGATCGTGTGTGGTGGGGGGGTCTGTATATAAAACTTAGAGGAGGACATCAATATTGTGGCAAGAGATATTCAATAGCTTATCCAGATCTTGGTTATTTTGGCTTTGATAACAAAGCATCTTCACTAAAGATTAATTGCAGTAGCTATGGTTATATTTATACAGATAAATGGTATAAAGGAGCTTATTTTTATTTTTGGGTTAATCTACATGATTTAAATTTTTGGGGCTGGGGTTTCGGGAATTCTATATCATCTGCAATAGTATATTAGAGCAACATAGTAACTGATTATTAGCTTGATAACTAATTATTAATCAATTTTTCTCTATCTATATTCCGTAATTAAAAATGTAAATGTTTGCATATTTGAATGTTTCTATAAAAATAGGGAAGAGAAATTTATTCAAAGATAATGTGAGCTAAACATTGGATTTCGCCCTTTATTAAACTCTATTGAGTTTAATCTCTCCCTGATATTTTTTAATTGCTCAAATTTCTTTTCTCTTCCCTTCTCTTTATGTCAGAATGTAGATAAATAACAAAAATTAAATTTAAATAAGTCGGGATATGGGATTAATATATTCTCAATACTACTTTTTGGAAATTTATTTTATAAATGTGTACAAATATAAGTATGAGTACAAATATTAATACACGGAAAGGAAGTGACTTAAATAAGGCTAAAAGTATGTTTTAAATGTCATGAATACATACCTATTCTTGAGGATAATTATATCAATAAAGAAAAATTGGAAAAGTTTGATTCATTACATTTTGGCCATCCTGTTCAGATTGTAAATGAAGAAGAATTAGGGAATAAAAGAGAATGGAAACCATTTTAATGAAAAGAAAATAGAATTAAGGTGCTAACTTTTATTAGTAAATTTGCTAAGATTTTAGAATAATCTTTATCTTGCTAGAGAATTATCGCTTTAGTTATATCATTAAGAAAATTAAAAATGAAGGGACATAAAAAATAGTTAAGAAAAAGAAAGAAAAGGAAAGTTTAAAGAAGTAACTAAGGTAGGTGAGGCATAATAGCTCAATTATCATACAACAGATATACACATCGCTATTGTAAGAAAGCTAAATGTATCTTTTGTGAAAATGAATCACGCCCAGTATGTAGAAAAGGTGTTTATCTTTTTCTATTATAATAGTAAAATCAAATTTTATCGAAGAAAGAACTTTATTTCACTAATCTAGACAGTTTTTTTCATATATTTAAATAGAGTTTTAAGAATCTTATTTTGTAATACCAAACCAATTAGTTCATTATTTTCATTTACGACTGGAAGACGTTGTATTTTTTTTTCTAACATTATCTCTAATACCTGTATTAATGTATCGTTTATTTTTACGACAAAAGGTTCTGCAGTCATTAAATCTTTAACTTTTGTGTTAGGGGATTCTAGATTCATAGCAAATCTAGCTAAACGTATGTCTCTTTGAGTGATAATGCCAATTAATTCTTTGGTTTTAGGATTATTTACAACAGGAAGCCCTCCTATATTTTTTCTTACCATTAAAAGTTCTGTAATACTAATTTTCTCATCAGGGGTTACAAAGACGGGATTTTTAATCATAATATCTTTTACTTTTATTTCAATGAATTGTCCTAAGCGGTCCATGATTAAAAATATGATTTTTTATTTACTCCTAACAAAAATAATAATTTGTGAAATTAAAATTTATTTATTAGTTTGCTCTTATTGTTTCTCTTAGTTTTTGTTCGATTTTTTCAATTTCTTTGAAATAATCATTATAGGTTTTCAAAAGATATTGACCCCAATTATTTAATTTAACCCAACCTCCACCACCACTTCCTCCTTTACCAGTTATCACCACAGACATCCCTGTTCTTTTTTCAATTCTCTTTAAAATATTCCATGCATATTTATAAGAATAATTACACTCTTTAGCTGCTTGAGTTAATGAACCATCTTTCTTTCTTTCAATATTTTCAAGTAACTTAGCCCACCCCGCACCTAAAATACTTTTATTCTCAAATTTTAGCCAAAATTTTATTCCATAACTGATTTTAGATTTTAATTTTTCAATTTTGGGTTCATTTTCATTTGCCATAATTATTATTTATTTATTTTCTAAATTTATATCTTTTAACAGAAAAAGATTAAAACAAGGGTAATTTTATTCGTTTAAAAGAAAGCTTGGAGTGAAATATTGTGTTCTTTTTTAAGGATGAATCTGAAAAAACAGGTAAAGAAGTTATCAAAAACCTATATTACTTCTCAGAAAATCAAATGCTCGATTGTAATCAATATATTATTGAAGATCAGAGCTCTAATGAGTTAATTTTATTTGATGCTGGAAATGGAATTTCAATGAAAGGTTTATTTAAAGGTATGGAAAAATTTAAGCTAAATTATGAAAATATTACAAAGGTGTTTTTAACGCATGAACATGTTGATCATGTATTGGGTGTCTACAAACTAATGAAACTTTTGGAGGATAATCCTCCAGAGATTTTTGCTTATGGAGAGACTGCAAAAATACTAGAAAAAGGAGAGGAAAGAAAGATTTTACCTGTATTTTTTGGTTTAACTGCAAGAAGATTCGAAGTTGAGATTATTCCTCTGAAAATTAATGATTTAAGTCATCTAAAAGAGATTGAAATATCACCAGAATTTAAATTTGAAATAATATATACACCAGGTCATTCTTTAGGTTCAATATGTTATTATGAATCTGAAAAAAAAGTGTTAATCCCTGGAGATTTAGTCTTTATAGGAGGTAGTTTTGGGAGATATGATTTTCCGGGAGGATCATTGAATACATTAATAAATTCAATAAAAAATGTAAATAATTTGGATGTAAAGTATTTGCTTCCTGGTCATATGGGGATAAGTGATCAGGGTAACCAGCAAATTGCTTATTCTTATAGAATGATACAATCTATTAATTCCTTTTATTAAGTACTACAAAAAGGCTAAAATTGGGAATTAAATTTATCCCTGCTAATTTATTATAAGTTAGTAGTAATTTTTTTTAATTTAAGTATCATATAAAATTTTGAGAAATACATTATTTATTAAATTAAAATATGACGTTCTGATTATAATGGGAGAACAAATAGAAAATAAAGAGAATTTTTTAGGAAAAGATGAAATTATCTTAAGAAGTTTTCCAAAAGCGATATTTTTTACTCCTTTATTTGTGATTTCGATTGTCTTTTGGATTATTCAGGCTTTTCTACCAACCCTGAATCCGTGGTTAGGGTCAATTTGGGTTATTATATTTTTCTCAAATTTTGCTGTATCATCGTTGGATTTTCCATCAACTCGATTTTTAATAATAATTTTAGGAACTCTTATTGCGGTGCTGCTTCTAATATTTCTTGGTTTGATTCCCATTTTGGCGCAATTAAGTTCAAGTATAAACTTAGGATTACCCGCAGAGTTTTACATGATATTGACCATAATTCTAGGTATAATTTTAGGTTTAGTTATTCTTAGTTCAAGATTTGATTATTATAAAATCGAAAGAAATGAAATAATTCATAAAAAAGGCATTTATTCTACACATATTGAGCGATTTCCAGTAAGAGGATTACGAATTAAAAAAGAAATTCCAGACATATTTGAATATCTAATGTTTAGAGCAGGATCATTAACTCTAATATTTTCCAAAGGTGAAATCGCTCATTTAAATACTGTTCTCAATGTTAAAAAAAAAGCTGAACAGATTGATTTTCTCTTAAGTAGTTTGCACGTGATGATTGAATAACTAATAGATAAAAAGAAAACTACCAGTATAGAAAAATAACATTATTTTTTAAAGCTCTTTTTTATAAATTTATGAAGATTAAATGAAGAATAAAATCAGTTCGATTAACTTTTAAGTTAACTCTATAAGATACTAATATTTAAATAACACATCTATCTATTATTTTAATAATCCTTTCTTTATTAAAAAAATATAAACGTAAAATATAAGTGGAAAATTTATGACTGAAACTGAAAAAAAGGTCAAATATCCTAACGAGATCTACATACGATCTTATCCGAAAATAATTTTCTTCTGGCCATTGCTCATCACAAGCTTCATTTTATGGATGATTCAAGCGTTTATCGATCCAAATTCAGTGTTAGGATATGTTTGGTTTATAGTTTTCTTTGTAAATATATTCGTAACTGCTTTTGATTTCTCCTCGACCAAATTCTTTGTATTAATATTAGCTATTGTTATTGTCATCTTAGTTGTAATTTTCTTAGTTTTGCCAAATTTCGCAGTAAATATTGGAGGATTGCCTAGACTCGATCTAGGTTTACCATGGACGTTCTACATGTTGATGACTATAATCTTGGCTATAATATTGGGGATTGTAATTATTAGCACCAGATTCGAATATTTTAAAATTGAGAGAAACGAGATTATTCATAAAACAGGAGTTTTTAGCTCAGCTGAGAGATTTCCAGTGAAAAGTTTACGATTTAAAAAAGAAATTCCTGATGTGTTTGAGTTCTTCATGCTACGGGCCGGTAAACTAACAATAATGCCAGGAAAGGCAGATGAGGTCATGATCCTTAATACAGTGCTCAATATTAATAAAAAGGAAGAACAATTAGATTGGCTCTTAAGCCATGTTTCTGTTGAGCCTGATGAAATTGATTCTTAAGCGATTCTAAAAATTTATTTATTATTTTTTTTTAATTTTTTATTCTTTTGAAGGTAGAATAAATATAGATAAATTTAATTATTAAATCGCACTTTTTAATACACCCATGTCCCATCTACCTATAGTTTTATTAGATTTTGATGGTGTTATTATAACACAAAAATCTCTTGAATATACAGCTTCAATTTTTTTAAAAAAGAAATTTTATAAATGGAAAAATACCGAACACATGAGACTGATTGATTTTGCAAGGCTTTTTGAAGAAGCGGATTCAGAAAATAAGATATTAGCATTAAAAAGGATAGTCAAAATCTATAAAAAATATATCCCTAGTAGATGGAGGAGAATTCTATTTTTTATAAGATTCCGGGGAACTTATCCTAAATTTGAGAAATACGAAACTTTTAAACCAGAATTGGAAGAAGTTTTGAGAAAATTAAAAAAAAATAATATACCACTAGCAATAGTGTCTAATACAAGAAGGAAAAGACTAAATCATTTTAGACAAAAATTAAATTTAGATAAATATATTTCTGTTTTTATTTCTCGAGACGATACCCCTTTTAGGAAACCAAGTGCCTATCCTATATATATTGCCCTTAATAAAATCAAGGAAAACAATAAATTATCAATAAATAAAGAATTGGTTTATTATGTTGGTGATCTTCCTCAAGATATTTTATGTGCAAAGAACGCAAAAATCAATAGCATAGCTTTATTATCTGGTCATGGAACTAAAGAAGGTTTAGAAAAAGTAAAACCTACTTTTTTGCTCAAAAATATTAATAGTATCGTAGAAATTAGAGAAATAAAAAAATTCTTATTAAATTAAGTACTATATTACTTTAAATATGTTCAATCTGGAAGAATTTGATGATACTCTTATTCTTGAGAAAGTTGATAAACTAAACAAATTATTTAATAAAGATAAATTTTCAAAAATTTCAAAAATAGTTGATGAATTAGAGGAATTGTTGGATCAACAAAAGTATGTAGTGCCTATAACCTATATTTTAAGTATAATAGCAGAAAATAACGTTAGTTTATTTTCTGAAGATTTAATCCAAAAAATTGATACTTATATAGATTCTGACAATGAAAAATTAAAGGTTAATTCCATTATTACTATAGGCTTTACTATGATGGCAGATCCAAGGTCTTGTAACAAATATTTTTATAAGTTTACAAGATTACTATTAGATAGCTCTATAGATATAAGAAATAATGTTCATTATTTTTTACAGCCACTAGTGAATAAGAATCCAAATTTAGCAAATTCAGTTAAAAATAATTTAATTGAAGGTCTCTTTTTGGAAAAATCTAAAGATAATATAATATCACTATTGAGTGTTCTTGAAAAATGTACAAAATTAGACTTTGATCAATTATATCGTTTTAGAATTGTTTCAAAGTCTCTAATATCATCATTTAAAGATGATAAAGCATCAGACGTCTTTGGAAAACTATTACTACTTATAAAAAAATTTTTTCCTCTTTTACGTGATTTAGAATTGGAAAAATTAAGTATTGAAGAGCTAGATAATTTAGTGGAAAATCAAGTGTTAATGAAAAAGCATAATTTTTCAGAAATTACTAGGGTTTCTGGGGTAAAATTAAAAGATTATCTTAATAAATTTAAAAATTCCCCCTTGAAAGACAAAAAGATCTATTTCTACGCTAAAACAATAGAAAATAATATATATATTTATGAACTTGAAAAAGAGAAAATCATAAATTTTTTCGATGAGAAAATGAAGGTTTCTCATGAGAAAATTATTGAGAGATTTTCTCAAATAATCGAAGATGAATCAGAATTAGCAATTTTCATTAAAACTTTAATTAAATTGAAGATTATTAAAGGACATTATTCCAATATTGGTTATTTTTATCCGTATGAACATGTTAAAACAAATCTATTAAATGATTTGAATATCAACGGTATTATAAATTTAAAGAAATACAATTTCCTTCCTCCTGAGTTTTTAAAAAAAATTATTCAAGAAATCATTACGTCGACTAAAGAGAAATTATTGCTTGGTAAAACAGAAAATTCTTATTATTCATTAAAAAAGATTCAAGAACATATAAATAATAATGCCGCGAAAAAGGTTACTATTGATTTAAGGTCATATAGAGAGAGATTAATGGATGAAGATTTCATAAAATTAATTAAAAATTTACCAAAGGAGTATTTATCTGATTTTCGTAAGGGAACTCAATGGTTAACAAATCTAGGTACTTTAAGAATAACAGAAGAAGTTCAAAATTCCAAAATCGTTGGATATTTTGATATTTTTAAGATTTCTAAGAAATTAAATATTAGCCAAATTTTACTATTTGATGTATTTGAAAGTTTTGTTGATCAAAGAAGCGGTGTTTGGGATATCGAGAAAGAAATTTTTTATTACTCAAAATATTTAAAAGAGAGAATTAAAAATATTGGTTCAATTTCAGAAAAGTCAGAAAAAATGAATAAAATAGAGGAAATAGCCAAAGAACTTAATATTGATAAAAAACATATTATAACCAAAATTGATGAGAATTTACAATTAATCGGTGAAGAAATAAAGCATAAGAAGCAAATAAAAATCGATGATTATCTTGAAAAAACAGGAATGGAACTCGACTCGTTCTTGCAATTTATCAATGATTTAGGAATTATGTATTTTAAAAAAGCAGATCTACTTATATTTAAACCACACAAAATAGAAGAAGCTAAGAATGAAATTAAATACATGTTAATTGATAAATCAAAATCAAATGATTATATAGCATTAGGAAATTATGATATTACATCAAGTTTAATAGAAGAACTTATTAATGATTTACTTAAGGATGGAAAGTTAAAAGGAATTTTTCATGTAGATGAAAGGGAAGTTCTTTTTTACACTGAACGGGGAATTCGCAACTTGATGTTGGAAAATAGTTTTCTTTTTTCTTTTAACGATTTATTTTATGGGAAGGAATTAAATCAAAAAGAAATTGACTTATTAAGAGAAATTTTTGATGATTTAGTTAAAAAAAGAAAGCTAAGAGGTAATTTTGATGAAGAGACATTAACCTTTTCTAGTGATGAGGTGTTATTTGCTAAAGATTATAATATAGTTTTATTTGAATTTGAAAAAATGGTTAGTAATTATATTAATAAGCTTGAAACTGAATTTCAAAAAATAAGGAACATATTAACTAAAAGAGGAGAAACTATATTTCCACAAGAGATAAAAATAATTCAAGAAACTATTGATAAAGTAAATGAAAAATGTGTAATTTGGGGAAGCGGCTTAGAGGCATTTATTAGAAGAACTAATAAGAAGTTATTACGAGATCAAGGTATTAGTATAAAAAAATATAAGAATCTCTTTTCAAAAGAAAAAAAAGACGAGATAATATCACTTGAGGAAAATCCTGAAGTAAATGAACTTCTGAATAACTTCCAAAGATGGGTAAAATTGTTTAATAAACTTGAATTAAAATATCCTAATGTAATTTTTTATCAGAAAAGACTAATTAAAAATCCAGATGATGTTGATTCTACTAATAAACTAAAGGAATTATTAGATGAATTATTTTTAGTTTAAAATCACGTCTTATTGGTTTTATCGAGTTGAGAAAAAAAATCTTTAATATCAATTTTTTGATTTGTTGTGATCTTATAAGTTTTGGGATTTACTATTCCATTTATGGTTAAAATTCCTTCCTCTTCAAGAAACTTGAGAGATCGCCAGATAAAATTTATCTTAGAACGGTTTGATGATTTAATGTTATTGCATCTTCTAATTCTTTTTGTATTTACAATATTAACATTATTATCTATTAGCTTATTGAGCGCCTCGAGTGTGTCTTTCAAATTTTTCTTGAAAAAATCCATTTTTAAACGAGATCCCTCTTAAAAGAAATTAATTAGCTATACTCTCCTCACTTAAATTATTATCTTTAAAAGTAAGATTGATTTTTTGAGCATTATAAAAGTATGCTTAGAACTTTATAAAGTTTTTTTATTCTAACCTCCAATTGTTTGAAAGAACTAAATGATTAAGAAGTATGAGATTAAACCTAAATTGGTTAACATTATTAATGCCTGAACACCCGTTTTCCACAAAAGACTAAAGCACACCCTAATTCATCAGCTCGTTTGATGATTAATTCATCTCTCATTGAACCACCTGGATTAATTATAGCTTTTGCTCCTACTTCAACGGCTGCTTCTAAACCGTCAGGAAATGGAAAAAAAGAATCTGTACCCATTAAAGAATTCTTCAATTCGTCCTTGTGACCAAATTCTATTGCCTTTTGAGCAGCTAATTTAACTACATGTACTCTACTCTGTTGTCCTGCACCAATTCCAATTGTATAAATTCCATCATTATAAACCTGGGCAAAACATGCAGAATTTGACTTAGCCCATTTTGAAACTTTATATGCAAAAATTAACGCTTCCTTTTCAGTTTCATTTACTTTCCTTTTACTCACTACATTCCATTCTTTAATAATAGGTTTAGTGTCATACTCTTGAATTAAAATCCCTCCTAAAGTAGAACGAATCTCTAAGTTTTTATAGATCTCGTCTTTCTTATCGAGGAAATCACTTAATTCTAATATCCTCATATTTTGCTTTTGTTTCAAAATTTCGAGAGCTTCGGGTTCAAACGAGGGAGCTAATAATACGTCCACAAATATCTTTTCTTTATTTATGATAAAATCAGCAATGTCTGTAGTTAGTTCTTTATTTACACCCCAAATTCCTCCAAATGAAGAAAGTGGATCGCAACTAAATGCCATTTGGACTGATTTTAATAGATCCTTTTTATCAATAGCAATTCCATTTGGAGAAGTATGTTTTAAAATCGCTGTAACATAATATGCAGATCCAAAATCCAATAACATTTGTATACATGAATCAATATCTAAATAATTATTAAAAGAGATTTGCTTACCTCCTAATTGCTTTAGATTATGTAATCCATATTTTGAGGAAACATCTCGATAGTAGGCAGCAGCTTGATCCCAATTTTCTCCATATCGACAATCTTGAACTTTTTCATACACTTTAAGTAAAGTATCAGGAAAAATAGATTCAGGGTTATAATATTTTTGCAGATAATTGGCGATAGCGGCATTATAATCTGCCATTATAGTAAATACATCGTGAGCTAAAATCAATCGTGTCCTTTCTGTAATTGCTCCTTTATTTTTTCTTAACTCATCAATAATTTTATCGTAATATTCAGGGCTTGGGACAACAATTACGTCTGGATAGTTTTTCGCAGCAGCTCGAATCATTGTAGGACCTCCAATATCAATTAGCTCAAGAGCCTCTTTAATGTCTAAACCAGGTTTCTCAATTGCTTCTTTAAATTGATATAAATTACATACAACCATATCTATGGGTGCTATATCATAAATTTCTGCATCTTGCACATCTTTTTTAAAATCTCTCCGGTAAAGTATTCCTCCTTCGATTTTAGGGTGTAAAGTTTTTATTCTCCCATCAAACATTTCAGGGGAGTTTGTATAATCTGAAATTTTTGTGAATTTGATCTTATTTTGATTTAATAACATCCCAGTTCCGCCAGTTGATAATATCTCGATCCCAAATTCCTCAATTAAAGTTTTTACAAACTCAACAACACCACTTTTATCAAACACACTAACTATAGCTCTTTCGATTTTTTTCATAAACAATCATTTTGATCAGTCTTAAGTGATTAATAATAATGATCTTAAGAAACTAAAGTTTATTGTAGTTAAAAATTATCTAATAGATATTTAATAAATGGGAATTTTCTGAGGTAATAGAAAAGTCTAAAATTTTCCAATAAGATCATGAGGGGCAGTCTCGCGTTGACCTACAATAGAGACGATACCAAGTTGTACTTTCTTCATATCATTAATAGATTCAGCGCCGGCATAAATCATTCCATTTGCTAAGCCTTCTTTTAAAGTTGCTAAAACTCCCAAAACGTCTCCTACATAAGGTACATAATTGGATACACCTTCTGTTAACATTTTTGACCCCTCAACATATCTATCCGAGATATATCCTGAAGTCCTTGCTTCTTTTGACCCCATACCCCTATAAACTTTTACTTTCCTCCCTGCAATGGTGTCTATAAATCCAGGAGATTCCTCAGTCCCTGCAAAGAAATGTCCAGACATAATTAAATCTGCTCCTGCAGCAAATGCTTTTGGTAAATCACCTGGATTTTTAAAGCCACCATCTGCAATCAGTGATAGTTTCGGATTATAATCTTGTATAGCATCAGCTACTTGAGCTGTTGCAAAAAGAGTTGGAGCACCTACTCCAGTTTGTTGCGAAGTTGTACAAATTGACCCTGAACCCATTCCTACTTTTAATCCAATAAATCTCTCTTCAACAAAATCAGCTTTAGTGATTAAATATTCTGCTGCTTGATAAGTGCCTATATTACCTAGCACAAAATCAGATTCTAAAAATTTCATTAATTTTTCTGTACCCTCAATATCATCTTTCTTGTAGAAATCAGCTACATCAATAAAGAAAATATCCACATATTTATCTATCTCTTTCAATATCTCCTTGGCTTGGGAAGTTTCTGGAAATCTAGGAGATAAAGCCATTCCACACAGCAAGTGTCCTTCTTCATCTTTAGAAGCTAAAGGAAATTCTGGGGCTAAATCCTTTTTTGTAATTAACCCTTCTAAAAAACCATCTTCATCTATAATGGGTAATTTTTCTTTACGGGAATCATATAGAATTTTCAGTGCTTCTTCTCGCGATGCACCTGGTTTAATAGAAATCACATCTTTAGTCATGTAGTCTTTAATAGTTCCATTTTTTATATCTTGTTCAAAGAAAGGAATATCTCTTTTGGTAAATATTCCACACACCTTCTTTTCATCGTTTGTAACTACAATACCACTTATGTTATAATTTTCCATCATAAATTTAGCTTTTGCTACCTTCGCATTTGGCTTAATAGTTGCTACGTCATCAATAACAAAGGACCTAGCTCTCTTGACGATCCTACACATTTCCAATTGTCTTTCATAAGAACAATTACGGTGTAGAACACCAAGACCTCCATGTAATGCCATGTTAATTGCCATTAACTCCTCAGTGACAGTATCCATCGCAGATGACATTATAGGTAGATTGAAATGATATTTTCCTAACTTCGAGGATAAATCTACCTCGCTAGGACTAAAATTCGTGAATCCAGGTAGGATTAATACGTCATCAAATGTAGCAATGAGTTCTTTTGAGTGTATTTTTTCACGGAAATTTGACATTTGTTAACCTCGATAAAGTTCTAATATAATCTTGAATTGATTAGATCTTTAAATTTTTAATAATAAAGATAAAAAGACTTATAAATCTTTTTATGGCTTAGAATGATAGGCTAATTCTTGGAAAAAAAAAGATTGTGCATACTCATAACGGGCTTAATATAGCCCTTTTTAATAGCCTTCAAATAAATCCCAAAGAACCCAGGTTCTGTAAAGACATCTTCCACACAGAAGATACATAACCCCTCAGGGCAGAATTCATCTGGATATTCCCGATCTTCCTTGCATACGGGACACTTTTTATATTTCACATCTCCCATGTCAAAAATTAGATTATATTTTGTATTTTTATCGGGTATAAAAATTTTTTTTTTTGATCTAACATCAATATAAATAAAAAAAATTAAATAATTAAAGTTTAATAGGGAAGAAACCATCCAAGTAAACTTCGAATTTCACAATACTTCTCCATGGCAAAAGGAATTGCTCAAATTCATACCTAACTTTTATTTTTTTCTATTTCTCTTTGTATTTTGTTATCTTTCACTATGATGAATTTTAATTATATATAAAACTAAACTTATAAAATTTTGTCATGAAACTAATATTCTAAAAATAAATTAGCTCTGATTAAAGTTAAATAAAAAATAAAAAAATTAATTTTAAACAGGAATATCCCGTTTATTAAAAATAATAATTGATACTAAAGTAATAATTAAGATATAAATCGAAAGAAACAAGATTTTTAATGGAACATCTCCCCAATTACCATTTACAAGTAGATTTGACATATCTGCATAAAAGAAAATACTAATATATTTAATGTTTTGTATATTCTCGTCAAAGGAATTCCAAAATTGACCTATAGCGTAAAAAAACACTACAAGACCAAAGCTAAAAACAAGCGCCATCTTAGGGGTGTTAAAAGTTGAAAAGAAAAATGCTGTACTAATGATTGCATAATTAAATAATAAAATTATAAAAAATGCTGTCCACAATTCCGTAAAATTAACATCAATGGGATTTACATTCGGCATTATAAAAATTCCGAGTATTATAGATAAGAATACACTTCCAAGAACGATAGTCGCACCAATAATGTGATATAAGTATTTTCCTAAGGTTATATCCCTGCGAGTAATTGGTCGAGATAACATTAGATCAATAGTTTTATTTTCAATTTCTTTTGGGATATCTTGAGAAGATTTCAATATGAAATAAACCCCAAAGAAGAAAAATGACATTGAAAGTAGGTATACGTTCACAAAACCACCAAAAGTTGCGAGAGAGAAATATTCTCCAACCATATGTCTAATAGTTTCTGGATAGCCTTCCATAATCTCATTAAAATTTTCTAAAAATTCAGGATCGTATATTGACACAAACCAGAGATAAAATAGGCTCATTAAAGCAGTATAAATGAGTATGCCTTTCTTACTTGCTTTTAATTCCTTCCATACTATGTGTAATACTTTCATGCAATTTCACCCCCCTTTGAATTGACATCTTTATAATATTGCATAAAAATATCCTCTAATGTAGAATGTCTGATCGAGAAGTCTTTTACAGGAGTCCCAGCCCATTCTCTTTCACTGAGTTCACGTAAGATTTTTCTTGCTTCTTCAGGAGGAAGTAGAAATTCAAGTTGAATATCGAAATTATATTTCACAACGGCTTCAGGAAATTCATCTGATAAGAAAGAATGAAATGATTCCATACTAGTAGAGTTTTCAAAAATTAACTCGATATGTTTAAGATTTTTTGCTTTAAGATCTTGAATATTAGCAATTTCAGTAATTTTTCCTTTCTTTATAATTGCTACTCGATCACAGAATTTTTCCACTTCTGAAAGCACATGGCTACAAATAAAAACTGTGCATTTTGATTCTTTTTGACGCTCAGAAACAATCCTGTAGAATTCACTCTGATTCAAAGGATCAAGCCCAGAAGTTGGCTCATCCATTATTAAAATATCAAATTTCCCCATTAGGGCTGACAGCACTCCGACCTTCTGTTTATTCCCCTTGCTCAAAACTCCCATTTTTCGTTCCATATCTAACTTAAGACGTTCTGATACTTCAATGACGAAGTTCCAGTCTATTTCAATGTCATAAAGCTTCGCAAAATAGTTAATTAATTCATTTGCTGTCATATTTTTATAAATTCCTAATTCTCCTGGTAAATACCCAATTCGATTCCGAATTTTTACATCTTTTTTTGGATTTATCTTTTCACCTAACAGAGTAATTTCTCCTGCATCTATGTTGAGAAATCCAAGTAAGCATCTGATAGTTGTAGTTTTTCCCGCGCCATTAGGTCCAAGGAACCCAAAACGAGAGCCTTTGGGTACATCAAAAGAAATACCATCAACTGCTTTTACTTTACCTTTGTCATAATATTTTTTTAAGTTTTTAACTTCTATAGCATTCATTTTCGATAATATTTTTCATATATTTTAAAATATATAAAGACACAATACTTAATAACAAGACAACCTATATAAATGTTCTTCATATAATTTGAAATCTACAAAAAATTTATTAAATTGAAAAGATATTTAATTTATAGGAATGACTAAAATTGATGAAGATTTTCAATTTGAAGGAACAATTCAAGAAATTGAAAAAGAACTTATAAAAATAATTGTGGATTTGGGAAGCAATAGTCCTTTATCTCCAAAATTAACTGAAATTTTAGGCTATCTTTTACTTCACGGTGAATTAACTCAAGCACAATTAAAAAAATTAACAGGATTCTCCATAGGTACCATATCATCTCATCTAAATCAAATGATTGGCCTAAATATCGTCCGTAAGCAATTGATCCCTAAAACGAGGACATATAAATACATTTTTCTTGGAGGTAAGGGGAGTATAGAAATGCAAGCGAGTTTCATGAAAGTAGAAACTGTTTCTGCTTCGATAAATTTCTTTGAACAAAAACATAATGAACTTATGAAATTGGAAAATGAGAAGGGGTATGAATTACTACTTGAAAGAGTAGAATCAATGTTAAAATTTTTCCAATGGCATAAAAAAGTCATAGTAGAAAAATATACAAAACTAGGAGTTTTTAAATAATTTGGGAGAAAAAGAGAAATTTAGTCCAGCTTTATTGAAAATTGAGGAGGAAATCATTCAATTTTTATCAAACTCTCCACTTTTTTTCACTAAAGATCAATTTATCAACCAAATTAGGTCATACTTCATAACTCGAAAAAAGTTAACTCAAAAAAAGCTACAAAAAATTACTAAATTATCACCCGGTAAAATCTCCCAAGTCTTAAAAACTTTAATAAAGTGGAGATTAATTGAGAAAACGGATGTTTCAAGCATGGGAGAATATACCTACAGTATGGAGTCGATAGATAAGGCTCTCATTAATTATTTTAATATTCTTACAGAAGAAATGGAGAAATTTGTAAGACCTTTGGAAGAATTAAAAAATAAATTAGATAATAGTGGCGATAAGATCAAAAATCTTAGAGGTTATGATAAGATTAATTACTTATTGCCATTATTCTTGGATGCTATTAAGGTTAATATTGAAATTATGGAAGAATTTAAAATAAAACCTTGAAAATTAAGACAAACAAAAAATTCGCTAATAACTGAAAAAGAATTGAGGGAATTACAATAAAATATAGCTTGGAATAAGAGAATATCTATATGTTTTAAAAAAAAGAAATAAAAAAATTTGATTAATAAATAATTATTTACATTTTATGGCTTCCATTAAGATTTGATGAGCTCTATCTCTGATTTTCAGAATTTTTTCCGAAGAGATTGATTCTTCCATGTGATTCAAAGTTATGCTCAGAGTTCCTCCATGAGTGACCACACCTAAGACTAATTCGGTGTAGGGTGAACAAGAAGGCATTAAAATCAGATTTTTCAAGATTAAATCCCCAAATTTTTCTGGAAAGTCCATCTTACCAAGATTAGTCATTATTTGGGCCATTGCGAATCCTTTCAAAAGTCGTTTCTTGACCATTTTATTTACTATATTTTTTTTATCCGAAATAAATGCTTGAATTTTTTCATAACTTTTTGAAGTTGGCAATATTAAGTGACCGAAAGCAGCGAAGAGTTGAGCTTCATAAAAAGTTGAGCTTAGGGCAAAAGCATTTAGTGTCCCTACTAATGCTTGTTTTCTTGCTTTAGCAGGTTCTACTTTATTGTGAATCTTTTTTGCCGCCCCCCAGAAGGTGTCTTTATCAGAATATTTAAATTTTAGCTGCATTCCTCCCGCAAATAAACCAAATTGTTCCGAGATAGGTTTCTTGAGAAGATCCCTTATATTTACAGCAAATGCAAAATTCTGTAAATATTTTGGAGATTCAGGATTTAACTGGTTTTGAGCCATTGCAAAGGCAATAATCAAAGCCGTGTTCACGGTCACTGCATTTTTACGGCAAGCCATAATCAGCGCCTGTGTATCTTCTTTGGAAAGCTCGTATAAGTGTGCTTTATAAGTGTAATTCTTCCAGTATACCTCGTGTAGCGCGTAAAAATCATCATAGTTAATAAGCACTTCACTTTTTTCCCATTTCTTATTAATTGTTTTACCTAAGATTCGCATTACTAAACTAGGTTTAATATCAGAGGGTATATTATCTTCGTTAACTAATGGAGCGGGGGTTAGCAATTCAACTTCTTTGATCGGATCTCCTAAATATGTTATTATATCTCTTGCTAAATATGCTAAGGACATGCCATCACAGATGGTGTGCTGACAAAAGATTATTAAATCTGAAATTTCAGCCGAATGTAGTAAGATGAACCTGATTAAGGGACCATGCTCCATATCAAATGGGATTTTATGTTGTTTTATGATTTCATCCCTCCATTGGTCATCAAAGGTACGTTTGATTACTTTTAATGGAATTTCTAAGTTACCATCTACTAAAAAATAGAGTTCTTTTCCCTGAGGTTGTAAGTGTGCATTAAGTATAGGATGCCGTTGTTGCACTTTTTTAATTACTTTTTTCAATTCATCAATAGAAACGTTCCCAAGGATGGTTGCTATCATAGATATGTTTGAATTTGGTACTTTTGAGTGTGTCCTTTCTCTTTGATTTAATTTTCTTTTAAAATTATAAGTTAAGGCTCCTTTATGATTATTTAATTCTATTTGTTCTAACATTTTTTGATCACCTATTAAATTTCACTTAATATGAATTTTCATAGAAAGTGAAAATCCCAATAATTGATAGAGTAATAGCCTATTTAAATGTTTTCATTTTTCATGAAATTTCATAACATTTAAATATTTGAAAGATCTTATTATATTTAAGTAATGTCTAAAAAATGCGAGGATTTTATATATCCCGAAGAAATAAGGAAATATGAAAAAGAGTTACTTGATTTTATAGTAGAATCTGGTAAAAATAAAAGAAGATCTGATATAGAATCCCATATTTTAGGATATTTTTTGGTACATCAAAGTCTTACCCAAAAAGAGATTCAGATATTATCGACAAAATTTCGATCAAGGCGTATATCAAGTGGTTCAATTTCTAATTTTTTAAATCAATATACTTCATATGAACCAAGAATAATTCTGAAAGAGAAGGTTCCTAATAATAAAAACAAGTTTAGATATTATATCATTTCAGAAAATATTAAAGAAATGTTTGCTGTAGGCAAAGAAGCTGGAGTCAATGTTTTGTATGAAAGTATTAGAAATATAAAGGATATATTAAAAATTTTAGAAAAATTAAACCCTAATGAAAAAGATATTAAACTTTATAACATAATCTTGGAAAGAACAAAAGAATTACTAGTTTATCTTGAATATCACTTGTCCTTATTTGATAATTTTATGGAAAGTGTGATTGGACAAGAGTATTCCTTAAAAAAAGGTACTAGAATCCAAAGAACAGATTCCAAATTTATAGCAAAGAATCGAAATTTAAAATCAATTGAACAAAAGCTAATCAATTTAGTTTTAAAAAGTGAGCTTTTTATTATTGAAGAGATAAAATATCATCCCGTTATAGCATATTTAATTACTCGTAAAAGTTTAACTCAATTAGAATTAAAAAAGTTAACAGGTTTATCAGCTGGTCTAATATCTGAAGGATTAAATTATTTGAAGGAGCAAGGTTACGTCGATATTCAAAAAGTCCAAGGGGAACGTCAGCGAAGATATACCCTGGTGTCAGTTGGTTATTTTAATTTCTTAAAATTTTATAAACGCTTCAAAAATATAGCTCATAATAAATTTAAATTAGAGCGTATTTTAGATGAATTAAATAAAAAAGAGGACGAATTAGGAGAAATAAATGGCTATAATGTAATTAAAAACCGGGTAGAAGAATTCTTAGACCAATTTAATGTAATAGATTTTGGAATTAAGATCTTTCAGAAAGCTTTAGAAGATTTCAAAAAAGTTAATAATAAAAACAAATGGTGAAAATTTATTAGAACTAGATTATTTTATAGCAAAATTTATTGTTAAGATTTGCTCCTTCTGTGTCCATAAAAGATAGCATATTTGATAATTCCTGTTTGAGGATTAAAAGTCCACTCGGTGTCACAATTATTACAAATTAATTTGATCCCCGATTTAGAAGTAAGCTTTTGTTTACATATAGGACATAATTTTTTTTTAAAATTCTCTTTATTATTAAACTGGTTTCCAGAATTAATGAACTTTTCAGCCCTCTTTGATTAGTCCCTTGTTTATTTATTTATATTTTTAAGAAAAATTAGAAAAAAAAGAATTTAAATGGGAATATCTTTCTTATTAAATATTAGAAGACTAGCTACAATGAGCACAGCATTAACACACCCTAATACTATAAAGTCACGTATAAAAAGACTAAAATCTGAGTGAACAATATAATCAGAAGGATTGAAATAGTAGAACACAGAAATATATTTTATGTCTTGCACTGCTTCATCCATATATGGATAAAATTCACCAAGAAAGAACATTAGGAATAAAACCATCACTCCAAATGCCATTGCTTTTTTACCATTAAGGAAAATCGTTGAAAAAAACTTAGCAAACATCGCCAACGCCCCAAGATAGAGTACAACTATTATATAGGTCAACCAGAGACGACCAAAATAAAAACCCTCATCTTGGAATACTGAAGAGGATGCCATACCAGCCATAGTAATAACAAAAAAAATAGCTAATGCAGTTATAATGAATAAATAGAGGAAAGCTATTTTACTTCCTAGAAAATTAAATCGAGTTATTGGTTTGGAAAGAGAAAGATCTATCGTTTTTTCTTCTATTTCTTGTGTTAATAACGTACTTGCCATATAAACAATATATATTCCAGCATAGAGCCACATAAAAGATAGAAGTTCTAAAGTCCAAAAACCATAAGGATTCGTAAATGATTCTACATCTCCAAAAAATTCGAGCATTCCTTCTGGCCACATACTGATAATTTCTTCTATTGCTGATAGATCCATACCTTCTATCATATATATAACAAAATAACTTAGTAAACCAATTACTCCCCCTAAAATTAGAAGAATTATTTTTTTTTCTACAAGGGATTCTTTCACACAGATAATGAATCGTTTCATTTAGGATTTCACCTCCACTTTCCTTTTAGTGTTATTCATTGATTTCGTTTGAGTTGAAGATGTCTCATAATATTTTAAAAAGATATCCTCAAGTGCAGGACTTGCAACATCAATATCTATTACGTCAGACTGAGAGAGAAGATTTAAAATCTTGGGTAATTCTTCACGAGAAATCATAAATGAAACATGTGTCTCATTTAACATAATAGAATCAACCACTTCAGTAGGCATCTTCTTTGAGAATTCTTGGAGGGCTGCTTTAGTTTTGAATTCAACCTTAATTTCTTTCATAGCCATATTTTTTAACTGTTGAATTGTTGCAACTTCTACGACGGAACCTTCCTTGATTATACCTACTCGATGGGCAACCTTTTCGACTTCTCCTAATAAATGTGAGCTTAATAGAACTGTAGCTCCAGTTTCTTCCTGTTGCTTTCTAAGTATATAATAAAATTCAGCAGTTATCAAAGGATCAAGCCCTGACGTTGGTTCATCTAGTATTAGTAATTCAACTTTAGGCGCTAAAGCAAGTATTATCCCTACTTTCTGTTTATTACCTTTACTTAGCTCTTTTACTTTACGATCTAGATCAAGATCAAATATTTCTGCTAATTCCTCAATTCGTCTCAGAGGGATATGATTTTCATAAAGCCCTAAAAGATATTGAAGATTTCGTCTTGCTGTTTTATTTTGGTATAATCCTAATTCGCCAGGGAGATAGGCTGTACGCTGACGAATTTTAGTAGAGTGGTGGTGGATATCAAGATTAAATATTTTTGCTATGCCAGAAGTTTTATAGATCAAATCAAGAAGTAGTCTACAAGTTGTTGTTTTTCCTGCCCCATTAGGTCCAAGTAATCCAAAAATCTCTCCTTGATAGATCTCAAGATTAAGATCTTCGATACCTCGCGATTTACCATAGTATTTAGTGAGATTTTGGGTTTGAATTATAATTTCTTTAGACAATTTAATAACACCTAAAAATTTTAATTTTTTATTTAAAAGTTTTAAATTTTTTTACTTTAATTTTACTAAATTAGTCACACCTAATAAATTATCTTCTATATTTATATTTTTGTTCACAAATTTTGAACTATAAAAATATTAGAGTATAAAGTATTTAAATGTTTTCATAAAATTTGAAACTTAAAAAGATTTATATATTAGAATGTGCTTATAATTATCAAAGAGAGTTTAAAATGAAATAAATACGACAAGATACATATTAATAATATCAACTATGACAGTAGAAGAGGAACAAAGTCATCTTTTTGATGGTAAATTACGTAAATATGAAGATAGGCTTGTAGAAATTCTTTTAGATATCGCGAAAAGCAAAAGGACCACTCCCAAAATGTCGACAATCGCCTCTTATTTACTTATTCACGGGAATTTAACCCAGAAAGAATTGAAAAAATTGACAGGACTTTCAATGGGTACAATATCGACATATTTATCAGTTATGATTGGTACAGGAAACTTTCGGAAACAACGCATTCCTGGAACTCATACATTTATTTATTCTTTTTCAGGCGAACTTGAAGTTCTTACTACTAGAGCGATAGAGATCGCATTAAGTAGCCTTGGTTCCTTAGAAAGTTTTTTAAAAAATAAAAGGGAAGTATTAAAAAAGTTAATTGAACAATCTAAGGAAGGAGCTGAACACCTTTCACAAAGAATTGAAGATTTACTTGAAAGCTTTGAAATATATAAAAAAATATTTCCACCTAATGGGACTTCAGCTGAAGGAATTCAAAAACAATCCTCAATAAAACCTTTTAAACTATTAAAAAGTGAGCAAAAAGAGGTGAAGGAGATACAATTTGATCCTGAAGTTTATTTAGTTGAGGATGATATTATAAATCAAATTTTAGCTTCACCTATGTTTTCTACCCGTGATCCAATGTTCATTAAAATATTAGGATATTTCATTACAAGGAAATATCTCACTCAAGAGACAATAAAAAGGATTACAGGTTTATCATCTGGTAAAATTTCTGAGGAAGTAAATCGATTTTTAGAAGATGATCTTATACATAAAGCAGAGGTTTCATCTAAGGGTAAAATAACATATTATGCTGATTCGTTAATATTACTCAAATTTTCAAGACATATTATCAATAAAATGGCAAAATGGGAGAAAGAGTTAGAAAATATGAAATTAGATTTAGAAAATAATATGTCTGAATTAGAAATTTTAGATGGTTATGCTCAGATTTATAAAATCTGTGACTATACCTTGGATGTTACATTAAAATATCTTGAATATATTAAAAGGATGGATAATTTGGTTGAGTTATGAAATAAACTTTGCTAATTCTTCTCTTAAATTTTTACATACGAGTTAAGTTTTTTCTTGGCAAATTTTTAATTCTTGGATGATTAATATAGTAATCCAGAGTTTTCAGAAACATTTCTCGATCCTCTTTAATGTTAGGAGTTTCTATATCACAATAATTACTAATATGGTCGTTAAACACTTGGGAAGTTATATTTTCACCCAAATTTGCTATTATATCTCTTTCTTCTATTAGGTTTTCAACAGGAGATAATAGTTCAAAATCTCCATTTTTCCAATCAGTCCAAAGGTCAGAATGTGGTCCGATATTCAATGTTCGAAACCTAAATATCGTGGGATTAATTTCAGTTAGTACTCTTGCTGTTTCTGTTACATGGTCTTTGGAATATTTTTTTCCTCCTAACCCTAAAATTATATATAAACTTAGTTTAATTCCAGCATTTAATAGTTTCTTTCCCGCTTTTATCATTGATTCTGCATTTGTCCCCTTTCTCATAATCCTTAATACCTTACTACTCCCACTTTCTAATCCCATATAGACAATATCTAGTCCTGCATCCGCTAATTTCTTAAGTTCCTCCTCAGTTTTTCTTAATATGTCTAAAGCTTTGGAATAGCAACTTACTCTTGGAACATTGTGAATTTTTAATCGAACGTATTTTATAATTTCTGCAAGATAATCAGTAGGAGCAGAGGTTGGATTTCCTCCTGCTAAAAATACAGGAAAACCATGTCGATTAATATTGGCATAGTAGTCAATATCATTTTTGACATCTTCAATCGGTCGAATTCCATAATCTTGAATGACACCATATGCACCTTTATAGGTATTACAGAATTTACACTTATTCCAAGAACACCCTCCAGTAACAGCAATCAAGGTTGATAAGGAACTTCCCTCAACAGGGGGTCTTATAATTATTTCTTCGATTGGTACCTTTGTAAACATAAGATTCAATATACAATTTTCTTAATAGTACTATTTTAATATCTTTACTACAATTAATTAAAACAAAATAGATTTTTAGATATTATTATTATAATTTGCAATAATTTGATTCTAAAATAAAAGGGATACACAATGAAAACACCTTTTAATTGGGATTTTTTTTACACCTCCAAAAGGATACCCGTTTTAGCACATAACATAGTTGCAACGTCTCAACCCTTAGCTTCTCAAGCTGGACTTCAAATGATTAAAAATGGAGGTAATGCTATTGATGCGGCTATTGCTGCAGCAATAACTTTAACTGTTGTTGAACCGACCATGAATGGTATTGGAAGTGATGCTTTTGCAATATTATGGGATGGTAAAAAAATAATAGGATTAAATGCATCAGGTAGATCACCAGCAGTATGGACACCAGAACTTTTTTCTCATTATGAAATGATGCCATTGTTAGGTTGGGAATCTGTGACTGTCCCTGGAGCAGTATCAGCTTGGGTTGAACTTTCAAAAAGGTATGGTCAGCTTTCTTTTAAAGAATTATTTGATCCCGCTATTAAATATGCTGAAAAGGGATTTTTAGTTTCACCCATAACAGCGGAAGTTTGGCAGCATTCAATAAATTCATATGAAAGATTTATTCCTAATTTCAAAGAGAATTATTATAAATTTTATAATGCTTTTACGCGTAACGGAGAAGCCCCAAAGCCAGGAACTCTTTTTAAATTTCCTGTTCAAGCACAAACTTTAAAATTAATAGCAGAAACAGAAGGAGAAGCATTTTACAGTGGGAGATTAGCTAAAAAAATTGTAGGATTCGCTGAAAAAACAGGAGGATATTTAACGCTAAAAGATTTGGAAAACCATAAAGCCACTTGGGAACATTCACTTAATATTGGTTATGAGGGAATAACTTTGCATGAAATTCCTCCAAATGGTCAGGGTTTAGCAGCATTAATTATGCTCGGAATTCTAAAAAATTTTGATTTAAATTCATATGAACCAGATTCTCCTGAATCCTTACATCTTCAGATTGAGGCTATGAAATTAGCATTTGCTGATGTTTATCGTTATGTTTCTGATCCAATATCTTTAGAATTTGATCCAATGAATTTCTTGGATTCTGAATATTTAAAGAAAAGAGCATATATGATTGATTTGAATAAGGCTAAACAATATAAAGCGGGAATTCCAAAAAATGGAGATACAGTATATTTAACGACAGCAGATTCTGAGGGTAAGATGGTGTCTTATAATCAATCGAATTATGCGGGTTTTGGGTCATGTATTATAGTTCCTAATACAGGAATTAGTCTTCAAAACCGTGGTAATGGTTTTTCATTAGAAGAAGGACATCCCAATCAAGTAGGTCCTAGTAAACGTCCATTTCATACAATTATTCCTGGATTTGTTACAAAAAAAGGAAAACCTTTAATGAGTTTCGGAGTCATGGGAGGGGCAATGCAACCACAGGGCCATACCCAATTGATGATTCGAATATTTCAGTATGGGCAAAATCCTCAAGCAGCGCTTGATGCTCCACGATGGCGATTTTCCCGAGAAAAAAAAGTTTTTCTCGAATCTGGATATAACCATGAAGTTTTTAAGGGATTATCCCAATTAGGGCATAGGATTTCTAAGCGTGATTTTACAAGATTTGGTGGGGGGCAGATAATCTTTAAACTTGAAGATGGGTATTTAGGTGCTTCAGATTGGCGTAAAGATGGGCAAGCAGTAGGTTTTTAAAATAAGTAAATAATAAGTCCGAAATATTTAACAATGTCAAAAAATTTTATTCTTTTTCCTTTTTCTCTTTTGTAGAAACTGTAAGTATTACAAGTTCAATAAGATTACGAGCAAATTATTTAAGTTTACAATAATTTTCTGTAATAAATTTATAGAATAAATTCACATTATACAACTTATATAAGAATCGATTGTAAGATTTTACAAATTCAAAGGTATCAAAATCAATGAGTTATGATCAAAAAAATATCTTGTATAGTGCTAAAATAGTCATATGCGGAGCAAGCGCTGTTGGTAAGACATGTTTATTCAATCGTTATTGTTTCAACTCATTTAATTTTGATACTTCTCCAACAATCGGTATAAATTTTCATTCTGTCTATCTGAAAATTAATATTGAACACAAGCCTAATGATTTAAAAGAAAACTATATTGTAAATTCTATCTTTGATTTTGGTGGACAAGAGAGATTTATACCACTGATTCCTAAATTTATAGAAGGTGCAAACGGAGCATTATTAGTGTTTGATTCAGGAAATTCATCTTCTTTTAATCAATTAGACTTTTGGTATGAACAGTTAAAAAAGAATGCTGTGAGTCCAAATATTCCAATTATATTAGTAGGAAGTAAAAGTGATTTATTAGAAATAACACCTAAATCTGAAATAATTGACGATAGTATAATAAATAAATATGTAGAAGAAAAGCAATTAAATGGTTTTTTCAGGACTTCTTCTTTAGAAAATTACAATGTTTTAGAAGTGTTTAAAGAACTTAATAATTTAATCTTAAAAAGACATAGTTTACCTTATGTTGTAGTCTAATAATTAAAAAATTAATAATTTCTTTGATATACAAAATCTGAGAATTCATTGAAGAATAATTTTTGGTCCTTATTTAGGTCAGGATAAACATCTTTTAAATTATTTTTTGCTTGTTCTACTAAATTTTTTGCTAAATGTTCAGCAATTATTAAAGCGTTCGTCTCGTTAAAAATATCTTTCACTTCTTTAACATCATTCTCTGTTAGGTTATCTTTATGATATATTTCATTTAATCTCTTAGATTGATTCTCATCAGTATTTTGAATTGCTAAAATATATACTATTTTTGAATGATTTTTTGACCTAATATCATTTTCCATGTCAAGAATATCATCTCGAATTGCATGGGCTTGACCAATACTTAATAGTGAATCTGATAATGGTTTTATTTGATAATGAATATTTCCCTTAGCTAAAATAGCTCCAATTTTAGCAGACTTTTCAAACAATCTAGCTCTTTGATATTCAGCTATATTTAAATATTGTTCTAATGTCATAGTAATATTGTGGTAATCCATATACTCTTCGACTAACTGTCCTTTCATTAAATAGTCCATAGATTCTGTATATTCATTAATAGCCAATAGTTTCAGGTGTTCTGGGAATTTTGAGGATTTCAAAATATTTAAACCCAATAAATATCCTTGAGAGCCACCCAGAATCGACATATCTCTGCCATAAAGATTTATTAAATTATCCTTATGAGGAATATTGATATCTTTATAGACTTGATTTATTTCATTCTTTAACTGCATATGAAATGTAGGTTTACCTCTTCTTGTATTATCATCATCTAAAAGGTCATCATGAATTATATGCCCACTATGTAATAATTCAACCGCTATTGATACTTCACGTATTTGATCTATTTGATCTTCTAAATACATTGGATTTACAATACCAGAAAAAGCTGCAGTTAATAATATAGGATGAATTCTTTTTGCTTTTTCATTCATTATAAATTCTTCAAGTTGGGTAATAAAATCTTTAAGAAGTAAATCTTTCTCTTGTTTATTTAAATGAGTAAAGTATTTTTCTAATTCATTGTCGATAAATTGTTTTTCTGTTTTGAAGAAATCCTCTATCATGTCATAATCACAAAATTTTCATTAGTATTAATATAAAACATATAATAATTTAATTTAATTATATCTAAATTCTATAAATTTTAAACCATATTAGTGTTTTTAAGAATGAAAATAGCAGTTATAAGTGATACACATGATAATCGAGATAATATAATAAAAGTTATCTCTATCATTAATGAAAGAAATGTCAATGCAGTTATTCACTGTGGAGATTATGTTGCTCCTTTCGTCAAAGGGTGGTTTGATAAACTTGGAGATTCGATAAAAAAGAACTTTTATGGAGTTTTTGGCAATAATGATGGTGACAGAGTATTTTTAATGCAAAATTTAGGCCAAATTTGTGAATTTGCTCAGAATGGTAATGAATTAATTCTCGAATTGGGAGGAAAGAAAATTTTTGCATCACATATGCCTAAACAAGAGACTTTAGAAGCATTAGCTCATTCAGGTAAATTTGATATTATCTTATCAGGTCATACCCATTCGTTAGTAATCAATAAGTATGAGAATGGTGTTTTAGTAGTAAATCCCGGTGAAGTTTGTGGTTATTTAACAGGCAAATCGACGTTTGTAATAATAGATACTGACAAAATGGAAGCAGAGACAATTGAATTGTAAAGTATTTATTGATTTTTTCCTTATCTTATTTTATTTATCTTAATTCTTCTTAATGTTATTTGAATGGCAAAATTATCTCCGATAAGGATTTATAAAGATTTTACACGAGGAAGGTTAGATAAGGGTAAAGCCTCAGATTTAATAATTTCTTTAATAGAAAATACAAATGTTCAAGATTATAAATCCGAGATTTTAAGCATTAAACTCTTAGGTTTAATAGGATCAAAAGAATTAAGGATTTATAAGTTTCTTGAAAATTTATTGATTTCACACATGAATGAAAATATTCGAGGATTTGCTGCTAGTGTTATTATTAAGAATTTCCCTAATAAAGCGTTCAATCCGATAACATGGGCGTTGAATAAAGAGCAATCAGAATCCTGTCTAATTCTAATAATCAAAGCATTAGAAAAAGTTGAAGATCCCAAATTAAAATCTTTATTGAATATTAGAAAACATGTTAGTTATGAAGGAAATATTTATTTTCCTTTTGGAGCTGATCTGGCACTTAATTTAAATAATAAAAATGTTGATGATATTTCAAGAGTTAAGGGTTTAAGAGCTTTAACAAATATTAAAAAGTTATTTTTAAATTTTAATCAAATTACTGAAATAAAAGGCTTGAATAACTTAATTAATTTGCAAACATTGCAACTTCAAGGTAATAGAATAAGAGAAATTAAGGGATTGGAAAAACTCAATAAGTTAGAGTATTTATACTTAAATAATAATGAAATATCAAAGATTCAAAATATAAATTACCTTCCATATCTAAAATCGTTACAACTTTATGATAATAGAATTTCTAGTATCCAAAAATTAGATAGTTTAATGAAACTAGAGATATTAAATCTTCGGAATAATAACATTATTGAAATTAAGGGATTAGAGGATCTTACGAATTTAAAGCGACTTGATCTAAGTAATAATCAAATATCTAAAATTAAAGGATTAGAGAATCTCAGTAAATTAGAATTTTTAGATCTTAGTCATAATCAGATATCAGTTATTAGTGGAATAGACGCTTTAAAAGAATTAAAGTTCTTGGATCTTAGAAATAATGAAATTAATAAAATTAATGGTTTGATAAATTTAAAAAAATTAAATTTAGAAAAATTACAACATTTATATCTAGGATTTAATAGAATCTCAGAGACGGAAGATTTTGATATGTCTAATGATATTAAAATCCTTGATAAACTAAAAATTGAAAGTAATAATCTACCAAATTCTTCTTTTGATTTTTACAATTCAAAAAAAATGTTTGAAAGTCTTAGTAATAAACAAGAGTTAGAAATAAGAGATATTAAATTTATATCACCTTTATTAAAAAGACCAATTTTAATTAAAGAGTTTAAGCAAGGAAAAAATTTGTTAGATTCTTTGATGAATTCTTTATGGATAATTATCTGGAATAACTATGAGTTTGAAATTTTTAGATTAAGCAAATCTGGAAAGATAACATGGTTTCAAAAAAATAAAAAACGTTTTCTATTTAGATAAATTAATGAAATCTTTTTACCACGATTTTCGAAAATTTTTTTATTGAATTACATAATTTTTAATTATCATGTTACCTTTAGAAGGAAAAGTCGTTTTAGATCTTTCAAGGATGTTACCTGGTCCATATTGCTCAATGATACTTAGTGATCTTGGAGCAGAAGTTATTCGTATTGAGGACCCAAATTACGCTTATAGTAATCCTCCGCCATTCTATCAAAAAGGTGCTTATAGAGAAAGTGCATTTCATTCCATTCTAATGAGAAATAAAAAGTCTATTACTCTTAACCTAAAAAAAAAAGAAGCAAAGGAAATCTTCTATGAATTAGTAAAGCACTCAGACGTTGTTCTCGATACTTTTAGACCTAAAATAATGGAAAAACTAAAAATTGATTATAACACATTATCTTTAATAAATCCCTCAATAATTTGCTGTTCTCTAACTGGATATGGTCAGTATGGTCCTTATGAACAAATTGCGGGTCATGATCTTAATTACATAGGAATATGTGGAATTTTAGATTTGAATAAAGAAAGAAAGATTTTTAGTAAGGAAGATGAAATTAGATCCCCTATAAATCCAGGTTTTCAAGCAGCTGATATAGGTGGTGCATTGGTTACAGCAATAGGAATTTTAGGTGCTATAATTGAAAGAGAAAATAACCCCGAGAGAAAAGGTCAATATATCGATATTTCAATGACAGATTCAGTTTTTTCTTTTATCCCCTTAGTATCAGCTTATCATTTTTCAAATGATTTAAGTGATGGAAAAGATTTATTGCATGGAGACTTTCCATTTTATTCAGTTTATAAAACTAAAGATAATAAATTTTTATCTGTTGGAATTATTGAAGTTAAATTTTGGAGAGAGTTCTGTAAAGGACTCAAGCGTGATGATTTATTGTTGAAACAGTTTGCTCAAGGTATAGCAAGGGAGCATTTATTTGTGGAAATTCAAAATGAATTTTTAAAGAAAACACAAAAAGAATGGATGGAAATGTTTATTAACTTAGATGCATGTGTTATGCCGGTAAAATCTTTTGCTGAGGCCTGTGAAGACCCTCAAATAAAAGCACGTAATATGTTGGTTGAAATAGATCATCCCAAATTAGGAAAAATCCAGAATATAGCTTCACCTATCAAATATTCTCGAACTCCATTAACCATAAGAAGTACCTCTCCCAAAATTGGACAAAACACCAAAGAAATTTTAAAAAAATTGGGATATACCAAGGATGAGATTCGAGAATTTTTAAAAAAAGGGATAATTTAGGTTTTTATCATAAGAACTGGAATTCGAGAAGTATTATCAATATTGAAATTAAAAGAGAAACAAATGTAAATACAATTAAGGCAACAAACATTGGCCAATCTTTTAACTGTCCATAAAAACCTGCTGCGTTTATCGTAGAATAAATTGCCATCCCAATAGCAATAAAGAATAGCGCTACGCCCCACGATTGATTCATTATTAATCCAATTCCTCCAATTATTAGTATGAGAGATGTTAGAAATTCAGCAACTAAATGAAAAAATATTTGTGTCGGCTTAGTCTTAAGTTCTGGTACTTCTCTCTTCACTAATAATAAAAGCCACATACACAACATAGCGATTCCTATTATAATTGTATAAACTGAAGCAATTATTTCTATAACTATTGTACTCACCTTCAAAGTTTTAATTAAATCAAATTTATTAATAATTAAATTTAATTAAATTTTTTGTAAATTAAAATTACCTAAATTAGCATTCAGAATTAATCGGATTCTTTTATGATCTAGTCATAAAAATCAAATACAACTTTCACAGCATGAAATTACGATTTATTTGCTAATAAATTGAAAGCATCTTGATAATTTTCAAGTGGAAAGTTATGAGTAATTAAAAGGGAGGGATCAATTCTTTTTGCTGCCAGAAATTCCATAAAAAATTCAGACGCATGAGATCTCTTACTATTTCAAATTTTAAAGATGAGTATCAAGATCACAAAATCATATTTATCTTAAAACTGAAAAAATATCAAAGTTATTTATAATCATTAGTAAAAAATGTACGAGTTATATGTGAATTACTATGAATATAGATTCAAAATTATATAAGATGATAAAATCATCAGGAATAGATCTAATCTTATCATTGCCTTGTATTATGTTAAAGGATTTATTGAATATTATTGATATAAAAAAAGAAATTCAACATATTCCAATAACGCGAGAAGAGGAAGGGGTAGGAATAGCTGCTGGCGCTTACTTAGGTGGAAGAACTCCGGCAATATTAATACAAAATTCTGGTCTAGGTAATTCAATTAATGCCATAAAATCTCTATTACAATTATATAAGATTCCTGTTGTATTTATAATGAGTCATAGAGGAGCTGAGGGAGAAAAGATAATTGCGCAAATTCCAATGGGTCAACTTACACCTAATTTATTAGATCTATTATCTTTTAAAAAATTCATAATAGATTCGACCGAAAAAATTAAAGATATAGAAAAAGCTGTTAATTTTAGTAAAAAATCACTAGATTCAGTAGGCATTCTCTTAAAAAAACAATTATGGGGGAAAATAATATGAAAAGATATGATGTTATAAAAAAGATTGTTCAGTCTTTAGATGATGAGATAATTATCTGTAACCTTGGAGCGCCTTCGAGAGAATTATATAACATCAAAGATCGAAATGAAAATTTTTATATGCTCGGATCGATGGGCTTAGTTTCTTCTATTTCTTTTGGTGTAGCTATTTCTAAACCAAATAAAAGAGTGATATGTATTGATGGAGATGGATCTTTATTGATGAATCTAGGCAGTTTATGTACAATTGCAAATAACCATCCACAAAATCTAACTGTAATAACCATAGATAATTCTTCATATGGTTCTACGGGTGATCAAAAGACTTATACAAGTAATAAAACAAATCTGGAGGTTATAGCAAAGGGCGCAGGATTTGAATCTATTATTGTAATAAAGAAAGTAGAAGATATAATCCCAAGGTTGAAGAATTTAGGAGTTGGATGTCATTTTGTACTAATTAAAGTTGATCCTGGAAATGCTCAAGTAGAAAATGTCCCATTACTACCTGAAGAACTTAAGGAGCGTTTTATGAAAGTGATTTCTAGGGAATAATTAAAATCAGGTTAATGGATTTTATTTAAAGTTGTTTTTATAAATTGATTAGGGATAATTTTAATTAAGAACACACTTATTATTTTTTTAGATAATATATCTAAATTTGGAATAGTTAAAATGTCAGAGGATTTCAAAAAACCGATTGATGATGAAAAATCTAAAAAAGATGATTTAAAAAAAGAAAATTTAGAATTTGATTTAGAAAAGGAAGAAATTAATGACGAGAATCAAAAACAAAAAATAGGTAAACCTGTTGTTATTAGAGCAGATGCTTATAAGACAATAATTTTATATGCCAGTAGATACGCAAATAAATCAATTCCTTCTGAAGAATGGAAAGAAATATATGGTATTTTAATTGGTAGTTCGGATGAAGAATTAGTATATATAGAACACGCTGAAGCCTTAACTTTTGGGCATGCTACAGATGTTCAGTTGGATGAAAGACATTATGGATTTATTGAGGAAATTCAAGAGAGACTTGATAAAGATGGAAAGGAATACTATATGGTTGGATGGTTTCATAGTCATCCAGGTTTAAACTTATTCTTTTCATATATAGATTTAATTAACCAATTAGGCTTTCAACAAAATAATGATGATTTTTGTGGGTTAGTATTTGATCACACGCTTCTAGGAAAGAAGAAAGAAGAAAAAATTATAGGTGAAGATGGTTTAGAACATTCTATGACAAAATATGATACTGGTTTTGAGATTTACCGAATAACCGATGTAAATATGGATGTTAATGATCCAGAATATGATAACAATTATCATAAAGTAGACTATATTATAGATGGATTAAGTAAATATTTTTTTGCAAATGTTTTATCTGAATTATCTGCTCTTGTTACAGAAGGGAAACCTCTGCAATCCGCATATAAGGAACAATTTACATCAAAATTTAATGATCTTGAAACCATAGATATAAAAACAGAAATCGAAGAAAATATTTTACCTCCTACTTCTAATCTAAATGAAATTCCAAGTAGAGATATGTTAACAGAGATACCTATGGATGAAGATATCTCATTTAATGTCGATGATTTTTTCTATGGTCAAGTTAATGGAGAAAAAAGAGAAGGAGAGAAAAAAATAAAAGAAGAGGCAGAGCAATTAATTTATGAGGGAAATCAAGCTTTTGAGAATAAGGATGCATTTTCTGGAATTGAAAAATATAAAAAAGGGATTAAAAATTATAAAGAGATAAAAGACTACAATAGAGTTATGGAATTGTTAAGAGTCGTATCTCAAAAGTGTATTTCTAATAATCATCTAGTTTTTGCAAAAGAATTTACAGAAGATCTACAAAAACTAGCTAAAAAACAAAAAAATCTTTTTTATATTGGTGTTACCAATTACACATTAGGATATTTACTATTAAAAAAAGGAGAAAATGAAGTTTTAGAAGAAGCTTTGAATAAAATACAGAGCGCTGCTGTAAATTTCGAAAATGAAGGCGATTACGCGGGAGCTGGCATGTGTTTTAATAAAATTGGAACAATCTATCAATCAAGGTTAAATAAATTAGAAAATGCTTGTTTATTCTATAAAGCTGCAATTGAAAATTTTAATAAAGCAATTTTAAAGGGTCACCCTTTAAGAACCTCTTTTTGGAATAAATATAATAGACTAATATCAAAAATTGTAGAATTAAGAGACATCATTGAAGAACTAATACCTAATCTTAAGAATATCAAATTAAAGAACAAAATATTAGGAGACCTAAAGAATTTGCATTATAATTTCTAAATATCTACTTTAAAACTTTTATTCTTCTACATTTTAATAAAAATTAAATTTTAAGAATCATTATTTTACATACTTCTTTTGGTGATTGCTTATTCCCAGACGTAAACAAAAAATTAAATATTCTAGAAAAGTAGTTTGTAAACATCTTGAACCTAAGGGTGATATAAGTACCAGCCTCCAATCATTATGCTATTGCTCGACTAGAGATTTAACCCTAGGAACTCGAGCATATGTTTGTCAAGTATGTGAACTATATGAACCTGTAAAAAGTAATCGTAGATTCGCAGATTTGTATGACGAAAGCAAAAAAATTGCAGAAAAGAAAATTAAAGAAAAGCAAATTAGATTAGACGAATATGAACTTGCTGCAATAAAATCAGATGAAGAAATAGATTTATCTATTGAGGAATTTGAAGAAGAAGATGAAGAGACTCCATTGAAATTTGAAAAAAGAAAAGCAGGAAAAGCAGGTATTGAGGATTCTGAAGAATTTGCTGAAGTTGAATGCCCATTCTGCGGAGAATTATTTGATGATCTCGCATCACATATTCAAAGTTGTGAATTTGCACCTGATGATGCAAGTATTGAGGATATTATGCCAACTAAAGGGAAGAAAAAAAAGAAAAAAAAAGGCAGTGCTAAAGCAGAAACAGTGGAAAAAGGGTCTGCTGAAAAACAAAAATGTCCATATTGTGGAAAAGAATTCATTAGGCTTGGAAGACATTTAAATTCTTGCCCTAAGAAACCTAAAGATGCTGATGATGATATGAGCAAAGAATAATTTAATTTATTAGATAATAAATAACTTAATAGAATCTTAATTTTACAAAAATGCAACAACGTAATGAGATATATTATTGTAGACCTGTTTTTCGACCTCCAAGCGAAGCTAACTCTCTATTAATACAAGTTTCTGAAGGATGTAGTTTTAAATGCGATTTTTGTATGTCGAATTTACGAAAGAAATTCTTAATTAGAGAAATAGAAGAGATTAAAAAAGATTTAGATATTAACTTCCTTTGAAACTGATATATTAGAAAAAAAATCCCCTCTTTTTTCTCTAATTGAAGAGGAAAAGACCAATAAAGAAAAAGTAGATGAAGAGTCTAAATAGAATGTGTAGTATCATTTTTTACATATAACTTTCTTAATTTATAAATTGTGCCAATAGATATTACTCCAAGTAAAATTAATAATTCATATCCTGATATGATCTGCTCACCTTTATTCTTATCATTATCCTCATTATCATTATCGTCATTTCCGTCATTAATATCATTTTTTATTAGAATGACATGAGCATATCCTAAATTTCCAACAATGTCAATTGCATAAAAATTAATGAAAATCTCATCATTTTGAGTTAATGAATCCCATACAGCATTCCATAAAGTTTGATTTATTGTACCAATCTTAGAGCAAGTTACATTATTTTTACCATTATCAACTGAATACCATATTGTTTCCAGATATTTTTCATTGATTTTAATCTTAAAGCTAGGAGCAGTTCTGTTTGCTTTTGCTCCTTGTTTTGGATAAATAATAGTAATAACTGGATCTGTTGTATCTTTATTAATTGTTATGTTCTTAGAGGTGATATGGCCAAAAATGTCATTTACGAAAAATTCCAATAAAACCATACCATCCGTACAATTTAACCACGTACTTGCATTAATAGTCCCATTTTGAGAAAAGAAATGTTTCATTGGTGAACAATTTAGAGTATACCACATTTTGTCCAAAGTCGATGGATTTGTTTTGATGGAGATTTCAGGTGGATCTGAATATAGTTTATTTTTTAGTGGTTTGATAATAGTAAAATTAAGTCCATCGCCCCAAATTGGTAAATAATCAACACCCTGACTTAGTATATACGGCTCATCACCTATTCCATCATCATTCTGGTCAACTCCTTCATAATCATCCCAGTAATTCCCAATTTGAGAATTATTCCAATTACTAATGAATGTACCAAAAAATTGAATTTTCTTTCCAAAGAAATAATTACCAAAGAAATCATTATAGTTAGCAACTTCCCATAGAGAAATTGCATAAGCATTCTGTAATTCAAATAGATTATACGAAATAGTATTATAATTACTCCCACCACTTCTTCCCCGCAAAGTAATTCCAATTATATTTTCAGAAAATGTATTATTGGAGATTGTATGATAATTTGAGCCATATGTAATACCATTAATATGAACTCCTTCCTTGTTATTTAAAAATTTACAGTCAATTATCCTAATGTGATGTGCATTGGTTATAATATAAATACCAGTATCTTTATTTCCCTTGAAAGTGCAATTAAGATAATTATTATGATGGGTGTGACCAAATTCTCCATTGAATGCTCCACCATCATCCGAATAGCTCACTCCATTATAATTTGCAGTAAGTAATGTAATGTTATTATGATTTCCACCAATATATACACCATACCTTTCATTATAATTTGTGGTATTATTAAATAAATTATTATAATTCGAATTTGCTAACCAAATACCACGACCAAAATGGTAGAAATACATTCTGATTCTTTAATATCAATATCTTTGTCAATAATAAATCAACTTAAAAAAGATAATTGCCAAAAATATATTGAAAAAGAATGATATCATTAATATTATAAAGGAGGAGTAAATAAAAGCATCAGAAAGCATCATAGGCAATGCGTTGATAAAATAATTTGGAAGACTTTAGATACTCATATATTCCTCAGAACTACTGGAAGTATAGGTCGAATACCATAACAATAAAGGTGTGAAAAGAAAAAATTTACACTTTTGGCAAAAACATAAATAGAACAATGATTATTATGATCATAAAATAATCCACATTTAGATTTTAATTTAGTCAAGGAAAATAATCAAACATTTTAGAATGTCAAATAAAGAAAAAAGAAAATCTAAAAAAAGAAAGATCATCATACAGCAAGGAGTAAGGCAAAGTTCACACCTTTCACAAGATTTTAATCTAAAAAAAACAGAGCCTTCCGCTGAAGTGTTTCCTTGCATGCGTAAGGGGGTGAATTCTTGGGATCGCCATATGATGTTAATCTTCAATTTCTCAAGGAGGATCTAATTAGAATAAATTAGAAGTAAACTTTATCTTAAGAAGCTTAATCCTTTAATTTTTTGTAATTATAACAAAATAAGTTGAATTTTAAAGATATTTCCAGTATTATATATAGTTCCTTCTAAATCCAGTTGTATGATTATTTAGAAGGAAAGATTTGGAATCCTTTGACCGATCAGCTATAATAAGACACGATTGTCCATTTGTTATAGAGCTTTTTATACTCAGGAACAAAGAGTGATATAATATATCATTACGTTGATACACTTCCAATTTTTACAGGACAGGAAAAAGGAGAAGAATACGCTCAAATAACCGGATACCAATTCCGAGATACGATAACAGAAGTTGATATTGTATCTTTTTTCACTAATCCGAAAGATGGGAAATTTGAACACCATATCTACCAAATAGGGAGAAGGTATGGATCTGATGAATTGACTCTTAACGGTTTATTTGGATTAGGAGAGCTTAATTATGAGATACAAGATTATGATAAAGCGAATGAATTTGAGTTAGATCCAGATGACCCTGAATTAAAGGGACATTTTGAACAACTTAAAAATTAAATAAAAAAGATAATAAAATAAATGAATTTTACGGAGGAATAAAAAATAAAGCATTAAACCAACTACAATTCGTGTTTCAAAGCCTAATTAATTACTTTTTATAAGATTTTTAAGGTATTTTTTATAATTTTGTGTTAGATTACCTTTATAATATGGGTTTCTTCCTGTATCTTTCCTATATTTTTTATGTAATCTGTTTTTCCAATTTTTAAAATTTTTAGTTTCAGATTCATTCCATATTGCATTCTTACCAGTTAAGGTTTCAAAGATTTTCTTTTCTGAAATCTCTTTGCTTTGTTTAGTAGAATTCGAGGCATTTTTATCAAGGTTTTTTATTAGCTTTTTGTTCTTAATAGGTTTTTTATTAATCAAGTTTTCTAAATATAATGAGAATTGCTTTGTAGGTTTTCCTCTGTAATAAGTAATTTTCCCCGTTTTTATTCGATATTTGTTCTTTATTTTTGCTTTCCAGTTCTGAAAGGCTTTTGTTTCAGATCCGTTCCAAATAGCATTTTTATTAGTTAATTTCTCAAATACGAAAGCTTCTAAATTATTAATTTCAGGATCTTTTACCTGTTTAGATTTTTTCTTTAGAATGTCTTTTTTAGTTTTGATTATTGGTTTTGTGTTTTTATTAATAATTTCTAAAATTTCAGACCCATTTATTTTTCTTCCACTGCCAATTGTAAAAAAAGGTTCATCTATTATATCTAAATGAACAGAAAAGTCAAATACTTGATGATTATCCACTACAGGTCCTAAATATTTTGCTAAAACTGTTATTGTACCATTATTTTGTGATAAATCAATAAGATTATTCGAACTTTTGGTAGCTTGATATAAAGAAAGATGGGTAAAGTCACTAATTTTATCAATTTCTTTAATATTTTCCTTGTTTTTAATGAGAGCACTATACCTCGATTTATTTTTTCCATTAATTGAAACATCAAGAGCTGTTAAGTTATATCCTGCTTCTTTCTTTAATGTCTTTTCTATAATAAACTTAATAAATTTCTTAAGTTGAATCCATTTTGACTTTTTAGCCAATCCTATTATTTCTCTTAAACTCTCTTCAGGCATCAATAACACTTAAATAAAACAAATAGAAATTCCTTAACCCGTTAGGAATAAATCTTACATTTATTTACACAATATACATAAAAAAAGTACTTAATATATCTTTATTTTTAATGATGTTATTCTATGAGTGATTTTAAACAATTTTTTAATCAATCATAGGAGATACCAAATGAAGAATATATTAGTTTTAAGAAAAAGAAGAGCAAGGCAGAGAACAACGATAAATAGCACTAAACAAATTGCTAAATTGTAAGGAATCTTTTACTTTCTTACTTTACTAGGAGCGTACATCCATCATTGAATATTCCTTCCAACCGCGTTTTGACTCCCCTTTTGTGCCAATCATTTCATCTTTAATCCATGAATCGAAGATTTCCCACATTTGATCTTCATTGTCAGTAACTTTCAAGTTGCGTTCAAGAGGTTTTTTGCGGTTTTCGCTATAATCAGAATAATAAATTGCGTATTATTATCTAATAACAAGTTTAAAAAATTATTGCTGAAGTGTTAAGTGATTGGTTTTTTGACTTGGCAACATCTACGTATGATGATATTGGAGATAATAAAAAGATGGACTAATCTATCATACCGAAACGAATGAATATCAAAAAGGGGTGTTATTAGCGAAAGAAAGACTACTTCAAGAACATATCATGAAAGAAAATTCTGATATTAAAATCATTGCTGCTATTAAACGAGGGATGCATAGATTCTATGGTGAAGAAAAGTGATAGGTTAGGCACCTCACCTCTCCCGATGAGAAATTGTCGCTTCATGCGTGGGTTGAATACTATGTTCCAAATATCGGATAGATTAATTGAAGGATTGCGTAATGAATTGTTAATCTAAGAAATAGGACTCCCTTTAGATTTCCTTCTACTATATAATCTCGAGGGAGATTCCACATATCCTCATGTGCTTCAGTTCTAGAACCATACTTTAAAATAAATATTCTAATCTCAGGGTAAATGATTAATTTTTCAAGGAAATCAACTCCAAGCAATTTATGACCGCCCCCATGAGAGATTATATTAAGATTTAAAAGATAATCGTATGTCCACTCTTCAATTATTCTTGAATTAAAATATTTTAGTTAAAATATTCAATAAGGATGTTTGAGGAAATATATCTATTCTTCAATATTTTAGTAGATTTTAAAGCAGAAGTCAGATCTTTTTCTTCGATAATGCCGATAATTTCTTCTTCTTTCTTACCCTTAACACCAACAATACGTGGTATTTTCTTCATTTGGATTAATTTAATCATTGCGTCTTTTCCTGTTCCGTTTATGTAAATTGAAGGAAATTCTGAAATTTTTTTCATAGCGTATCCAACAATATATCTTGATCTTCGTTTAATTGGAATTCTTTTAATGTCATCTGAATGAAGTATACCTGTAATTTTATCTTCTAAAACAATTGGAAAGTAAGATCTATTATATAATGTGAAATAATCTTTTATTGCATTAATTATTAATGTATCAAATGGAATAACTCTTTCTGGTTTCCTTATAATGTCTTTAATTTTGATGTTTGAAAGCTTTATTTGATATAATGTCCAAATATAAGTCTTTCGTGCTGAGGATACAAGAAACATTCCAATTAACACAAACCACAAGCCATTGAGAGATCGAAAAATTATCATCTGAAAAAACCCAAAAAGTGAAAAAAATTTTCCAAAAAAGAAGCCAACTTTGGATGTAGTTCGAGTTGCAGATAAAAAATCGTTTCTTTTCTTCCATAAAAAAGCTCTTAATATTCTCCCTCCATCAATTGGAAATGCAGGTATTAGATTAAACATCGCTAAACCTATATTAGAGATTCCAGAGTAAAAGCAGGTTCCTAAAACGAATGGTGGTAAATTCGCAAATAAAAAAGTGATTAACAATAGATTAGCACCCAATAATAAGTTTGAAATCGGACCAATTGCGACAATTGTCATTTCACTTTTAGGAGTTTTTGGTTCGTCTAGTATTTGAGAGGATCCTCCAAAGATATCAAGTTCAATGTGGGATACCTCTAGCCCGTGTCGTTGTGCTATTATTGAATGCATTATCTCGTGTACTAGTATCGAAAATACCATGATTAAACCGTTAATTATACCAAACAAGAAAAGTTCCCATATTGGTATAGTGTTAGGTATTAAATCGCAATAAAATAATACCGCATGGAATCCAATAAAAACGACTATTAATAAAGTTGAGAAATGGAGTCTAATTTCAATATCTTTAATTTTTCCTAATTTCAAAACTGATATCCAAATTTATTATTTTCTCATTAATTATTATTATAATTATCCTTTTATTATTTGCTCAAAAGAAGTTATACTTTGTTCTCATCTTAAATGAAAAAAATGAATTTCTTTATTAATATAAGATGAGTTAAGAATTGCTCTATTTTGAAGAATAAATGAATTCATTTTAAACACTTATTCGGGATTAATTGTTCTTATTATCATTTCAAAATCTAATAAATTTATATAACATTAGGGATATTTTCAAATAAATAGGTAAAATTTGAAAATTCAAGTGGAAGATCAATATAATTTGTAAGACTTAAATAAATGAATTTTAGTTCAATATTAATAGACATAATATTTTTTTTAGTATTTTTATTTGTAGGCACGATACTTGTAAAATGGTTAGTGCAAAGAAAAGGATGGGACGATTCATATAAAACAGCATTTATTTTCACTTTAATCTGGAATTCCATAGATTTAGGTATAAATTTATTTATGGATTTTTTTTTTGAATATCTTTTTGTGGTAGCCGGATTAAATGTACACATTATTATAATTATTTTTATAATTACGAGTATTATTACTTTAAGTATTGTTTTAGTTATTTCCACTTTATTTTTTAAAATTTTATATAAAAGAGAGATTTGGGAGTCATTTGTCGTAGTAATCATAAATATACTTATCAAATGGCTTTTAGGATTTCTCCTTTCTCAAATTTATTTAGTGCTACCTTTCGTCTAACTTATTTAATATATACTTTCATATGAACTTTCGCAACGTAAAAAAGAGAAAGCTACAAAAACTAGACGTAATCAGAAATTTTGATTGATAATATTTCAGGAGTATCATAAGTAGAAACACAGATCATTTTCCGATCCTTTAAGAAGATCCTCAATTCTTTGGGTCTTTTCAAAATCCTCCATTTTTAATCCCTATTATAGTTTCTATATAAATAGGATTCTAGAATTTAAATTGTCTTTAGATTTTAACTAAAAATTAAAGAAAATAGGATTAAATAAGTTTATAATAATCAACTTTTATTAATTTGTTGATGCTATTTATCTATTTAATTAATTTAAATCAATTAAAACTCAGATCTCCTTTATAAGGAAATTATAAAATAGTGATTAAGTGAAAGTTAATAAGATACCGATAAGACCAAATAAGATAGGAATAGATCTAATATTGTGTCCAAAAACAAATTTATATTTACAAGATTTATTTTGTCGTAGATGTCCTTATTTTGAATTCGATAACGAAAAATTTATTCAGTGTAATTTTACAGGACATAGATATGGTAAGTCAGATCCCGTTAAAGATAGATTAATTAAGGATCTTTCTGATGCATTTATTAGAGAACTTCCAATAAAAGATAAAAAAAGACCAATGACTAATTTTACAGAGAGGTTAAAAAAGCCTAAATCACCAAAAACTAAAGAAGAATTATTAATGGAAGAACTTTCTCAACATTTAAAAAAAAAGACTAAGAATTTCCATAATAATTAAAGGAAAGACCAGATATTTAACATTTGTAAGATTAAAAATTTTTATAATTATTAAAGAAAAAAAATACATCATTAAATACTGAATTTTAAAAAAAAAAATTTAGTGATTAAATAGAATTTATAAATTTAACTCAAAAAATCTAACAACAGAATTAATAAGGTATTCCACATTCTTCCAATCGCGCTGCATAAAGAAAATAATTTACCCAATGTAAATCTTCTGGTAGTATTAACTGGTGATCATAATTAAACGATTCCACAAAGGTTCTTAAATTATTGCATTCAGCACATATCAAAGCTTTCATGTACTCACCAGTATTATTTCTACATTGCACCATTACTAAATATGTCGTCCATGAAGGATAATTCATATTCATTATTTCATCACATGTCAAATATGCTTCCTCAGCAACTAATTCCTGAAGAGCCTCTGTCCCGACTGTGATAATGACTGTATCATCCTCTCCCTCCCCATTATTATCACTTGCCTCTGCCGCTACAACAATTATTATTATAACCACTACAACCACCCATTCAACCCAGCTATAGAGTCCAGCACCAGGAAAAGTTGGAATTTTACCAAGATCTATGATATCATCTAATTCAAGCTCCAATTTTTTATTAATTCTCTCTATTATTCGTTTTTTATACTTATCTTTAAATAGTTTAATGAGAGAAATCAGATTATTTAACCGCTTTTTTGCCATTTCTATTAAAAATTTTTCGTTGAATCTGTTTTTGAGATTTATTATTACGCTATTTTTTGATTTTTCACCAAGATACACAGCTCGCATTGATTTCCAAAATTTATATTCCTTTCGTAAATAATTATCAAAATTATATTTTTCTAAATTCAAAAAATAAATCACCCTCCTATATCTTATTTAAAATATATATTAAGTTGTGTAAAAGATACCTATTGGACTAGGCGAATATCATAATGATAAGATAATTAATAAATCTTATTGTCATTAAAGTTACAATTAAAAAATAACACCTTACTTTGGTATATTTGGGACTTGTTCACAATACTTTACACGCATTTAATAAAATTTTCTAATGTTGAGGTTGAGGTCAATGCTGTTCAATAAAATCTGCTATCTTTTCTGTCTTGGGAGTCAATTCCCAAAGAATCCATCAAATTTATTCGCATCATAATCCCAATCTAATATCTCATCTTCTGAATACCGTGAAAAGAATCGTGTCAGGATTGCATATAATTCCTTAGAACATTTCTTTTCTTTTATCAACTGGAAAATTTTCAAAGTATATTTCTTGATTGGATATAATCCCATAAATATAACCATAACTTCTTCTTCTCCTCTTATTATTTTTTTAGATATTAACTGTAATTGAGAATTGTCTAAAGTAATTGTTTTAACACTTTCAGAAAATGTGCTTTTGACAGCAGTAAAGAGCGCCCCCATTATTCCCGCTAAAATTGTATCATCAACTTCTATTATATCATTTTTTTGATATAATAACACTCCAAGATCTTTAAAAATCCATAAAGCTTTGATATATTTTATCATTTGTTTTTAAGTTAGTTAAATTCCAAACCCAATGCAAGATTTTGATTATTACTATGCAACAAACATTATTTCGAGAATTTCTATTCTTCATTTATTTTTCCCTCTCTTCAAAAAATATAATAACTTTCTTTTTCTTTTTTTTTTTATAAAAAAGGTTTCCACTCCTCTATATTCATTATTTCTTCTTTATTTACAATCTGAACAGGATGACCAGAATGTAATGAATCGAATTTTTCCAATTGTTCCTTATTCAAATAATCATTTTCAAGAATCGGTATATATTCACGGCACATAAAACATACTTTTACTCGCATTAATTTTATACCTCTCCTTCTTTAACAATTAAGCATAACCTTCAAATTTCATTATAGTTCTTGTTAAAAATTCAAACATCTTATCAACATTTTTTCCAGTTTTAGAGGAGCATTCGAAATATTTAAAGAATTTATATTTTTTTGAGATTTTTTTAGCAGATCTTCGAGATATCATTCGTTTTTTAGAGAGATCTAACTTTCCACCAACCATTAATATAGGGATTTCTTTTTTATCATCAGATAAACTTTCTTTAAATGCTCCTAACCAATCTTCTATATTCCTTAAACTGGAATATTTAGTAATATCATACATAAAAATTCCTCCTGCTGCCCCTCTTGTAAAAGCGGGGAAAATAAATTTAAAGCTTAACTCAGTTCCAAGGATCCAAATTTGAAGAGTTATTTTAAAAGAATCTATTGTTAACGTCTTAACTGCAATATCAACACCCATAGGTGGCTTAGTATTCTTATTGAACGTTTCAAGAGCAAATGTACGAATTAATAAAAATTTTCCAACATTCTTTTCGCCAAAAATACATATTTTGAAGATTAAATCCTTGTTAATTTTCTTACACCTCTAATTTTTTAAAAGCTTCCAAGTTTTCTTTTACCTATAGAATCTATTAATCATTTCTATTGGCATTTTTTATCTAACTTAAAAGTAAAAGTAAATCCTTATACCTTATTTTATTATAACAGGGGTTTTTATAGGTGACCCTATAGAAGATCCTATATAACAATAAAATAGTCAAAAATTTTGTATTTAAATCTTTACTTCTTTATTTTTTCTTTAAATAATTTTAGTATTATTGATGATGTGCGTCATTTTCTATAATAGAAATACTAAAGTGATTAATTTAATAAAAGATAAATATTATAATTTTATCTTATTTATAGTAAGATTAAAAGCATAAGAATAGAATTTTAATTTAAGGAGTGTAAAATAAATGTCAGAAGCAACAATTAATGAGGAATTTACTACTAAACTGAAAAATGAGCAATTTCTCTA
>JAEOTA010000075.1 GCA_016840085.1 Promethearchaeota archaeon
ACGTGGAGAATTAGAGAGATAAATACTGGAAACATCGCTGAGTTTAAGAATAGAATTATGGGTTTAAAAAGAGCCTAATCAAATTTGTCGAGTGAGTGGGTTTTGACATTTAAGAAAAAAAAGAAAATTTGTAGTTATTTAAAATTTTTATTTTTAAATTTAACAGTTAAGATTTTTACACTTTTAGACTATTGAAAAGTGCTATGATTTCTAACGATAAACATGAAAATGATGAGTTAAAGAAGCGAATATCTGAGATTATTAAAGATTATGATAACCAGGGGATTCATCGTACTGGTACTAAAGTCGATTTAAATAGTGCTCATTGGTTAGAAAAAGAAGTAAAAAGGATAGGATTGAACCCTTATCTCGATGAATTTACCATTAATCGTTTAGATATTATAGAAACTTCATTGAATATTGACAATAAAAAGATTGATGGAATACCACTTTTTGATTGCATTTTTCCCGATAATAAAATAATTATAGGAAAATTAGGTTTTCTTAAAGAAAAGAATACAATCGGCATCGCACGGACAAATAATGATAGGTTTAGGCATCTTAAGGAATACAGAAGGAGTAATCAACATCTTGGTTTGGTTTTTATTACTCAAGGATTAACTCCTGGACTTTCGCTTATAAATGCGGAAAATTTCAAAGAACCTTTCGGTCCTCCAACTTTGCAAATTTCAAGTGATTATTGGTCATGGACTAAGTCAAATGTTGGAAAAGAAGCTACTCTTACTTTTAAAACCAAACGAACTCCTACTAAAGCGTTTAATGTTAATGTTCGAATAAAAGGGAAAAATTCAAATTTAGCTCCTTTGATTGTGATGACACCTCGTAGTGGATGGTGGAACTGTGCTTCTGAAAGAGGTGGAGGTATTGCAATTTTATTAGAAATGATGCATAATTTTTATATTAATCCACCATATAGGGATGTTATTTTTCTAGCAAATTCTGGTCATGAATTAGGGCATCTTGGACTTAATCATTTTCTCAAAGAGAATCATAATTTAATCAAAAATGCTTCATGCTGGATACATCTTGGTGCAAATATATCAGCAAAATCTCAAAAAAAAAAAAATAATGTACCAACCCCTATTATTACTATTCAAACTTCAGATGAAGAACTTGAGAAATTAGCTCTCAAGTCAATGAAATTGGTTGAAGTTAAGCCCAGTTGGAAAATTCCAGGTACAAAAAGACCTTATGGTGAAGCAAGAAATGTTTTTGATGGTAATGGTCGTTATTTTTCAATATTAGGACTCTTTAATCCTTTGTTTCATCACCCTGATGATCGATGGCCATATGCAATAGATTTAAATAAAACGCTAAAATTAACAAAAGCTCTTATTGATATAGGAAATCGAGTAGCTAATAAAAATTAGAAAATTAAAAAAAAAGAGTTATTTCTTTTTGGGCTTAAATACAATTGCTGGTTTCGCAATGTCAGAATAGAAGAAACCAGAAGTTTCTTGGATATCACCATATTTTGCTTTTAATTCCTCTATTGTTCCCGAATCAAGAGCACGTGCATAACAAGCCTCCACACAGATAGGTTGCTTCCCAACATCGAGTCGATCAACACAATAATTACACTTTTGCATTTTAGTTTTTTCTCCATTAGCAAACTGAGGTGCTGAATAAGGGCATACATCTTTGCATAAATGTCCTGCACAATTAAGGCATCTCTCAGCTTCCTTGATTGCTGCCTCTTCATTAAACCCTAAAGTTACTTCTTTGAAATTTGACACTCTCTCAGATGCAGACAGAAGTGGCATTGGTTGACGCGTTTTTTTCTCAGTTCCAGAAGGAATATCTACTATTATTTTAGAGGCTTCAATTATTGGGCTCTGTCTAACTCGAAGTACATCACCTTGAAGATAACGATGGATATGAGAAGTAGCTTTTTGACCATCAGCAATAGCATCAATAATACTTGTTATTCCACTAAAACAATCTCCAGCAACAAATACGCCCTTACTGTCGAGCATTAATGTCTCCGGATCTGCTGTTATAGTTCCCATTTTCCCGATCTTTATCCTACCTGAGTTAATAATATCAGGTACCTGACCAATCGCAAAAATTACTGTATCTGCTTCTAATATTTGCTCTTTATCATCAACAAGATCAAAATGGGCTTCTCCATCATCATCAAAAGTACATCCTGTGATCTCAAGGCATGCTACTCCACTAATCTTTCCATTATTGCTAATGATCTTTGTAAAAGTACGTGAATCATAGATCTGAATTCCTTCCTCACGAGCTTGTTCAACTTCAAAAATATCAGCTGGCATGTCATCACAACACTCAAGACATGTTACCCCTACTTCAGCAGCACCAAGACGACGGGCAGTACGAGCACAATCCATAGCAACATTCCCACCACCTATTACTAAAACTTTATTACCAATTTTAACTTCTTTTCCAAGGTTCACATCTCGCATAAATGAGGTTCCTACTAAAGTACCGTCTAAATCGGCACCGGGTATCTCTAATTTTTTACCTTTATGAGCACCTATTGCTACTAATACCGCACCATATCCCTGTTTCAAAAGTTCATCTATACCTTTTCCAAAATCAATTTGAGTATTAGTTTTGATTTCTACACCAAGAGCTTTAATATAATCAATATCTCTATTTAGAATATCGCGTGGTAGACGGTGTTCTGGTATGCCTACAGATAGCATCCCTCCAACTACAGATAATGCTTCAAAAATGGTAACACCATAACCTAATCTTATAAGGTCATAAGCAGCAGCTAATCCTGCTGGACCTGAGCCAATAATAGCTACTTCCTCTGATTGAGTTTGTGATACCTTTCTTGGAAGTTCTATAGGGACATTATCTGCTACAAAACCTTTAAGTGCTTCAATAGCAATTGCTTGATCCACTTCTTTTCGAGCGCATACTTCTTCACAAGGATGAAGGCAAACTCTCCCACATACTGAAGGTAAGGGCATTCTTCGTCTGATTAAGTCAAGAGCTTCCTTAAACCTACCTTTAGCAATCAAAGCAGTATAAGCAGGAATAGGGAGATGAACCGGACAAGCTACTTGGCAAGGAGCTTGAAATTCACCATAATTGAGTTCAGAACCCATAGATTCCTTGGATATTATACCACAAGGGTGTTCTTCACGACATTTATCCTTATCAACTATAACAATCCCATCTTCCTCTCTTTTTATTATTGCCTCATTAGGACAGACGTAGGAGCATATTGGTTCTTCACAGTGATAACAGTTTGAGATAAGATAACTGGCAAAAATGTCTGGATATGGGCCTTCTTCTTGATAAAGAATTCTCATCCATGATGCTGAACCTGCTGGTTGATCATGCCAATCCTTGCATGCTACTCTACAAGCATGACAACCTGCACACCTTGTTTGATCAAAATAAAATCCTACTTGCATACTTAAGCCCCTCCTTTTTCAAATTTTACTTCAACTAAACACGTTTTTAACGCTGCAGCTCCACCTTCACTCATCTCATCTTTAGTTAGTGTATTTGCACAACCACCTCTGTCAATACCTTCCTCATCAGGACTATACCATGCTCCTTCTGGCATTGCAACTACTCCAGGGATAATTCTTTTTGTTACCCAAGCAGGGACAGCAATAGTTCCACGATCATTGTATACTAGAACAATATCTCCGTTTCTAACACCTCTCGGTTCTGCATCGATTGGATTAATCCATAATCTATGTAATCCTAGTTCTTGTAACCACTCAATCTTTTGCAATTCAGAATGGACTGAATGTCGTGGATGAAAACTAAGGAATTGTAGGGGATATTTTTCAGCTAGAGGATCATCACGATTCTCCCATGTTGGAATGTATGCTGCAATAGGTGGACATAGTGGATTATTCCAACTTGCGATTTGATCTGAATAAATTTCTATTTTTTTTGATGGTGTTGGAAAGGGATTGTTCTCAAAATCTTCTATATTCTTTTGAAATGCAACATAAGGTTCCTTTAGTTCGACTCTATGAACACTATCTCTTTTATATTTATCATAATCTTTTACATGTTGTCTTACATCTGCTGCTACTACAGAAAAGACACGTAAAAACTTATCATTGACATTATCATATTGCTCTACAGCCGTTTTCACAGATTTTCTCATAGAATTTAAAAATCCTTCAAGAACATGCTCTCTCCCAAAATTTTCTATACCAAGCCTTTCAGCTAATTCTTCAGCGATAGTCAGATCATCTTTACATTCACCCATCGGCTCAATTGCTTTATTCATATGGGTGAAATAAGGTCCAGATGGCCAAGGTCTTGTGAGATCGCTCCTTGCAGCAAAACTTGTTGCAGGAAGAACGATATCTGCATACTGAGCAGTGGGCGTTAGCCACAATTCAGGTACAACAGTAAATAAATCTTCTCTTTGCATAGCCTTTCTAGATTTATTAACATTTCCTATTTGGTTAACAAAATCACATTGTACAAACCAGGCAAATTTTATGTCAGCAGGATATCCACCTGATTTTCCTTTAAGGATTCCATCAAAAATCTTATTAACATGGATTCTAGTATCCAAACGGTCTCTAGGATTGATATTTCCCCTTAAAGATTTACCCTTTGGGTATGCTTTATTAATTCCTGGAGGAATTGCAATACTCCTGAACATATGACCATATGGGATTCCATGGAGCCCTCCACAAGCGCTTCCCCCATGTTTTCCAATATTTCCAGTCATAGCAGAAAGTGTGATAGCTGCACGGTTGTATTGTCCTCCCATGTACGATCTAGCAGGGCCTTGAGCATCTTCCAATGCAGCAGGTTTAGTTGTTGCATACTCACGAGCTAATGCTTCAATAATTGAAGCATTCACACCACATATTTTTTCAGCCCACTCTGGTGTTTTTGGAATTCCATCTTCTTCACCCATAACATATGTTTTATATTTATCAAATCCATGAGTATATTTATCGAGGAACTCTTGATCCTGAAGATTTTCCTTAATCAATACATATGCCATCGCAGCCATCATTGCAACATCTGTTCCGGGTATTATAGGAATCCACTGATCTGCTAAAATTAAGGCGGAATCTGAATATCTAGGATCTACTACTATTATTTTCGCTCCGTTTTCTTTTGCTTTTATTAGCCACCAAAGTGTATTTGTCCCCCCTATCATACGTGCAGGGTCAAAACCCCAAAGAATTATTAATTTTGAGTTCATCCAATCATCACGGCTATGTCCTACGAAAATCTGTCCAAATCCATATGAAGCTTGAGTACCGAAGATAGCTCCTTGCGAGGAAATGTTCCCATATGAAGTTGTAAATCCCCCTAATGAATTAAATAGCCTTGCATATGCAACAGCAGGAAGATGCAATGCTCCAAAATAACCTCCATTGCTTATAGCCAAAATACTTTGATTCCCATATTTTTCTATGACTTCTTTAATTTTAGTTACGATAATATCATAAGCTTCATCCCAAGATATCCTTTCGAATTTTCCCGATCCTTTAGGTCCAGCCCTTTTTAATGGATATTTCAATCTATCAGGATGATAAAGATATCCTCTCAATGATCTGCATCTTAGACATGCTCTAAGTTGTTTATCAGGATCTGCTGTATCATCACCTTCAATGCGTATAATTTTTCCATCCTTGACATGGAACCTTAAGGGACACCGACCTCCACAATCAAATGCAGAAGTAGTTCTTACAATTTTTACTCCTTTGTCATCTATATTCTCTTCTTGATTTACCATATGATCTACCAATAGATTATTGATAATTTTATATTTTTTTAAAAATAATTTTAATGTATGAAAATTTATAGTTTATTAAAGTTATTCTAGAATCCTTCAGTTATTAACTTTAAAGAAATCAATTTAAGCTAGATTTTATAAAAAAAAGATGTGAAGCTAATCCCTAATATATATCTCCATAATCTTGTATCGCTTTAAAGAGAGCAATTATATTTTCTGGGGGGTGATCCAATAAGAAATTTGTTGGACCAGGAATGTATCCTCCCTTTTTTCCTAAAGTGAGAATATCATTTTTAATTGAATTTCTAATATATTCAGGAGTTTCATATTTCAGCATTTCTGAATCATCCACAGTTCCAATTAGGCTAATTTCTGGATATTTTTCTCTATACATTTTTAAATCATTATTTTTAGGCTTCAATGATTCTACTCCGTCGATGCCTATCTCAACAAAATCTGGGAAAATCTCACCTATATTTCCACAACTATGGATAACAAATTTAGCACCTCCATCATGGGCAATTTTTACATATTCTGATAAGGTTGGTTTAATAAATTTCCGCCATTGCTTTACATTCATTTGTAAACCCGCATTAAATCCATAATCATCTCCACACATAACGACATCAGGTTTTTGTTTCATTAATAACTGAAGTGAGGGTTCTTCAAATGTTTCCCATTGAAAATCTATATGTTGTTTAAGAAATCCTGGTTCTTTCCTAGCAAAACGAGCAAAATTCGCAAGTCCAATTCCAAAAACACAATTTTCAAATGGTCCACTTATTCCCTGAGACACTACAATATCATATTTTTCCAACATGGTCTTTCGTATTCTTGACAAATTTCGGAAACCACTAGTATTTGGTTTTAATTCTTTTTCTTTTTCCCAATATTCTTCAATATGTTCCTTTTTTAATAGTGCAGGACCAGTATACCACAGATGAGGTATTCCATCTTCTTTTATAACCGCATCATATGTGCCTCCTGATTGAAGTAATATTTTGTTAGTAAAATCTAATTGTATTAAGCCTCCTCCAGCAATACTCCAACACATATCGATTTTAGCATCAATTCCTCCAGGTAAAATTTCTGGAGGCGAAAATTTAGCTACTATTGAATGAATAAAGGGTATCATAGAGGAAACTCTATCCTTATCTAATTGTTCCATATCTTCTTCTGTAAGCTTATAAGGCGAATTCATAAATCGATATACAAAATCGCAATCACCACCTAAGATAAAGCTAGGGACGCGATCTGGAATTTTTCCCTCCAAGACCGTTAAAACTCTTTCAAGAGCAGACATTTTTTGAATTTTAGTCATTTTAAACCACCCGCATTTTAAGATAAATTTCTAAGCAAAATCCTAAATATAAGTCCTTCATTTTTCATCTTTACTTTTCCCTCATCTATCCCTTTCTTTAAAGCTGCAGGTCCTCCAAAAATATAACTCTGAGGTGTTGCTAAATAACTATCACAATTTAAATTGTCTAATTCCGTGATTTCGTTTATATCCTCTAATTTTTCCATTTCAAAGGTTCCATTATCAATTTTGACTAATACAGCTGGAGGTTGATCAGTTATATATACTATAAATATAGTGTTATCTGGAAAATCTCTTTTTAATTTCCCGAATATCTGCCTTCTCCATAGACCCGAATAAATTAAAGCAGGAATACCTCTAAACTTTGCACACACGTTAATATCACTCTAAAGGAAAAAACTTGGGTAAATCTCCAGGTACTTTCAATTTCCATTTGGGTCTTCTTTTTTGAAGAAAAGATATTACTCCTTCACGCGCATCTGGTTGTAAACCTGTCCAGCCAAAATATTGGTGATTTATCATCTCTGCCTTATCTACATCTGTTTCAGTAAGAAATTGATATAACATTCTCTTTGTAAGAGATACACTCACAGGCGCACTTAATAATATCTCATCAGCTATTTCTCGGGCGGTATCCATTAATTTATCATCAGGGACTACTCGACTAACAAGCCCATACTCTAAAGATTCTTGAGCATTTAAGATTCTACCAGTATACATTAATTCAGCAGCACGACTAATTCCAATAATACGAGGTAAAATCCAAGGACAAGCAATTTCAGGTATAACACCTCGTCGATTAAATACAATTCCTATACGTGCACTCTCGGAAGCAATTCGTATATCAAAAGGTAGAATAAATGTGACACCAACTCCTACGGTAGGACCATTAATTGCTACTATTACAGGTTTCATTAACGAAAAGTACCGTTTAATTGCACTTCCTTGACGCCTAGCTCTTTGTTCTTGCTCTTCACGTGGTAGATTAGAACCATCAAATGTTGTAGCACCACCCGATAAATCAGCACCAGCACAAAATCCTCTTCCTGCACCAGTTATTATTGTAACCCGTAGGTTGGGATCCTCTTCAACTTTCATAAGTGCATCCCAGAGTTCTGCTCCCATCTGCCATGTCCAAGCATTCAAACGTTTTGGTCTGTTTAAAGTAATTGTCGCGATTTTATCTAAAGGTTCAAAAATAATTTGTTCATATTCCATATTTACAAATGCCTCCTTTTTTAAAAAAAAATAAAAAAATTTTTTTTAAATTTAAATAATGTTATCTTTTCTTTTTGATAAATCTGTTGTATTAATTTTGTGGTTTTTATTCTCTAGGTGGTCTACCAGGCATAAATCTATAGTATCTATTCATTTGACCATAGTAATCGAATAATGCATCAATACCTCGTATTTTGAGAGCAGTATTAAGGCATATTTTATTATGTAAAGCCCCCTCGGCGGGTATTTTGGCGATTTCAGTGGCTAATTTATTCACTTCTTCTTCGAGTTTATCTCGAGGAACACTTATACTCACAAGTCCCATTTCTGCTGCTTCTTTTCCCGAAATTCTTCGTCCACTCATCAAAAGATATCGTGCTTTTTTAACGCCTAAGTAAAATTGCCAAAGAGGCATACTTTGAGATCCACCCCATAACTGAGCGGGATGTCCTAATACTGCATCATCTGCTGCAACTGAGATATCACAGATAAGCTGAAGGTAACATCCCGCATCAGTACAATAACCATGAATTTGAGCAATAGTTGGCTTTGGAAAATTAAATATGCGTGGATATTTCGCATATATCTTTTTATTTAATATCTCATACGAATTTTTATATTTCCAACCTCCCTCAGGAGGTGTTAAATAGTAGGATCCCTTAAGGTCAAAACCAGAACAAAAACTCTTACCGGCACCTTTTAACACAATTACATTTACGCTTTTATCTGCCTCTGCATGATCAAAAACGGCATCAATATCATCAAGCAGTTGATAACTTAATGCATTATGCTTTTCAGGTCTATTTAATGTAATATAACCAATTTTATTTTTACTTTCATAAAGAACGGTTTCAAATTCCATCTTTTCACCTTATTATTTTTTTTGTTATTAACTGATTTTATCTCCCAAAATATTTAAAAGTTTAATTCTAATTTTTTTTAAAATTTTTTAATGACGAACATGAAAAGCTGAGATTATGTCTCGGTATTAAGTATAACTATTAAAGCTTTTTCTGAAAAATCATTTTTAAACACAGATCAGAAAAGTGTTGAACCTATACTATCTAAAGATGCGAAGTCAATAATTAAATAGATTTTTTAATTGGAAACTATTAAATAAAGAATATTAGATAAAAATATAATGACTGACTTAAACGATAATTTTAAGGATACTCTTAAACCCACATTTTTCATGGACTATGAACACCCCTTAATTCAGGAAAAAGTAAGAGAATTAACCCATGGTATTCCTGAAAAGGATGATATTAGCAAAGCTGTAAAACTTTTTTATTTTGTCAGAGATAAGATAAAATATTCAGTTAAAAATGCCCGTGAATCTTATAATAAAGAAAATTGGAAATCAAGTTTAACCCTTAAAAGGGGTTTCGGATTCTGCATTCCAAAATCAATACTATTAGTTTCATTAGCTAGAGCTGTTGGAATACCTTCTAAGCTTCATTATGTTGACATTGTAAATCACATGACTTCGGAAAGACTTAAAAAAGATATGGGTTCAAACCTTTTCATCTTTCATGGATTTGTTGAACTATATTTAAATGGAAAATGGGTAGAAGCTAATTGTGCTTTTGATAAAGAGCTGTGTATGAGAAAAAACTTTCCGTGGGTTGATTTTAATGGAATAAAGGATGGACTTTTTGCGAGCACAAATAAAGACGGAAAACCATTTGTAGAATACATTAAGGATCGTGGGATTTATAATGACGCCCCACATCAAAAAATTATGCAAACCTGGGCTAAAGAATATCCAAAGCGTTATAATAACAACGGAAAACCTATATAATGAATTGGTAAATTCTAATTCTAATTCCTTCTTCTCGAAATTGTATCTTTATTTCTATGATTTATTTTCCATAGAAATTTGATATATAAAATTAGGAATAAAAAATAAAAAATAATTTGGTTTTAGCTAGGACGAGGAGGAGCAAATCTTACAATTCTCTGTTTTTCAACTAATGATATTGCGTTTTCAGGGCAGAAAGCGGCACATACTCCACACCCTATACAAAGTTCTTCTATAGTTTCGGCTTTTCCTTCATCATTTAATTCCTTCGCTCCCGAATAACATTTTTCAACACATGTTCCACATCCGGTGCAAAGATCATGATCTACATGTGCTATATAATTTGTAAGATTAGCTGTTATATTTCTTGCTTGACCGCAACAGCAGTTACAACAATTGCATATACTGTCTTCTTCTCGTTTGAAATCCATATTGGGATGATAAGCCTTATGTACCAACCCATCTTCTTCAGATTTTTTTAATATCTCAAGTGCTTCTTCTTTGGTAATCATTCTGGCAAAACCTTGTTCGCTAGTATAGCGAGCAGATTTTCCAAATGTAAAACAATTTTCTCGCAAATCGGTTTGTTTACATGGCTCTCCTAATAAGTCATGGTAATGACGGCAATAGCAATGTCCTACAGCAATATCATCAAATTTTTGAACAATTTCTTCAACTTTTTGAGCAGAAATTATCTTTTCTTCGGGTACTTCTAATTCTTCATCAATGATAATATTGATTTCTTTTCCAGTTTCAAAATTTTCGGTATAGGGTACTGTTCTGTCAATTGGGCGCATAGTTGGAAGAAAATTTTTCACAACGGCATCATAATTAGCTAACAATCTCCCTCTAGATTCTTTATTTAACTTAGCATATAATTGGGCTAATTCCTTTTCCGACTCGTTATATTCGAGTTTTTTCATAAATGTATATTCAAATACACCAACATTGACAAATGGCATTAATCGAAATATCATTAAACCAATACGGTTTGGTTGATTCAAAATTAAGCCCTTTTTAGCTAGAAACTCAACTTTCTTATCAATATCTTCCTCAGATAACCCACTACTGTCTTTCAATTGTTCCATAGTTTGAGATCTTCGCCTTTTAAATGCTATTATAAAGTCTAAATACTCTTCTGAAACAATATGCTTTAATATCGCAACGGTACTGTCACTAACGGGAACTGGAGTACCACCAGCACTATTAACAACTTGAACAGCCTTTTTATATTTTTCATCTATAGCTTCTGACATTTTTCATCAATAATCTATTAATTTTCTTTAAAAATTCTTGTGTTATAAAATCTATTTGCAATTTTAAAATTTCTCGTTAATTTATTTAATACTTTCCTCAAAATCTATATTTTTTATTAACAATATTTGAATGAATTTCCTCAGTTAGAAGGATATATTCTGAACTACCTGGCAAGAGAACAAAAATTGGATCTTCAGTTTTACTAATGTCGAAGCCAATCTTTTTCATATTGGATTTTGGGATTTTATAGGTAGTTGTTGTAGATAATTTGGATAAGAAACGTATGAAAAGGGGGATTTGCATATTTGGGTAAATTCTTGTTTAAAATTTTTAAAACTCCGTTAAAGCCAAACTCATCAGGTTTCTTTTTAGAAAAAATTTTAACATTCCAATCTCTACAAAAATTTTGGATATATTCAGATTCATTTGCAATTTTGGTATAAATTTCATAATAATCATTTAGATCTACCACAGATAATGTTCCACTATCCATTTTATTTATCAATTCTTCTTGTATCAATTTCAATCCTCCTCTTTTGAGATAAATTTTTAATATTCAACCTATTTATTAGCAAAGAAGCTGATATCACATGGTTTATTTTTATAATTAGAAAAGTTTATCATTACAATTAAATTTAAGAAATGCAACTACATTACTAAAGTATTCGTTTTAATAATTCTTATTATAAGAGCATGGTAAGAAAACAACACTTTGTAAGCCCTATAATATCGAAACTCGAACAGGCCTTAATCAAGGGGAATAGATCAGTACTAGATAATTTTTGGAAGAATATTGAACAAACTGGAACACCTATAATTGAACCCTTTGAAGATGATAATAATTGCAAGCTTGTCACTTTTGTTGTACGGGGAACTAGGGAAATAAAAAATGCTGTAATCATAACCGCATTAGCAAATCAAGATGATGTATTAACAAATAATATCTGTGAACGGGTTGAAAACACGAATATTTTCTATAAGACTTTTAAAGTACTAAATGGAACTCGTACAATATATACTATAAGTAAGAATAATAATCTTAGATATAACAGGTTTTATGATAATATAATTCTTAATTGGCATACTTGCTCCCCTGATCCTTTCAACTCAAAAAAGTTTTATCAAAGATATCGCAGAGAAGGGCAACGGATAGAAATTGAATATTCAGTTTTGGAAATGCCAGATACAAAGCCACGAATATGGAGTTTAAAAGATGATACTGTGCCTTCGGGAAAAGTAGAGGAAATAGATTTTTATAGTAATATTCTCAATATGAACCGTAAGATTTGGATATATACTCCTCCAAATTTTTCCAAAACTGAGGAAAAATATCATTTTTTGGTGATTTTTGACGGAAAGGCGTTTCTTGACTTTACGCAACCTCCAATAATATTTGATAATTTAATAGCTAAAAATAAAATTCCGTCATTAGTTGCTGTTTTTATTCATAATTACAGTGGTTTTCAAAGAGGAAAAGATTTAGATTGTTATCCTTCATTCGCAGATTTTATTGCTAAAGAACTAGTATCTTGGGCTAAAAAAAATTATTATATTTCCTCTGATCCCAATGAAGCAGTATTAATGGGAAGTAGCTCTGGTGCATTAGCAGCTGCATTTATTGGATATAGGTATCCCAATACTTTTAGAAAAATATTATCACAATCAGGATTTTATGGATGGTTTCCAGGCAATATATTTTTCCAGCGGATGCGTTATTATTATGGAAAAGATTTTGTTCGCTGGTGGACCAAGGAAGATGAACAAGAACCTTATTGGTTAATTAGGCAATTTTATAAAAGTGAAAAATTACCATTAAAGTTTTATGTAAATGTAGGAAATCTTGAAACTCGAACCATGCCTTCAGTCCATCAATTTCGTAAGATGCTCCAAGAAAAAGGATATGAACACTATTATGAAGAATATCCAGGTGGACATGAATATATTGCTTGGCGAGAACACCTTCCTGAAGGGTTGATTTATTTAATTGGAAATTAAAATTGTATATATACTATTTTCTCATATCCTCATTAAAATTTTAAGCAATATAAAATTTAATTGTAATTAAAAACTTCTCGTTAAGGATTAAAAGGTATGATTGAAAAAAAAGATCAAAAGTCTCGTGATGAAGTAAAGATTATTCGTACTGGATGTTGCCACGATTGTGGTGGTAGATGTAGCCTTTGGGCTCATGTTAAAAATGGTAAAATTATTAAGTTTGAAACAGATAGTAGCGAAGAATCTCAATTAAGAGCTTGTGCAAGGGGAAGAGCATATCGCCAAAGAGTTTATTCTTCAGAAAGACTTAAATATCCTATGCGCCGAATTGGCGAGCGAGGTGAGGGTAAATTTGAACGTATATCTTGGGATGAAGCTTTAGATATAGTTGCAAATAAACTTAAAGAAATTAAAAATAAGTATGGTAATTCAGCAATTCTTTTTGTTCCTGGTTCTGGAAATCAAGGTTGGATTCATGGACCTATGCCTGTGGGATTAATGCTTAATCAATTTGGAGGTTATACTCGTATGTGGGGTGCCCCATCATATGAAGGGGCTCTGTTTGCGTCGATGGCAACATATGGGACAATGATGACTGGTAATGCTCGTGAAGATTTTCTCAATTCTAAGCTTATCATTATATGGGGCTGGAATCCAGCAAATACAGTATGGGATCCAGGAACTCCTTTAATGTTAGCTAGAGCTAGAGAAAAAGGTATTAAGATAGTAAATATTGATCCAATCTTTACTGATTCTGCTGCAATTTTGGCTGAACAATGGATACCTATTCGTCCAGGTACTGATTCTGCTATGCTTATTGCTATGACATATGTAATTATAACAGAAAATCTTCATGATCAAAAATTTATTAATAGCTACACAGTTGGTTTTAATAAATATAAAAAGTATGTATTGGGAGATGAGGATGGAATACCTAAAACCCCAGAATGGGCTGAAAAAATAACTATTGTTCCAGCAGATACTATTATTAACCTAGCTCGAGAATATGCGACAAATAAGCCAGCAGCTCTCGTTGCTGGTTGGGGTCCTGCGCGTACTGCATTAGGAGAACAATATTCAAGAGCTGCTAATGCCCTGTGTGCAATTACAGGAAATATTGGTATCAATGGGGGTTATGCTTCTGGTTTCATGAGAGCTTATTATAGTCGTGAAGCAGTTGTCTCAGGAGGGAAAAAGAAAGTAGGACCAGTTAAACCTGAAGAGCAAAAAAAATTAGTAAAAGATAAGAGTCCACGAGGTAATCCAGTTGATTTTAATGCACCTCCTCGAAAAGATAGTTTATATAAATTAAGAGGTGGAACAAATCCTGCAAGTACTCGAATCCATTATAATGAATATTATGATGCCATATTACAAGGTCGAAAAGGAGGATATCCTGCTGATTTAAAGATGGCATATATTGTCGCAACAAACCATTTAAATCAATATAGCAATGTAAATAAGGGCATAAAGGCATTAAAAGCTCTTGAATTCATTGTAGTTCACGAACAATTTATGACACCTACCGCTAAATTTGCAGATATTTTATTACCAGTTAATACTTTTATGGAACGTAATGATATTGCTGTACCATGGCTAGGCTCACCCTATTATATTTATTTGAATAAAACAATTGATTCCTTATATGAATCCAAATCGGATTTAGAAATATGCAGAGAACTATCTAAAAGATTAGGGATTGATCCTGGTCTTTTAAACCTTTCAGAGGATCAAATCTTACGAATATTTACCTCCCCCCGTAAAGATATTAAAAGTTATGATCAGATGAAAAAAGATGGATTTTATAAAGTAAAAGTAGAGGAACCATTTGTTGCATTTAAAGAACAGATAGAAGACCCTAAAAATAATCCTTTTCCTACATTATCAGGAAAAATTGAAATCTATTGCGAACATATGGCTGAATTAAACATCCCAAATATGCCACCTATTCCAAATTATTTGAGCCATGATGAGCATTATGATGCACCCTTAGCAAAAAAATATCCTTTACAACTTCTTACTCCCCATAACAAAAGGAGAACTCACTCAAGTTTGAGTATGATTCCATGGTTAGAAGAAGTGGAACCACATGCGGTATGGATTAATCCAATTGATGCTGATTCAAGAAATATTGACCATTATGATTTAGTTGATATTTATAATGACAGAGGACGAGTAAGAATCCCTGCGAATGTAACAGAACGAGTTATCCCCGGGGTGGTTGTAATTTATCAAGGAGCATGGTATAATCCAGATAAAGATGGAGTTGATCTTGGAGGATGTGGGAATGTTTTAACAAAAGATACACGTTCTCCTGGAGGTGCATTTCCTATGAACAGTGCTCTGGTACAAGTAGAATTATTTTCTAAAAAAGAATCGGAGGGCTCACCATGAAACAGATGGGATTTTATTTCGACCAAACAAGGTGCACTGGTTGCTATACTTGTTCAGTAGCTTGTAAAGATTGGAATGATATTGATGCTGGACCTGAAAATTGGATGCGTATAATAGCAAATGAAAAAGGAAAATTTCCAAATATATCTCTTTCATATCTTGCTATCGCTTGTAACCATTGCGCTGATCCTCCATGTATTAAAGCATGTCCCACTAATGCTATCACAAAAAGAGATTCTAATGGAATTGTTCTCGTAGATCAAGAAAAATGTTTAGGAAAAAGCGAATGTGGAGCTAAATGCTTAAAGGCTTGTCCATATAAAGCACCGCAATTCAGCTCAGAAAATGCCAAAATGCATAAGTGTCATCTTTGCTTTGATAGGTTAGAACAAGGTCAACAAACGATATGCGTTGAGGCATGTCCAATGTATGCTTTAGATGTGGATACGATTGAAGAATTACATAAAAAATATGGAACAAACACAGAAGCTGATGGCTTTCACTACAGTGAGAAGATAAGACCGTCAATAATATTTAAAAAAAGAAATACCTGAATTGCTCAAATTTTATGCAAAAAATAAAAGTAAAACGTCTTATTAATAATCCAATTATTTACCCTGAGATAGATGAAACTCTAAGTCATAATATTAATGGTCCATCCTTAATTCGCATACCAAATTGGATTGAAAATCCACTTGGAAAATATTATCTTTATTTTGCCAATCATAAAGGATCTTATATATATTTAGCTTATGCTGATAATTTAGAAGGTCCTTGGCGTATCTATAGAAAAGGAACTTTACAATTAGAGGAATCTCTTTTTTCCACAACCCCCTCAGTTCAAGTACCAAAATTTGCTAAAGAAGCAGTCAAACATGGTTCTGATGAAAGAACCCCACATATTAGCTCTCCTGACGTTCATGTTCATGAAGATACAAAAGAAATTCGTATGTATTACCATGGACTCCAATCAGATGGATATCAAACGTCTCGTGTAGCGCATTCTAAAGATGGGATTCATTTTATACCTGAACCCGAGATTATATCTTTCTCTTATTTACGGGTATTTAAATTTACTGCGTGGTATTATGGCATGTGTATGCCGGGAATATTCTATAGGTCTCGAAATGGGATAAGTAATTGGGAAAGAGGTCCAATTCTTTTTAACAGAAATATGCGCCATTCCGCTTTAAGAGTAGATGAAAATCTATTACAAGTGTTCTGGACTAGAGTAGGCGATTCTCCTGAAAGAATATTGCTATCTACCATCGATTTATCGAAAGAATGGTCGGAATGGAAGGAATCTTTACCAATTGAGATTCTTACTCCAGAAAAAGATTGGGAAGGAGGAAACTTATCAGTTGAACCGTCCTTTCGAGGTCCTATTAATGAATCTGTTTGTCAATTACGTGATCCAGCAATTTATGAAGAAAAAGATAAAATTTTCTTATTATATGCTATAGCAGGTGAATCTGGTATAGCTATTGCGGAGTTAAGCGGCTTATAATTCATCAATTGATATAATTGCTCGAATAAAATCTAATGCTATTTCTTTTATACTAAAAGTGATCTGTATCTCTGATAAAATTTTCAGAGATATTTATAGAAAAATTTAGTTCTAAAATTAAAATAAAATGTATTACAAATTCTAATTATTAATTAAAAATTTAGATTTAAAATACTTTGAAGGTTTATTTCAATGGAAGATGATATTATTGTAGAAACTACTCATGGGAAGGTACGTGGATACAGTAGAAGAGGAGTCATAAAATTCAAGGGAATCCCGTATGCAACGCCTCCCATCGGTAATCTTCGTTTTAAGGCTCCCGCGCCAGTAGAACCATGGAGTGATGTACGTGATGCGACAAAATATAGTCCTGTTGCACCTCAACCACCCTCAGCTCTTGAAGCACTTTTTGGAGAACAAATGCCTCAGAGTGAAGCAGAATGTTTAACATTAAATATATGGACTCCAAGGTTAGATAATGGTAAAAGATCTGTTATGTTTTGGATACATGGAGGCGGATTTATTACAGGAAACGGTGCATCTTTAGATGGATCACGCTTAGTCCTAAGGGGAAATGTGGTTGTGGTAAGTATCAATTATCGGTTAGGGTATTTAGGTTTTCTTTATATGCCTGAGGTACCTGATACAAACGCTAATGTGGGACTACTTGATATGATTGCAGCACTCAAATGGGTAAAAGAGAATATCTCTTTATTTGGAGGTAATCCAAATAATGTCACAATTTTCGGTGAATCAGCAGGTGGTTTTGCAGTATCGAGTTTACTTGCTATGCCTGCTGCTAAAAGATTATTCCATCGGGCTATTCCACAATCTGGAGCTGCTCATAAGTTAGGCTTTAATCCTATAGCTGGAATAAAAGTTTATGAGAATTTACTTAAGGATTTAGGACTTAAAAAAGGTGATATAGAAGCATTACGAAAAGTTCCTACCGAGAAGTTTATTGTGCCTCAGGATACAATCTTGAGAATCCAGGAGGGTGTATTGAGATTAGGGCCCGTTGTTGATAAAATGACTTTGCCAGATCACCCGCTTGATGCTATAAGAAAGGGTTTTGCTAAGGATATTGACATATTCATAGGGTCAAATTTAGATGAAAGTAAATTATGGTTAATGTGGACACCTCAAGCGAATGAACTTACAGAAGAGAAATTATTACAAAATGTAAATAATCTAATGACTTATTCAAAAAAAGATGAAAAAAAGTCTAAAGAGTTAATAGAAATCTATAGAAAATTAAGAAAAACTCCAAGAAATATAATGGACGCAATTTCTACAGATTATATGTTTCGAATTCCTGCAATTCAACTTGCGAAAGCACAATGTGAATATCAACCGAATACTTATATGTATCTATTTGCATGGAAAAGCCCTATGGAAGGAGGAAAATATGGAGCAGTGCATGCACTTGAGCTTCCATTCGTTTTTGGGCTTCTTGGAAACCAAGATATTGGTTTTTTTCCGCGTAAGACTGATGAAACACAAAACCTTTCTGAAAAAATGATGGACGCATGGATTTCATTCGCTCATAATGGAAATCCAAATCACAATAATATCCCTGAGTTGCCTAGTTATGACAAAGAAAAAAGATCTACCATAATATTTGATAAAGAGATTACTATAGAAGAAGATCCTTATAGCAATGAAAGGATGGCGTGGGATAGTATTTTATAAATATTCTGAAACTTTCAAATTAATTATCTATTTTTCTTTTTATTATTTAAATATTAAATTACTCTTCGCCTTTTCCAATCCGCATTATCGCTTGTTCTCAAGTACCATCTTAAAAGACGTTCTTTTAAATCTATTTTAGTGCTATTAAATTCAGAATCATCAATTAAATTTTCAAGTTCATTAGGATCATTAAGTAAATCATATAACTCTTCTTTTCCTTCATCTCTAATAATTAATTTCCATTTTTTTGTTCGTATCATAGCTGAACGTGAAACAGTTGATGGATTTTCCTTAGGTATGTTTGTTTTATCAAAATAAATTCCTGCTATGGGAATATCCGAACTTTTAATAGAATCTTCGAAGCATTGGGGTTCTCTAGGGTTATATCCCCCCTCTGCAAAGATAGCATCTCTATGTTCAGAAGCCTTATTTTGTAAAAGAGGTATTAAACTCTTACCAAAATGTGTATATAGAGTTTCAACTCGAGCAATATCCATGATTGTTGGAAATATGTCAATAGACGAAACTAAATTTTCATAAATATTTTTGCTAGTTTTAATTCCAGGAATTTTTATGATTAATGGGATATTTATTAAACAATCTTGAAAAGCATTAGGCCACTTCTCAGTTAAACCATAATCTCCTGCGAAATCTCCGTGGTCAGCAAAAAAGAGTATAGCGGAGTTATCATATTCTCCAATCTCTTTTAATTTTGTAATAATTTGTCCGAATTGAAAATCTACTTTTGAAATCATTCCATAATATGTAGCAATGATTTCTTTATAATCCTCTTTATTTAATTTATCTAGACCATATCTTTTATACATGAGATGCATAAACTCTGGTTTATCGTTATGCTTAGGAGGAATTAGTGATGGAATACTTTCTCTGTCATACATAGAAAAATAAGGTTCTTCAACTGTATATGGGGGATGTGGAAAAGCAATTGCAATATAAAGACAAAATGGTTTTTTTAAGTTTGAATCCAAGTATTCTAAAGCCTTTTGAACGGTATAATAATCTATATCATTTGCCTCTTCTTGAGTTCTTTCTCCAAAATAAAATGATTTTCTTAAACGATGATCTTTTGGAAAGGGATTAATTTTATAACGAGATCTTTTACTAAACAAATCCTTATAAGTGACACTTTCGTTCACACTTAAATTAATCGTCTCTTTATCAAATAAATCGTTTCTACCTATCCAAATAACCTCATACCCTTGGTTTTTTAAAAATTTAAATAGATTTTCTTCATGAGGTTGCAATAACTGATAAAGACTCCTATGACCATTTGAATGGATATATTGTCCTGTAAAAATACAGCATCGGGATGGTACACAAACAGGATTAACTGTAAAACATTTAGTAAACGCTACACCCTCTTTAGCAAGTTGATCAATATTGGGAGTTTTGATTATTGGATTTCCTATTCCTTCTAAAGAAACAGTATCTCCTCTCATTTCATCTGGGACAAATATAATAATATTGGGAAGAGCTTTATTTTCTACCATATTTAACTCATTATTTTCAAGAATTAAAAAATTATTAGTTTGATATTTAGAAACTACAATTTTTAAGTTTGCAAGAATATTAATTAGATTTAACCATTTAAAAAATCTATTTCAAATATTAAAAACTAAATTATCAAGAATTTAAAAAGAAGATGATAAAAATGTCTGAAGAAAAAAAGTTTGAACATGTTAAAATAGAGAAAGTTGATGAGGGAAATTATGCAGTAGTTTCAATAAATAGACCCGATAAACTGAACGCACTTCAAAATCAAACACTTAGAGAAATTGCCGAAGCTTTAGAAACTATAGAAATCGATGAAAAAGTTCGCTGTGTTATTTTACGTGGGGTAAAAGAATATACAAAGAAACCTGCCTTCTCTGCTGGTGCTGACCTTTCAGCCCGAGGTGGGCCTAAACTCAATATGGAAAATATTAGACATCGCAGTCATGCTATGTATTTGCGACATAAATATTATGATTTAATTGAGGAATTTCCAAAACCTCTGATTGCTGCTGTTGATGGATATGCACTAGGAGGAGGATTAGAATTAGTATTAGTATGTGATTTAGTTATTGCATCAAAAAAATCAGAGTTTGGCTTCCCTGAGATTAGAAGAGGAATTTTTCCGGGGAACGGGGGAACACAACGGATGATTAGAAACTTAGGAAAAATGAGAGTTAATAGAATGATGTACTTTGGGGAACATTTTACTGCTGAAGAAATGTATAGTATGGGATTGGTGTCATTTTTAGTTGATGATGATAAATTTGAGGAATTTGTGCATGAAAAGGCATCATGGTTAGGGAATGCTGCAACAAATGCTCTATTTGTCATCAAAAAGTGTATCCAATATGGAACTCAAGTACCCCTTAATGTTGGCCTTCAATTTGAGCACTGGGCATATGCGTTAAATACTACCTCTAAAGATGTTATTGAGGGCGTAGGTGCCTTTTTACAGAAGAGGGAGCCAAAATTTCAAGGCAAATAACTATTAAAAGAAACCTATTTTATTTTTTTTTGTCTTTAAAGATTAATTTATCGAATATAAAAGAAGTTAATGTTAGATTTATTTAAGAACAATTCAAAACAGTTAATTACAGACAATTATACAATGCTTCCCGAATTCTCATTGAACGGGGATCTCCTGTGAGAGTAACTACCATTTTATTCATTACATACGCCCAGCTTAATTTAGCGTCAAGATCCATTGTAACATGTGAGCCCCCCCATCCACCCCAATAAAATGCACGTGGATTTGGGCTTATTGGAATCTCTTTACAAACAAGACCATAACCTAAACCAAAACGTATAGGTCCACTAAGAACCAAATCAGTACCGTAAGATTGCTCCTCTATAGCTTTCTCAATTGTTTCTAAAGAGAGTAACTGTATACCATCAAGTTCACCGCCACATGCTAAAGCAGCTGCTATCTTTGCGACTGACCTAGCATTACCATGCCCATTCGAAGCAGGAATTTCAGCCACACGCCATTCACGTGTTAAAGTCTCTCTGGCTGTTAGTGGAGGATTTAATAATACTTTTAGTGATATTGATTCAGGGTCAATATTACCCAAATTTTTAAGATCAGGAGGCGGTGGTGGGATTAATTCTCCAACACGGGGATCTTGTTCTTCAGGTAAACCTATATAAAAATCTGCTTTAAGTGGAGTTGCTACTTCATCTCGAAAAAATATACCGAGACTTTTACCTGTTACTCGGCGGACCAATTCACCTAAAAGATAACCGAAAGTAATTGAATGATAACCGCTTTTAGTTCCAGGTTCCCACCATGGTTTCTGAGCAGCTAGCATGTTAACAATTTGATCCCAATCATAAAGAGTTTTAGCTTGAATAGATTTATCAAAACCAGGGAGTCCAGCGGTATGACTAAGAAGATAACGCACAGGTAAGTTTTGCTTACCTGCTTGCCCAAATTCAGGCCAATATTTAGCTACGGGAGCATCTAAATCTATAAGTCCTTTATCCACAAGCATAAGAACACATAACGCTGTCATAACTTTTGTAGTCGAATATACATTAACTATAGTATCTTGTTCCCACCGGTGTGTTTGAGCCTCATCGGAATACCCTGCCCAAATATCAACTACATATTTTCCATTTATCGTGACAGCAAGGGAAGCTCCAACTTCCAAACCTTCTTCAAAATTCATTTTAAAAGCTTCTTTTACTGGTTCAAATTGCTCTTCACAAAAACCATGAATTTCAATTTTATTTGACATCTTTTTCACTTTAGAATATCATTTTATTACTTTAACATACTATAAACTAATCTTATAAAAAAAAAATAGTAATTAAATTTAAAATTACTTAATGCTAATTAATAAAAATTCTTACAAATTAGCCCATCCCAATGTAACCCATAGCTTCACCTACGGTACTAAAGGTTCTAACTTGATACCTGAAACCTTCAATATCACGAAACTCGGTTAAAAATTGGCTAGCATAATCTAAAGCTTCTCCTATATCTTCTCGTTTTACTTCATCAACAACCATAACTTCGATTCCTTCTTTGGTTGATGAAACTGCTACTGGGACAATACGTTTGATACTAGAGATTACAGGATATTTCTGAAGTGTTTCTAAATATCTTTGAGCAACTGTATTTGATTGAGAAGGGGGATACCATGAAAATAATACGATATATGGCATTGATATTTACCTATTTTTAAGTATTAAATTGAATTTCTTAATTGAAATCATAAGAGAGAATTTGAATATCTTTTTAAATTTTACTTTTTTATCAAAATCTTCTTGATAAATTTGGATAGAGTGAGAAATACTCTAATTTTTTTATTAGAGTCTTTAGTATGAATAATTATCCATTTACATTCGTAAAGTTGATATGGAATTTTAAAATTCTTAATATAATACTTTTAATTTTTAACTTTGACATAAAATTTCATTAAAAATAAAATAAAGCATAAAAAAGTGAAAAAAATTTGGATTTAAAAGAAGTATGGTTAATTGATTATGCTCGGACAGCATTTTCTCGATGTAGACCACGAACACCAGAAAGGGATGTTTTTGGCGAACTTAGAGGAGATGAAATATTGGCTCAGTTGCTAATGAAATTCTTTGATGAGAAATTAGCAGATAAAGGCATAGAAAAAAAAGATATAGAAGAATCTACTGTTGGAGTCGCAAATGGAACATTAGAAGGTTGGACTTATGGAGGGAGACTTCCCATCTTTATGGCAGGATTTCCAGTAACCACACCTGCATTCTTTATAGATAGACAATGTGGCTCAGCAGGTTCTGGTATGCATGTAGGAATTATGGAAATTATGACTGGGCATGCGAAATGCACGTTAGCTAATGGATTTGAACATATGGGTCGTGGTAGAGGCAGTGGAACTAGCCCAAATATGAAGTTGGTGGACAAAAATAGTATATATTATCGTTCTGATATTGATCTGAGAACAACTTTTAATATGCTTCAAACCGCTCAGAAGTTATATGAAGAAGAAGTACCTACATTTACTAAAGAAGATTTAGATAGGTTTGGAGTAAGAGCCCATAATTTAACAGTTAAAAGTCATGAGGAAAGGTGGTTTAAAGGTGAAATTATACCTATCGAGGGCCATGTTGAAGGTGATGTTAACACCCCAATGATGGTTGATAGAGATATGAATGCAAGACAGTCAAATATGGAAGGACATGCAAAATTACCACGATTATCAAGACCCTTTTATTTAGAGAAAAATGGCGGTAAAGAAGGATATGTAAAAAGAGAAGGCACAGAAGAAGGGATTATTACTGTTGGAAACTCATCCCCTTTGAATGCAGGAGCCACAACAGCGGTTTGTATGGACGCTAAAGAAGCTGAAAAACGAGGTATTGAGCCAATGGCAAGAATTGTATCAATTGGTTGGGCAGCAGTAGATCCAACGACAATGGGACGAGGACCAGTTCCTGCTACAAAAAAGGCTTTAGCGGTAGCTGGATTGAAAGCTGAAGATATTGATTACTGGGAGATTAATGAAGCATTTTGTATTGTAACTCTAAATTGTATGGATAAATTTGATTTACCTTGGGACATAGTGAATATTATGGGCGGGTCGACTGCTATCGGACATCCTCTTGGGAGTACTATGATCCGACTTACTGGAACTTTAGCAAGAATATTAAAGGATAAGAAAGCTAAATACGGTGTTGCTAATGCTTGTTGCGGTGGTGGCCAAGGAGTTGCAACAGTTATAGAAAATCTAGATGCTTAATCTATTTTCTTTTATTTTTTGAGTTAAAACATACAATATTTTTTTTTTGATATATCTATATATTTTTTAATATAATCATTAGCTAAGGTGATTTTATAACACATATAAAAGATTTATTTAAATTAGATGGAAAAGTTGCTCTTGTTACTGGTGGAGGGAAAGGATTAGGATATTTTTCCACTGAAGGATTAGCTGAAGCAGGTGCACATGTAGCTATTTGTGGAAGAGATATTCATGGAAAATTAGATAATGCTATTGAAAAGCTAAAAAAGATAGGGACTGATTGCATATCAATCAAATGTGATGTAACAAGGGAAGATCAAGTAGAACAAATGGCAAAAAAAATGAAAGAACATTACGGAAAATGCGATATACTGGTTAATAATGCGGGAATTTCTGATATGGCACAATCTAAAACATATAGTTTAGAGCGATGGAAAAGAATTATAAATACAAATATTACGGGGACATTTCTATGTTGTCGAGAAATAGGTAAACTGATGATTAGACAAAAAAATGGAAGTATCATCAACTTTTCTAGTGAAAATGGACAAGTAGGTTTTTCAAGTGGAATGACTGCTTATGCAACTTCTAAGATAGGAATTATAGGTCTTTCTAGATCTTTAGCCGTTGAGTGGGGAAAACATAATATTAGAGTAAATGCCATCTTACCAGGCAATATGGAAGAAGGTATGATGGAATTCCTTCAAGATAAAAGTAATCCATTTTATAAGTTGATGGGGGTTCCTTTGTTGAACCTAATTCCTATGAAACGATTTGGAAATGGAGATGACATTAAAGGAACAATTGTATTTCTAGCTTCGGATGCAAGTAGTTATATTTCAGGTGCAAAAATCGTTGTTGATGGTGGTTTCACTATTAATGCTGGAATTTAGGTTTTTTAAATATGAAAGATTTAAAGTGTAAGGAAAATTTTTTACCTAAATAAAAATATTATATCTATTCGTGAAAAATAATGGGAATGTTAGATGGAAAAGTAGCCATAATTACTGGTGCGGGTCGTGGTGTAGGCCGCGAAGAAGCATTACTTATGGCTAAAGAAGGTTGTAATTTGATAATTAATGATATTGGCGGTGGTGCAAGTCATTTAGATAAGGATGCCAAAATCGCAGATACTGTTGTTGAAGAGTGTAAGGCTCTTGGAGTCAAAGCAATAGCGAATTATGACTCTGTAGTTGATTATAACAAGACAAAAGGCATGATAGATCAAGCAATATCAGAATTTGGTAAATTAGATATTGTTGTGAATAATGCTGGTATCTTGAGAGACAGGATGATATTTAATATGGCAGAAGAAGAATTTGATCTTGTTATCGCAGTTCATTTAAAAGGAACATTTAATTTAACTAGACATGCAGGTTCTTATTTTAGAGAACAAGGTAAAGCTTTTCCTGATCTAGGAAATTTTGGAAGAATTATTAATACTGCATCCGATTCTGGGTTATATGGTAATGTTGGTCAATCAAATTATGGCGCTGCTAAATCTGGAATAGCAACTTTCACAGTAATAGTATCTCAAGAACTTGCGAAATATGCAACCGTTAACTGCGTAGTTCCAAGTGCGAGAACCCGAATGACAACAGATTTAACTCCAAAAATGGCAAACTTTATGAAAATGAAAACAAAGGAAGGTTTTGATATTTTTAATCCAGAACATTTTGCTCCTTTAGTAGCATACATCGCTTCTGATGCAGCTAAAGACATTAATGGTGAAGTTTTTAGAGCTATAGGTGATAAAGTTTGGGTGTATCGTGGTTGGAAAGCTGTAAAGAAAATTTCGAATAATATGCAAACTTTTACCCCTCAAAAATTAGCTGAACGATTTCCAGAATTAATGAAGGATTTACCTTCTAAAAGAGAAGGTGCTGCTACCCCGGACGAATTAATGGGTTAAAATTAAAGAATCAAAATTTTTTCTTTTTTATTTTTAAATTTATTAAACCCTATAAAATTAGTGTAATTCAATTCAAAACAGTGATTAAATTGGTTTTCATCCATAAAGAAGGAAAATTCAATGGAAATAGTTATTTAATTGACGGTTATTTATTTGGAGCACCTAGAAGTCTTGCTCTTTACGTGATTGAAAATAATGGGACTCGGATGCTCATAGATACATCAACTGCAGATAACGCAGATAGAATTATAGAAAAGTTAAAAGAATTTAAGATATACCCTATTCATAAAATTTTCCTTACACATTCGCATTGGGATCATACAGCTGGCGTGAATAAATTAAAGACTCTAATGAAGGACATTGATATTGAAGTATTGGCATCAGAGAATGCGATTGACAATTTGAAAAAGCCAGCTGCTATGAATAATATTTTTGAAGCAACCGTCGAGCCTTTAGATGGTGTTATACCATTAAAAGAAGGTGATCTAATTGAATTGAATGGTCTGAAATTAGAAGTTTTTAATTTCTTTGGCCATACAATGGATTCGATTGCACTTTTAGATGAAGAAAATAGAAATATTTTTACAGGTGATGCCATCATTGATAAATCGGGTTATAATTACATCACACCTACTTTCATGCCACCAGATTTCAATGAATCCGAATTACTTAAAACTTTTCAAAAACTGAGAGACATGAGGGACAAGTTAAATTCGATTACATTAGCTCATTTTGGGGTATGGACAGATGGGGATTTTGAAAAGATTCTTGATGGAATGGAATCATTTCACTTTGACACAAAAAACTCAATAATTCAATGGTATAAGGAAAATCTATCGAGTAAAGAAATTGCAATGAAATACTTTGAGAAATTTATACCAAAATCTAAAATTGTAGAATATGGATTATTAGATAATTTAGAAATGAATATCAAATGGTTATTAGAAGGCTTGAAAAGGAGTGGTTTCATTTAAAAATTAAAAATAAAGAGACATTTTGGAAAAAATAAAGCAAAATTGAAATGATTAATATACTATTTCATATAAAAACTAATTAAAAAACAATTAAATAATTAAGAACGGTTAAAAATGTCAGGATTAGATTTAAGCGTCGTAGGTAAAAAGAATCCAGAAAGAAGTTTTAAATATACTTGGAGAGATACAGCACTTTACGCATTAGGAATTGGGGCTCAGACAGATGAGCTTTCCTTCATTTATGAAAATACTCCTGGTGGAATCAAAGTATTTCCTAGTTTTGCAACCATCGCTAGAGGAGTTGCTTTTCCTAGATTGGGAAACATTTTTTTTCCTAGGTTCATTCATGGTGAGGAGTTAATTCATTTGCATAAACCTTTTCCATCTCAAGGTGAGGTAATATGTTTCAGTGAGGTAACCGATATTTTTGATAAAGGTAAAGCTGCTGTTATTCATGTAAAATTCACAGGTCTTACTAAAGATAGGGAACCCTTATTTGACGTCATATCATCTTTCTTTTATCTAGGAGCGGGTGGATTTGGAGGGGAACGTGGTCCTAAAAGTGAATCTTTAACACCTCCAGAAGGAGTAGCTCCAGATTTTAGCATATCCTATAAAACTACTAAGAATCAAGCCGCGCTCTACAGACTTAATGGTGATATAAATCCTTTACATATTGACCCTGAGTTGGCTCGGAGAGGTGGTCAAGAGAAACCAATATTACATGGATTATGTACTTATGGATTTGCTACTAGAGCAATACTTTATGGCATATGTGATGGTGATGTGTCTCGTTTCAAGGAATTTAAAGCAAGATTTACTAATGTTGTTTATCCGGGAGAAACTCTTACTACTGAGGGTTGGAAAGATAACGGACGCTATATAATTCAAGTACGAAAAGATAAGACCGTTGTGTTAAGCAATGCATATGCAATTATTGAATAATATTTAAAATTTTAATCTTTTTTCTTTTAATCAGTAATTTTATAAAAATAAACTTAAATTTTAGTAAGAAGATCGCAAATTCTTTTAAGTAAAAAAAGACTTCTTATTTAATTAGAGAAAGACGTTCACGATAACTTGAGAATTGGTTAGATAATATACGATGTTTACAATCATCCCATTTCTTACGAAAAGTATAAAAATATTCAGAAATCTCTAAAATATCTCCAAAAATAACTTCATAGTGGTCAATAATAGAAATTTGAATATAGATTGGAAATAATTCAAATACGCGAAGGTCAAATTTTGAAGAAAATTTTCCTAAAAGTTCTTTTTGCAGGTTAATATTTTTTTCTATAGCACTTTCACGTGAAATCACAGCTATGTCAAAATCTGAATTTGGGCGTGCCCCACCTTCCACTTGGGATCCAAATATAATCACTTCATAATTCTGCTTTAGTGATCTTAAATTTTCCCTTAATTCTGCTATTTTATATGATTTCATTTAATATTTCCTCCACAATTTTTATCCATATATATAAAAGATTCTTAATTTCTTCGACAGAATTTAGGATTATCTGTTCTTCAAAATCATTATAACGATGGACTATAATATTTCGCATACCATTAGCTTTTTTTAAGTTTTCTCCTAACTCTGATTTTAGTTTTCTAACTTTGACAATTTCTGAAATATTGGTAACATCATCTCTAACTTGAATTCCTAAATCTTTAATAAGCATTGCAATTAAATCTACAATTGCTTCGATGGATGTTTGTAGGGAATAAAATATCCCACGTTTTTCAAGTTCGTTTTTTGGTTCTATTGGTAAATCCTTTATATAATCTATAATATGATTTATTTTATCATGATATCGCTTAATTCTTAAATTATCCATTAGAATTCTTAGCTAAATTTCACTTCTTTAATTATAAAATCTCTTTTCTATTATTTATATTATTTATATGTATTAAGATTTTTTTAAACAACTTTAGACATAAGAATCATTCAATTTAAAAAAAAATAATTAAAAAATTAAGATGAGATTGAATCATATATCTAGTTCAATATACGATGAATTTCCAAATATAGAATTATTTATAGCTTTTGGATACAAAGCAATTTTTCTCTCCCTAGGAAAAGTACATTAAACTCATCAATAAAATTTTTTCCGATTAGTGCTTGAATTGGTAATCCACTAATATCAGATGATGTGAATTCTAATTCATATGACAGATTTTCATATTGGAATATACTTTTATAGATTGATGCTTCAATAATTCCATTCGCAGTTAATATTTTACTTTTTCTAATAGGTTTTAATTCAAAATTTTCAATGAGCTTTCTATCAAGGGCCATAATCGATGCTCCAGTATCAACTAATCCAAGTAAAGACTTTTTATCTCCATTAAGTGATATGAAAAATTCTAAAATAGGAAAAAATCTTTTAGCAATTTCAGCTTGCTGGAAACATTTGGTATTTTCAGAAGAAAATAGTGAGAATAGTGTTTCAAATTGCTCAATTTCTTTACCTTTACGTAGAATCCCTGCAGAAGCTTCCGGGAACTTTTCGTAAAGCGTTTTCATTACTTCTTGCAATGTATCTCCAATAACTACAATTGTATTTCTAGAGATTCCTAAATACTTTCCATCTGGTATGAAATCAGGTATGTCAATTTTATCTAAATCGATAGGAGGATTTTTTTCTGTAAAGTTGTCGATTATTTTTTGCAAATTCATTTTTTCATCAATAGCTTCCCGAATGAATTCACTGACACTTTTATAACCTTTAAGCTTAGCAATTTCTTCTATTTTCTTCTTTTTATCTTCATCCACTTTAAAATTAATAATAGTCAAAATTGGTATTACCATCATTTATATATTAAGTATTATATTTTGTATATACATTTAAATTTATTCGTTTATAATCCAATTGACTTTATGATTATTGCAATTTATATAACGGTTGTTTCTCCTACGTTTCCATTTATTATCCCTATTTTATAGAAAATTTTTTAAAAATTTTCCAGAAATCAATTTTTTAAAAACAAATTCTTCAAAGCTAATTAAAAAAAGAAAGAAAAAATTAATTTGATAGGACTAATTTTTACGAGGGGGAAGCATTCTGACCATTCTCGGACCCTCAATAAGGGAGATTGCATTTTCAGGGCAATGATAAGCACATATGCCACAACCAACACAGTATTCCTCTATTCGTTCCGCTTTATTGTCATCATTTAATTCAATAGCATGATTATAACAATTCTCAACACAGGTACCACATCCTATGCATAAATCTGGATTAATACTGGCTAAGTAATTTGTTTCATTAACTACAGGAAAAATTAAACAATTTCTTGCAGTCATGCAACAGCAGCTACAACAATTACAAATCGCGACTTCCTCGCTCGATGAATCTCCGTATTTATGATAGGCTTTATGAACTAATCCAGCATCTTCACACTTTTTTAGAATTTCTAATGCCTCTTCCTTAGATACTAATTTTGAAAAACCATGGTTAGATGTATGTCTAGCAGACTTACCTAACGTCATACAAGTTGGTGTAAGTTCTATCTGCTTACAAGGGTTTCCTAATAATTCTTGATGTTGTCTACAATAACAATATCCCACCCCAATATCATCATACTTTTCAATAAGTTCTCTAATCCGTTGAGTTGGTAAAATTTTTTCAGTGGGAACTTCTAATTCTTTATTAACTATTATATTAGTTTCTTCTCCAGTTTCTAGATTTTCTAATATAGGGACTGTACGATCGATTGGTGGCATACGCTTCAAGGCAGCACTCATTCCATCATATTGAGATTGCACCAGCTCACTTTGCTCTTGATTCAATTTTTGGAATAACCGTGCTATCTTATAATTTTCCTCCGTTTTTTCAAGCTTTTGCATAAAAATATATTCAAATTGCCTATGTAAAGGAAATATTTGATATACCATAACCCCACGACGATTAGGTTGATTGATTAGTACACCTGTTTTTGCTAAAGCATCTGCTTTTTCTAGAATTTCTTCTTCAGATAATCCACTGCTCTCCTTTAATTGCTCCATTGTTTGGGAGGTTTGATTTTCAAAAGCCATTATGAAATCTAAATTTTCATCTTTGATAGTTATTTTTAGAATTTCATGTATAGTTTCTGAAAATGGGAATTGAAATCCTCCTGCTTTAAATAAGATTTTAAGAGCTTTTTTATAATCAGCTTCACTCATTTTTTATCAACAAATAATATTTTTTATTAGGTCAATATTTATTCAATATTTTATTAAAATTGGTATGATAATAAAGTTTTATTTTTTATCTTGATAACTCTACTACTGTTTCTTTAATTTTAAGTAAAAGGTAAAAGAATTAAATAGTACAATAATCACTTTTAATTAAAATAAATTAAAAATTAACAAATTACATAATTTTAACAGATTTTATTTAAAGGTGTCATAGTTAATGAGTCCAGAATATGAAACAATTTTGTATGAAAAAAAGGATAAAGTAGCGGTTATAACTCTTAATCGTCCCGAAAGAATGAATGCTATCAATGTACAGATGAATGCAGACTTAAAAAATTCATTAAAAGTAGCTAAAGAAGATTCTGATGTGAGAGCAATAGTTATCACAGGAGCGGGGAAAGCATTTTGTGCAGGGGCAGATGTACAGGAGTTTGCAAGTGGGAAATTTAGGGAAAAAGTCGCAGGAGGCAGTGTGACTATACATCCCTATGATTTCTTTAGATTATATAAGCCAATTATTGCGGCTGTGAATGGTGTAGCTGTAGGGTTTGGTACTAATTTAACATTAAGTTGCGACATTATTTATGCTTCAGAGAAGGCTAGCTTTGGAGAATTCTTCATTCGCATGGGATTAATTCCTGATATGAACGGAAGTTTTTTACTACCTAAATTTATTGGAGTTCATAAAGCAAAAGAGCTAATATTCAGTGGTAAACGTATATTTGCTGAAGAGGCTTTAAAGATAGGATTAGTTAATGCTGTTTTTCCTCATGATGAATTATTACCCAAAACAATGGAATTTGCAAATCATTTAGCAGCACAAGCACCACTGGCAATAGCTCTTTCGAAAGAAGCGATTCATCGAGGTTACGATAAAAAATTTGATGAAATGCTCAAGGTTGAAGGTGAATTTAATGCTAAATGTTATGCTTCTGAGGATCATCGCGAAGCAGCCACTGCATTTGTTGAAAAACGTAAACCAGTATTTAAGGGAAAATAAAATTTCTTAATTTATATTCTAATTTCTTTTTTTTAAGATTTAAATTGAGCTTATTTTTGATCATATGAAAATATTTATTTAATCATTAAATTTCAACATTATAATTTTTATATTTTAAACTAAAAAGAGAAAATGAAATATGAAGGAAAAAAGAGAAGTATATTTAGTAGACCATGTTAGGACACCATTTTCTCAAGCAAATCCTCTGAATCCTGATGATGATGTTTTTAGTAAGAAATGGGGATTAGAATTTGCCACTCATGTTTTGATTGACATGTTTGACAATCGATTACCGAACAAAGGAAGCACACTCAAACGTGAGAATGTAAGCGAGGTTTTAGTTGGAATTTCCTTACCACAACATGAAAACGGAACATTTGGGGGAAGAATTCCTATATTTATGGCAAATTTTCCCTTTAGTGTGCCTGCCACTGCATTTGACAAACAGGATGGTTCTGGTATGGCAGCTTTACATGTTGGTTTTGGAAACATTTCAATGGGTTATTCTGACGTGGTGGTATCCTTGGGTTTAGATCAATCTACCCGAGTACCAGTACATAGTTACAATGGAAAAGTAACCGTATATGGAATGCCTCCAGATAAACTTATGCTTGATCCAAATAACAAATGGTATAATGATGATTTATATGATTGGAAAACGAGTCGGTTATTGTTTCAAGCGGCTCAAAAACTTGCAGAAGAAGAGGCAGAACTTTTTACAAAGGATGAAATGGACAAATTAGCGGCACGTAGTCATAATTTAGCAGAGAAAGCTTTGGAAAATGGATATTTCAAAGAAGAAATTATATCTATTAAAGGTCATAAAGAAGGTGAACCTGATAACCAAATTGAGATTGAAGAAGATCAATCTATTAAAAAGGCCGTTACTGTAGAAAATATTGCAAATATGCCTTCCATAAGCACCCCAGGATGGGCAGGTGGTTATAAAAATCCAGTATTTTCTAAAGAAGCATATATTGCAAAATTTGCAACAGAGGAAGGTATTATTACAACAGGAAATAGTGCTCCAATGAATGACGGGGCTTCAGTTTGTTTATTAATGTCTAAAATTGCACTTGAACAATATAATTTAAAACCTATGGCAAAAATCATTTCAATTGGTTTTGCAGGGGTTGACCCAACTGTACGGGGACGTGGTGTGGTACCGGCATCCCAAATGGCTTTAAAACATGCGGATTTAAAAGTGGAAGATATTGATTTTTGGGAAATTAATGAATCCTTTAGTATCGTAGCACTGAATGCTGTTAATAAATTAGGAATTGATTGGGAAAATAAAATGAATATTCATGGAGGAGCAATGGCAATAGGGAATCCGTCATCAGCAACGGGTCCGAGAATCTCAGCAACATTAGCTAGAATTCTTAAAGAGAAAAATGCAAAATACGGGCTTGCTGCTATGTCATGTGGTGGGGGTCAAGGAACAGCTGTAGTAATTGAGATTATAGATATGTAAGTATAATATGAGATAAAAAAATAAAAAGAGGTTTAAAAAATATGAAAATAAGAGATGTATATATTACAGATTATGTTAGAACTCCTTTTTCAAGATCTCGACCAAGAGAACCACCAAGAGATGCGTTTGGAAACTTACGTCCTGATGAATTGACTGCTCTAACATTAATAGATATGTTTGATAACCGTCTAAAAGATAAAGTAAAACCTGAAGATGTAGATGAGTTTTATGTAGGAGCCACTCATTTTAATTATGAAAACATAGCCTTTGGAGGAAGATATTCCCTGTTTTTAGCGAAATTTCCAGCGAAAATATCGTCTACCGCATTAGATAGGCAATGTGGTTCAGGAATGACCTGCGCTTCCATAGGATATAATAATATTGCAATGGGGTATTCTGATGTTGTTATAGCGACTGGGAAAAATAATGCTACTATGTCACGATCAAAACGTCCAACGGTAAGAGAAACCCCTCCATCCATGAGGAAAGGTCATGAATTTTTTGTTGATGATGTCGTTGATTTCCGTTGCTCGTACTCAATGCTACAAACAGCTCAAAAACTCTCAGAAATGAATGCTGGTATTTTCACTAAAGAAGACTATGATAGATTTTCGGTTCGCAGTCATCAGTTAGCTGCTAAAGGTCAAGATGAAGGTTTTTTCAAGGGAGAAATTGTCCCTGTAATGGCTCATACAGAGGGTGATGAGGATACACCGATGATAATAGACCATGATCTTTCTGTCAGGAAAAATGCCACCTATGAAGGAACAAAGGATTTAAGAGCTCTAAGTAAACCAGGTTGGGATGGTGGATACTATAGACCACTCCTGAGCAAAGATGAATATGTTAAAGCGTTTGGGACAGAACTGGGACTAGTAACTGCGGGAAATTCATGCCCAATTAATGCAGGAGCTGCTACCTTGTTATTAATGTCAGAAGATGCAATGAAAAAACATGATCTTGATCCATTAGCTCGTATTGTTTCGAATGGATATGGTGCGGTGGATCCCACAGTTATGGGAAGGGGTCCCGTTCCTGCAACATGGATGGCATTAAAGCATGCTGGTTTAACTATAGATGATATCGAATTTTGTGAAATTAATGAGGCGTTTGGTAGTGTAGGTCTTAATTGGATTCATGAAGTAGGGTTAGAGGATAGAATTGATGACATTAATATTAAAGGTGGTGCCATTTCAATTGGGCACCCAATAGCAGCAACAGGCCCCAGAATAGTTGGTACATTGGCAAGAATTTTAAAAGAGAAAAACGCGAAGCTTGGTCTCGCTACAATGTGTTGTGGAGGAGGTCAAGGAACAGCAATGATAATTGAGAATACAGATGCTTAATAAATCAAATTTTTTTTATTATTTTTTTTTTGACAGGTTTTAAATTTAAAAGAAAAAAGAGAGTTATAATCTTCTTTTAGGTTTAGGATAAATGTAATAAATAGATGGATTTGTTCCTTCCTCTGGTTTTAATTGAAAAAGATCATCTCTAGATAGTATTTTTGATATTTTACTATCAGGATCGTTTAAATCTCCAAAATGTAATGCTTGTCCTTCGCAACAAAGAACACAGAAGGGATCAAGACCTTCATCTATTCTATGAGCACAGAGATTACATTTTTCTGCTAGATTACTAGTTTCATCGAATACAATGACATCATACGGACACGCATCTAAACATGCTTGGCATCCAGTACACGATTCTTGATCTAAAATCACAATTCCATCATCCCGTTTTTGTAAAGCGTCAACTGGACAAGATTCGATGCAAGGTGGATTTTCACAATGGTTACATAATCTAGGGAGAAAATTCAGAGTTAAATCTGGAAATTTCCCAGCTGGAGTATCTTTAATACTTGTTCCTTGAGTCTCAACTTTTATCCAGAAATTAGATGAATTGTTTTCTATTCTGCATGCTACACTACATGCTTCACATCCGATACATCTTTCTTGATCAATAACCATACCAAACCGTTTACTCTTACTCATTTTTTCTCAGCCTCCACAGCTACATCATTCATATGCATGTTAGGTTCATAGATTTTATCCTGAACTGGATTAATGATATCATGTGTAAGATGGTTTAAGCTTCCTTCTTTAAACTGCTCTATCCACCAACCTTCAGTAATGTCAAGTACTCCCGGTTGAACACCTTGAGAGATTCTAGCTTTTAGTGTTGTTCGAGCTCTGTCATTAAAAACCGTTACTATATCATTATTTGAAATATTTCGTTTTTCAGCATCAATTGGATTTATATCGACTATAGGTTCAGGGTTTAAATCTAATAAAGATTGCACGTTAGCAAACATAGAGTGTGTGTGGAAACGAGTATGACCATTCACTAGTGTTAAAGGATATTTTTTTTCTCCAGAACCAATAGGGGCTTCTATTGGTGGTAAATAAACGGGAAGGGCTTCTCCATCTTCAACCAATTGCTCCGCATATAGTTCAATTTTTCCAGAAGGTGTTCCGAAATTTAATGGGAAGTTTGTTCCTTCTGGAAGTGCTGGTAATCTCATTGCTTGGGTTTTTAAAGTTTCTCGAGTTATTCCTTTAAAGGAGCGAGTTACCATAATAAGGTCTATTAATCCTTCTTCACCCCCCTTAAAGTAATCTCCAAACCCAAGGCGTTCAGCAAGTTCAGCAACAATAGTAGCATCTGATTTTGATTCAAATAACGGTTCAATAACTTTTTGTTGGAGTTGCACGTTCGGATATGGTTGAGCTAAGAAATCTGAGAATTCTAAAAAACTGCAAACTGGCAGAATTAAATCAGCATATTGTGCAGATGGAGTCATGAACAATTCAGTTTGCACTATAAACTCTAAACTTGGGTAAAATTTTTCAATAATTTTATTGGAATTTGCACATTGGTTCAAAAAGTTAATAAAAGCAAACCAAAGAGCTTTTATAGGATACGGTTTTCCAGAAATCACAGCCTCATACAGATTAAGTATTCCCATTCTATGAAAACTGGGTTTATCGGGAATTGCTTTTAAGAAAGGATTCCAGTTTAGAATAGCAGGAATATAACCTGAAATCACTGAGGTAGTTACATTACCAGTTACTGCTGCTACAGATATCATTCCCCGTAAAGAAATATCTCCATGATAGGTTCGAGTAAAACCCATATGCGTCAAAAATATAACTTTTTTGGAATTACCAATTCTTTTTGCTAATTTACTAACGAGTTCTTTTTCTATTCCGGTAATTTCTTCAGTTTTTTCTAAAGTATACTTTGAAGCTAAATCCATTAATAACTGAATAACCGGTTTACATTCAATACCATTTATCATATAAGTTCCAGTAAGGCTTGCTTCTTTTAGATTTATGCGGGATTGTGCTTTATGAAAATTAGAAGGTTTATGCCATATGATATATGACTCTAGTTTTCTTGCTTCTACATCCCTGCCCCGAAGTAGTTATCCGGTATCAGTTCTTACCAGATAGGCTCCGTTAGTATGTTTTAATATGAATTCTTTATCATGTAGATTATCTTGGAATATTACATTCATTATACCTAAAGCCAAAGCACTATCGGTACCTGGTTTTAATCCAATATATTCATCCGCTTTCGATGCTGTAACTGTGAAACGAGGGTCTACAACTATTATTTGAGTTCCATATTCTTTAGCATCTAGAACTTTTCTCATATTTTGTAAAGGCATAGATTCCGCTGGGTTTGTACCCCATATCATTAGTAATTCTGGATACTTCCTTTGCCAGAATTCTCCAAACAGAAACATATAAGGAAATTGGTGACCAAATATTACTCTACTTCCACATGGTAACCCCGCATCTCCATAACCCCAGGCACTCACACGAGTGCTTTGTGTTAAACTTGCTAATCTAAGATATGCACCAAATTTTGTAGTTCCCACGCCAGGTCCACCCAAAACCCATCCTATCGATTTCCATCCATATTTTTCAGAAATTTCTTTAAATTTCGAAATGATTATTTCATAAGCTTCTTCCCATGATATTCGCTCAAATTTCCCTTCACCCCTTTCTCCAACTCTTTTCATAGGATATTTAATACGATCCGGGTGATATGTAATATCTAAACTAGCTAATCCACGTAAGCAAATCCTTCGATCTTTCTCGTCAGGGAAGTCCGCAGGTTCCAATTTTACAATACGATCTCCTTTTACATGAGCTAAAATTCCACAGCAATCTATACCGCAATGCGCTGGACATGCAGTTCTTACTAACTTAACTTGTTCCCTTTCAGTCATCTCTTATCAATATTTCCATAAAATTTCAATAGGTGGTTTTAAATATTAGGTATGATAATGAAAAAATTGTAATAATTATTATTAGAAATAACATATAAAATTATCAATTGATAAATTTAATGAGATAAGATAAAGGTAAAAATTACTATGGTAGTAGAGGAAGTGAAATATTTATTCCAACCGATAACGATTGGGGATGTGGAAATAAGTAATAGGATAATGATGGCGCCAATGAATACGAGATTTGGCTATGATGGATATGTAACCGATCAATTAGTGGATTACTATGTAGAAAGGGCCAAAGGAGGTGCTGGTTTTATTTGTGTAGAGATGGGTATCATAGATTACCCGATAGGAAGTACAGCAGGCAAAGGTATGATTGCGACTGATGACGATAAATATCTTCCAGGGCTGACACAGTTAGCTGATGCAATAGAAAAAGGAGGGTCAGTTCCGATGATTGAATTATCACATGGGGGGAGATATTGTCATTCAGGCCTTACTGGTATGCAACCTGTAGCGCCATCTCCTATTCCAGGTTATCGAGGGAGAGGGGAAATGCCAAGAGAATTAACTACTGAGGAGGTTGAAGAATTGGTTGAAAGATTTGGTGACTCTGCGAGAAGAAGTGCTGAAGCAGGATTTAAGGGTGTATTACTAATGGGGTCAACTGGATATTTAATAAGTCAATTCGGATCACCTCTTACAAACAAGCGTACTGATAGATTTGGAGGAGAAACTCCCGCAGAACGGGCAACTTTTATTGTTGAAATTATTAAAAATATTAGAAAAAAACTTGGAAACAAATTCCCTGTAATTTATAAAATTAGTGCTGAAGAGTACATAGATGGGGGTACAGTTCTAGAGGATTCTCAAATTATGGCAAAACGGGCAGAGCAAGCAGGAGTTTCTGTGATACACACATGGGCAGGATGGCATGAATCACCAAAACCTATGTTACCTATGTCAGTTCCTAGGGGTGCATTTGTATATTTAGCAGAAGCGATGAGAAAGATAATAACTGTTCCTATTATGACAGGAGGAAGAATCAACGATCCTCGATTGGCTAATGATATTATAAGAGACGGAAGAGCAGATTTGGTACATTTTGGCAGGCCATTTTTGACTGATCCATATTTCCCAAAAAAAGCTATGAAAGGTGAATTTGACGATATTAATATGTGTATAGCTTGTTGCCGTTGTTTTGATGCCATGGCTAGTCCAGGAACTATTGTGTGTTCTGTAAACGCTGGATTGGGTAAGGAAGGTAAAAAATTAGAGAAAGCGGAAAATTTGAAAAAGATCCTCATTATTGGTGGGGGTCCAGCTGGGATGGAAGCCGCAAGGGTAGCAACATTAAGAGGTCACAAAGTGACTCTATGGGAGAAAAATGATCAGCTAGGAGGAAATTTAATAACGGCGTCCTTAGCCCCTCATAAGGAGGAGACCAATTGTTTAACACATTACTTAACATATCAGATGAAGAAATTAAAAATTAATGTTCAGCTTAATAAAGAAGCAACGCTAGATTCTATTTTGAAGGAAAACGCTGATGAGGTTATCGTAGCTACTGGTGCGACAGCAATAACTCCAGATATACCAGGTATTAACGCTAAAAATGTTGTTATGGCAGTTGATGTGTTAAAGGGAACGTCAAGCACAGGTGATAATATTGTAATAATAGGGGGAGGAATGATTGGTTGCGAGACAGCTGAGCTTCTAAGATCTCAAGGAAAGGATGTTTCTATTATTGAAATGTTGCCAAAGATTGCACGAGATATTGGCCCTGCAACAAAATGGTCAGTAACAATGAGAATAGCTAGATGGGGAATTAAACAATTCACCTCATCAAAAGTTATAGGCATAAGAGATGACGGTGTTGAAATTGAAAGAGAAGGAAAACCCGAAATTGTAAAAGCAGAAACAATTGTTATTGCAGCAGGTATGGAACCTAATATTAAATTACTTAATTTAGTGAAAGAAAAACTCCCAAACATGCATGTAATTGGAGATTCTTCACAAGCTAGAAGAATGTTAGAAGCGATTCATGAAGGGTACTCCTTAGGTCAAAGACTCTAAATATTTAAGCAAACATTCGAATTAAATCCCTATTATACACAACCATATTTTTGATATTTATATTTTTAGAAATTTTTTTGTATAATATTTAAATTAATTATGTTCTAACAACTCAAATATAATTTGTTGACAACTAGCTTTTTATGAAGAAAAAGATTATAAATAAAAAATAATTACTAAATTAAATTACGGTAGTAAGGACTCAAATTTTAATAAAATTCATAGTGAAATTTTTATGACAATAGCTAAAGGGAAAATAACTATTAAGAAATCTGGCAATGGTGGTTATAAGAGTGTATGGCTTTATATTCCAAGTAAGATAAGTAAAGATAATTCTTTTCCTTTTAATGAAAATGAAGAAGTATTAATTGAAATAGAAGATGGATCTTTAGTTATCAGTAAAAACGAGGAACTTGCTAAAATTGTTAAAAACTTTGGAATTGATAATGCTACACTTCCAAAGTTATTAGAGATAAAAGCCGACAAAAATGGGGATAAACCCTTTCTTTATTTTAAAGATCAATATTTTTCTTATGTAGAAATTAATCGAAAATCAAATCAAATAGCCCATGGAATAATGGAATTTATTAACAAATTGGATTTAAAAAAGCCTCATATTTCTATAATGATGGGTAATTGCCCAGAATATATTTTTACGTGGTTTGGTATAATAAAAGCGGGATGTATATTCATTCCTATTAATTTATTTTTAAATAATGAACTCATAGAGTATGTACTAACTAATAGTGATACTGATATTATCATTACAGATTATAAATATTTTGTTAAATACAAGAATATATTTGCCAAACTAAAAAAAATTAAAATAATATTTATCCACAACGCTCCAGAAAACTTTAATTTTAATTCAAAATATTTAGATTTTAAGTTATTAAATAAGTCAAATTTAAGTAATCCTAAAATCTATATATACGATGAGGACCTTATAGAAATACTATATACAGGAGGACGAACGGGAAAACCTAAAGGAATCGTAAAGAGAAAGATTGTTTTAAGTGGAATCGCTATAGGATATGAATTAAAAAAAATAGGCTTGAAAAAAGAAAATAAAATATATTGCACTTACCCTTTATACATGCCAGCAGCACAATCATTTGTAATTATACCTTCATTATTTTATGATGTCTCTGTCATTATCTCTGACGAATTTAGTCCATCAACTTTTTGGGAAATAGAAAAAAAATATAAACCTGATGGTTTTTGCTATTTTAGAGGTTATTTGGCAGAGTTATTACATCAAACACCTAATATAATGGATAGAACCCATTCACTTAGATGGGCATATGGTGCCGGTGCAGACATTGATATATGGAATGCTTTTGAGAAGAGATTCGGGATTCCATTATATGAATGTTGGGGACATTTAGAAGGCATAGGGGTAACTATTAATAGAATAGGATCTCAAGGAGGTAAAACAGGATCAGTAGGTACTCCAATAAATTATGTAGAATTAAAAATTATGGATTCAGAAGGAAAAGAATTATTCCCTGGTCGAGATAATGTCGGTGAAATAGCAGTTAAGCGCAAATATGGTGATATATTCGAATATTACAAAGTACCTGAGAACACAGATGTAAGAATAGACGAAAATGGTTGGATGTTTACAGGTGATTATGGATATAGAGATTATGATGGCTTTGTTTATTTTAAGGGTAAGAAGGATGAGATTATAAATATTGAAGGTGATATAATTCTTACTAGAGATATAGAACGTATTGCTAATTCACATCCACATATTCTAGAAACTGCTGTTATTCCTATTAGTAATAAAAGTAATCCTAAAATTGATTTAAAATTAATAGCGAAAAAAGTGAAAAATCGTTCAATAACACATGAAGAACTCAGTGATTATTTATATCATAATCTAGCTTATTATCAAGTGCCAAGATATATTGAATTTAAAGATGAATTAACTAAAGGTCCAGGTACTGAATTGCTAAAGGAAATCATTAGACAAGAATCGAATAATCGAGAATCAAGGAATAATACCTGGGACACTAAAACACGAGATTTCTTGAAATAAAACCCCAATTACTTTACGAACGTAAATATCCATTTATGAATTCATCAAAATAAAAAGAATTTAAATTTATAAAATAATTTTAAAACCTAAGTTAGAAAATATTCCAAAAATGTGAGTTTTCGACATATGGACACTGAAAGTCAAACTGAACAAGAATATCCTAAAGAAAAAGGGCATATCAAAGTTGATTGGGGAAGGCAAGGTGGAGTTATTGCTGCCTATTTAGTTCTCCTCTTAGGGTATTATGGAATCATTGCGAATACAATGATGTATGATGAATATGGTCATTAGGTTCCCTTTATGGAGATGGATAGGACCATCCTTTTTTGGACGTATACTACATATTTAAATAATTTCTTCTTACCTGCATTGTTATTGTTTTTTGTTTGTTTACTTTTAACTTATAAGGAAGATATTCCGCATTATGGAATTAAAGCGTCATTATGGGTAGTGCCACTCCTCATCGCGGAAGGATTCATATTCTATATTCTAATGTTTGGCTTCACATCTGAACCAGCATATCTCAAATTTGGTCGTATAGAAGGATATTTAGATATAATTATTTTATTTGGATTAGCTCTTTCTGGGGCGATAAGCGGTATGAAACTCAAGCAGTATATTGAACAAAAAAGAGAAGTTTAACTACTTTTAGATCTTATATAAATCTTGGAGCAATTAGCTAATTTAAGTATATAATTTTTACCCCTATAAGGAATTGAAAAGGATTTTAAAAACATTTCTAAAGTCTTATTATCTTAAACCTTTCAAATTGATCAAAATAAAAATAACTATATTTAAATAAAATTCTTATTTTTGATGATAATTTTTAATTTACCTTCTTTTTTTAAATCTTCAATCACCTTTAAACTTTAATCCGACATTATTTTCTTATTTTCTTAAGTCAAATCAGTAATTTATATGAAGTTTTATGGAGTATTTGAGG
>JAEOTA010000076.1 GCA_016840085.1 Promethearchaeota archaeon
GCTAAATGTTGATTATTTCTTCCTCTGGGTGATCAACAATAAAAACAGAATAATCTAAAACTGCTTTAATATCTTCTTCAGTTAGTCTTGGATATTCTTCGATTATTTTTTGAAATGAAGCACCATCACGCAACATAGTTAAAACAATAGAAATTGGGATCCTAGTTCCTTTAAAAACTGGTTTTCCGGATAATATCTTTGGATTGCTAATAATTCGATTATTATATTCCTTCATTTTCTTCACTATAATAAAAGAATCACATTCAATTAAATTTTTGCTAAAAAACTCTGGTGAACTCATTTTTTCAAAATTAATTCCAATAATAATTTAAAAATCAATTTTGTTTAATTTGCGAAATTTTAGCTGACATATAGCTATTCGAGAAATTGCACGCCAAACAAACAAGAGTGCTACTGCTATAAGAGCGCGTATTCAACGACTTGAGAAAGAATTGATTAAAAAATATGTTGCACTGATAGATTGTCGTCAATTAGGATATCGTGAAATGGTAATGGCATCTCTAAGATTAAATGCTACAAATCCATTAGAGGGTGTAAAAAACGAGATTGAGAAGATGGAAAAGATAAAATATGCCTATGTAGTTACTGGTGAATATCCTTTATTCATTATGGCAAAATGTTTAAATCATCAAGATTCAATGGGTCTTATTGAAAAGCTTCGCAACTTACCCGGAGTTGAAGAAGTTAAAACTGAGATTGTATTAGACCGAATAAAAGAAGATCACTCAATTATTATTCCTGAATAATTTGCTAGATTATTGTTCATCTAAAAAAGAAAAAATAATTGAATTATATTCTACTTAACATAAATTACGAGAAAAAGCATTTTACTTAACTAAAAACCATATATAATTATTTTAGTATTAAATTAAGAAAAATTTTTTAGAATTATATCTTTTTATTATCTCGCTTTTCATCATCCTGACTTTTCGACTTTTTCTCCAAGAGATTAATGATATCAATGGTTTTATAAACTTGGATTTTTGTTTGCTCATCAAAGTGTTTATCATTAGACCATATTCCATCATTTTTAATTGATAATGCTAAAGCTATAAATTGTGTATCCTTTTCATCTATTTTACCCATGATCTCCATTGCTTCATCCATTTGTTCTTCATATTCATCAAGAGGCACTAATTTTAAGTTTTCAAGTAATGCATTTAGAAGATTTTTTATCTCATCTTCAGTTATTCCTGATTTTTGAATTATGTATAGAAGATATTTCTTTAGCTCAATTATAACGATTTCAGGTAGATAAAATTCAAATGACTCATTAAGAAGTAGCTGTCTAGTAGTTGAGTCTTTCAATAAGCTAGAGATTAATACATTAGTATCAATGATAAGCTTCATTTTTTTAATTTTTCAAGATATTCTTTATGTTTTTGCCAACTTCTTTTAGTAATTTCATTGCTTATATCATCAACATCATCAATAGTTAATTTGCTAGTTGATGCAATCTTTTCAGTGATTTCAATTTTTTCGATATAACGTTCTAAAGCTGATTGGGCAATGGTTTCCCATCTAATCTCTGGGTGTTTTTTCATTTTTTCGTGTAAAGATTCAGGAATTTTAAGTTTTATTTCTGTCATATTATCTCTACAATATATATAATATCTAAATTATATAATTTTTACTTTAAAATAGGAGAGAATCATCAATATTTTTCAATCGGTCTTCATATAGATATTTCTCAATTTTTTCCCAATCTTTAGAAAATTCCTCGAATTCTTTATTTACTTTAAAAATATTTGTATATAAAATTCACTGGAGGAAATCTGAAACAGATTCATATTTATGATTCAAATCCTTTATCTTATTATATTCTTCTTCAGAAATATCTGTTGATTTATATGTCATATTCTAGTTCTAATAAGTATTTTTTGATATTTATTTGTATATGTAATAAATACTATTGATTATATTGCTCAAGACTCGTTTGAATATGCTCTTTCATTTTATGAAGAAGTACGTGAAAAGATTGAAAACTTAAAACCAAGATTGTTTTAGACCGTATAAAAGAAGACCACTCTATAGTTATACCTGAGTAATTTGAATCTTCAGCATTCATAAAAAAATTAGAGATAAAAAAAAGATGAATTAATTTAAATATTTCTACTAAAACATTTGATTACAAAATTTTCAATATTCATGAATTTAATCATCTATCATCCTTTTGTGTCCTTTAGGGCATTCTCCATAAGTGCAATCATAAAATCCCTCATCCCATTCTTCTTCTAATTTATAATGGTTCCAACAATAGATTTTATCACATTCTGGGCAGTATGCATCTAAACCTTCATATGAATGATGTTTCCTCATAAATTCATGAACTCCCGCAAGATCCTCGTTTTCCAAACTCTCAAACAAATCATCTGCTAATCCTTTATTAAGCGAACTACCACAGATAATCCCTCTATAAAGGAGTTTTTCTTCCTTATCAAATTGTCCAATGCCTATTTTATAACCGATAGCTATTTCACCACAAATAGAACATGGAAGTTGGTATTCATGATTAGATTTTTTAATTCCTTTTGGAACTGGTTTCATAATTCTTATTTCTGGTTCCATTAACTTGAATTCTCGTTGAAAGGCATTCCAACATTTTTCAAAAGCTACTTTTGCTCTTTTTATCAATTTAGTTAGATTTTTTTGTTCTTCAAATATTTTTAATTCACTAATAGATCTACAACAATACTCAGTATGGAATTTATTTGGAATACTCTGATTATAATTCACTCTCAGAAAATACAGCTTACAGTAATGATCAGCATGGAATTCACTTGACTGGTTCTCGATATAATATACTCTCTGGGAATACAGTATATAATAATACATTGCATGGAATCTCTTTACAATCTGCAAGCGATGCTAATAACATTACTGAAAATACTGTATACAAAAATATTCAGCATGGAATTTATTTAGATGGTAGTTTTGATCTTTTCATCTGGGATAATTATATTTATCAAAATGGTATATCTGGTATATTTATAGATGATTGTCAAAATGATGAATTTTTCAATAATATAATCCAAGGAAATGTAGATACAGGAGTTTCTGTTACGGCTTCATCTGATATGTTTTTCCATGAGAATTTCTTTCTAGGGAATGGTAAACATGCATTTGACGATTCAACTACCTCTTGGAATTCTACAACGATTGGAAATTACTGGGATAATCTTACTGGAACAGATGTAAATCCAGAAGATGGAATTGTCGATGATCCATACGATTATAATATTAGTGGATCTGCTGGAAACATAGATTACTTCCCAATAGCTGAAGATGGCGCACCACAGATAACAATTAATTCTCCTTCTGAGGGAGATGCATTTAGTAGCGTTGCTCCAAATTTTAATGTTGAAATCACAGATGATTATTTGGATGCGATGTGGTACACGCTAGATGGAGGATCAAATAATTATACATTTACAGAAAACGGAATGATTAATCAAACTGCGTGGGATGGCATGTCTGATGGTGCTATTACATTCACATTTTATGCGAGGGATATACCGGGATATATTGGTTCTGCTGATGTTGAAATCATAAAAGACTCTGTAGCTCCGGTTATTTTGATTAATTCACCTAGTAATTCCTCCAGTCATAGTGATGCTCCTACATTCACTATTACAATTATTGATCAGTCTCCAATTGATAAAACCTGGTAATCTATAAATGATGGAACGGGGTGGTCTCAAGATATAACTTTTACAGGTACTTCAATTACGATTGATGGAACTTTATGGAATAGTACAAATGACGGAGATGTATTAATTAGATTCTATGCTAATGATAGTATTAGTAATATGAATTATAAAGATGCTCTTATAGAAAAAATACCTCCACCTCCTGATGATGACGATGGAACAAGTATACCTTGTTATACTATTATAACGTTGATTACAATTGTTAGTATAATCGCAATCCTCCATAGAACCAAGAAAAAACTGAATAAAAATCAAATTTAAATTTTTTTTTTTGAAAAGCTCCGCAACCTTCTTGGAGTTGAGGAAGTGATAACTGAAATCGTGTTAGATAATATAAAAGAAGATCATTCGATTATTATCCCTGAGTAATAAAAATAGTATTTTAAGAGAAAAATGCTCAAATATCATTTATAATTAAATCTAAAAGAATGGTATACTTTATATACCTATTATACTATATATACTATATGAGCAAAAATACTACTATTAAAGTATCAAAAAAAACTCTTGAAAGTCTACACAAATTAGCTGGAGAAATGGCAACTACAATGGGAAAAAGGGTTACATTGGAAGATGCAATAAACAAATTATTGGAAGAAAGAAATAAAAAAAATAATGAGGAATCATCCAATATCGACGATGATAGAGAAGCCTTTCTAGCCTTATTAGATCAAAAAATTACAGGCGGTCAACCAGAAGATTTTAAAGAATATAATTATGAAGATGTTGGTAGGAATTAAGATGACGATATTTATTGATACAGAAATTTGGATTTTTGCGCAAAAGATTCCGGATCGCTCAAATTTTCAAGATACATCTGAATATGATAATGCTCTTGATCTGCACCTAAAATCTAACGAATTTTTAAAACACAAAATTATTGAAAATGAAATTTCAATGACTAATCATCAAATTTGCGAAATTTTTCACGCTTTAGCATTTAGAGGTAAAAAAGCTCCAATATCTATGGCTTCTAGGTATTGCAACCACCTTTTATCATCTAAGTTTATGCATTGGTATCAAATTTTTGATAAGCATGTAAAAGAAGCTATTGAATTAAGCATGAAGAGTGGTATTCATATTTGGGATTATATCTGTGTATTACCTCTCTATAATGATGTCGAAATACTGTATTCTTGTGATGAGCATTTTAAGCATAAATCATTTAAGTCCTTAGGACCTAAAATTGAAAATCCACTTGACATATGGATTACAGTTTAGTATTTAACTATACTGAGTATAGATAAAGAGCATTATTATTATATGGAATAAACTTTATCTCTCCGATGTTGAGGAAGTTAAAACTGAAATTGTGTTAGACCAAATAAAGGAAGATCATTCAATTATTATTCCTGAGTAATTTGAATCTCTATCATCATTAATATATTTATAATACTATCATCTTATAGTAGATATAGTTATTTTTATTTAGTTGTTTGCTGAATTGTAACAATAAATCAACCGTATACAGTTAATCTTATGTTGCCGAACAGCCACTTCTGTGAGATGTTCGCGGTAATCACAGAAATATATCAGGACGATAAGATGCAGGTTTTTTGCGAAGATAATAACTATAGAAAAGGTATGGTATTCCATTTTGAAAATGTGTTATTTTCTAATGTTGGAGATTTAGTAGTAGTACAACCATGGAGTACTGATAAATGTGAAGTAAAATGGAAATATACACTTCTTGAGCTCACCTATCTTAAACGAACTGGTAACCTTCCAGAATTCTATGATCTCGACAATACTTATATAAAAAAAACTATTACTATTTCAAACATCTTTAATGATGTACGTACACCAAACCAATCAGGATGCTGGTTATGTAATAAAGATCTTGAATTTCAATCTTTTGTTTCTTATGGAAAAAAATTACAGGTAAATGAGGGCAATTACACAAGATTTGGAATACACCCACATGTAAAATATTATGCTGCGAATGTATTGGGAAAATTAAGAGGGAAATTTTTACTACTGAAGAAGTGTATCGCTATGCAACGCTTAAAGAAAGCGTACTCCGATTAATAACGATTAAAGAAAATATAGAGGAATGCAAAGATTATGAGGGCACCTTAGGTCTAATGGACGAAATATCTCAGAATCTTAAAGAAATTATATCACATGCTTATTTTTTTTATAAAGATCATTCAGAATTTAAAAAATTTACAGAAGGCAACAATACCATATATTTGGATCTCGCCTTTTCCAATTCTATCCAATAATCAGGAGAATTTCTAAATAACTAAAATATCTCATAAAGATTGAGCCCAAGAAATCTTAAAGTTAAAAAATATAAATGAAAAAATATAATTTAATAATAGCAATCAATAATCGGAGGTAATTTCTATATTAGATCCCGATGGTAAAAGACCTTTAACTGGTCAAGAAATGGCAAATTTCCTCATTCTGAAATTAAAACAACTATTTGAAGAAAAAAAGGTTGATTTTGCGTATCTTGGGGGATCGTGGGTAAATGAGGAACATCATTGGTGGAGTGATATAGATATTTTCATTTCTGTTCCTACCTTCCTTCAGTTATCAACTAAATCCC
>JAEOTA010000077.1 GCA_016840085.1 Promethearchaeota archaeon
ATCCTTCAAAACTGAAAATAGGCGTTCATTTATCGATTTTTCCAATTTTTTAAAAAATCCTGATGTGTGCGGGAAAAAGTGTTTCTCGCAATCTGTACATTCATAATGCTGTGGATGACCCTTTATTTTGGTGTCATGCCCTTTTTAATTATACTTTCAGACGAACAACCCTTAAACGTTCTCGGGCACTCTATTTTGATCTCAAAGGTCGAAACCTCGTCTCCCCAGCCCACTTGGACTGGATAAAAATCTAATATCATATAATTCCTCCTTTATATTTAATTAATTCATTAATTAAAATAGGAAATTAGGCGAATTTAAGTCTATCGTTTAGGAAACGCGTGATTTAATTAAACCTCCAAAAGCTATAAATATTTTTGTCGATGAAGGTAAATTAAAAATTATCTAAAAGAATAAATTAAATTTTAAATTCTATAATCCTCTTCCTTGAGAATCAGATTGGGATCTATAAAACCTAAATTGATTTTTTTTAACACATATTTTCTGAATTCTTTACTAGTAAATGATTTTGCGTGAAATTGAAAAGCTTCATCTATTTTAGCCCATTTGGAGGAAGATTCTTTATTTTCTAATTCCCTAATTTCATATTCTACTATTGTAGCTCCTAAGAGCATACTATATATAAAAAAAGTTAATAATTCAGCATTTTTTTCTTTAATCTTATTTTCATCTATAGCTTTCTGTATTAATCTGATAGTACCAATAAGATAATTGAATGGCTCGTATGATAGTTCAAAAGGTCCTATTTTATCAGAAGGAGGTGAAGGCGTAATATGCATCATTCTAAAGGCAGAAAAATCCCTTTCAGCGAACTTAAAAAAGTGTTCAAATATTTTTAATAATAAATCAAGATATGAACCGTCATGTTTTCTTAATATTTCTATATTTTCATTTCGATATTGTTCAAAAAATTTTCTACGAATAGCAATCCATAGTTCTCTTTTACTCTCAATATAATTATAAAGATTATTTTGATTCATATTAAGTACTTTTGCTAATCCTCGCATACTAAAACTCCATGATCCTTCTTCAAGAAAAAATTGTTTTCCAGCTTCTAAGATCCGTTCAAATTGTTTTTTTTTTTTTTCTGGAGTTCGACTTCGTGTTTTTTTTCTTTTCTCAACTTTGAGTTTTTTATTTTCCATTTGATACCTCTCACATAATTTATTTTAAATAAATAGATAAATTTTTTTAATAAGTATATTTATATCATATATATTTATATCATATAAATTTATATTGTATATTAAAATTTAAAATAATATTTAAAAGAATTATTAAATTATGCCAAATAATGAATTTAGAAATTTTAAAAATTATTTTATCTAAATTTATATTGTTTATTAAATTAATAATATTTAATAATAATTAATTCATGAATTATGATATTTTAGAACAATAAAATGGATCTAATATGTATTCTAATAATTTTGATATATTTAAACTAAGAAAAAAAGCGAGCAAAAGAATTTCAAGTTATGACAAATCTGGAGGAAATAGAGATGCTATAAGAATTGAAGGTAATTCTACTAAAGTTTTGGCAGAAATTGAGGGACCCGGTATAATTAAACATATTTATTTTACTATGATCCTTCAAAATCCATTGGATTTCAGGCGAGCAATCATAAAAATGTATTGGGATAATGAGAAAAATCCATCAGTTGAAGTACCATTTGGAGATTTTTTTCTAATTGGCAATTGTAGAGTCCGTGAAATTAATTCATTTATGGTAACTGTAAATAAAGGTGTCGGTGGTAGTTATGGGTTTAATATATATTTTCCTATGCCATTTTCTGAAAATGCAAAAATAGAAATCGAAAACCAAGGTACAACTCCTCTTGGAGGTATTGTAGAATTTTTATGGTATCATATTGATTATGACATTTTAAGTGACCAGTTCCCAGAGGAAATTGGATATTTTCATGCTTATTGGAATAGAGAAAACTTAACTAAAATTTCAAGCGCAATTGCTGAAGATAATAAAAATAAACAGATATGGTCAGGTAAGAACATAACAGGCGTTGATAATTATGTAATTTTAGATACTGAGGGAGATGGGAAATTAGTAGGTCTATTTCTATGTATTGATAATATTGCGGGAGGATGGTATGGTGAAGGAGATGATATGATTTTTATTGATGATGAGATATGGCCTCCACCTATACATGGAACAGGGACAGAGGAGATTTTTGGAGGTGGAGCTAGCCCAGCAATAGAGTTTTGCCGCCCTTTTTCAGGATTCCACCTAATCGAAAATAACAATTATTCTGGAAATAATGCCATGTATCGATGGTTTATTCAGGATTCGATAAGGTTTAATAAAAAAATTAGATGGACTATTGAACATGGGCATGCTAATAACTTAGAAAACGATTATTCAAGTGTAGCATATTGGTATCAAAAAGAACCTCATAAAAAATATAAATCCCTGCCTTCATTAGAGAATAGAATTCCAAGATTACCGAAAAATTTTGAATCAATTTGGGCTGAAGTTATTAATATTGGTCAAGGACTTGTTTCTATTATCTCTAAACTAAATGATAAGCAGAGAGACGAGTTAGTACCACCTGCAAATGATGCAATATATCTATTTATGGAAGGGAAATACATTAATGCTTTAGAAAAATTAAAAAATACAAATGAGGTTATTAAGCAAAAAATTTCCTAATTAATAACTAATAAAAAGTGTTAATATGTGCTTTCTTTTAAAGTCTTAGAATTTATAGATGATACCCCTAAAAATGGAGCCAGTAAATGGTTTTATCCTGTAATAAGAAATAAGACATTAAATAAAGCTCTGAGAATTTAGTCATGAAAAATAATTTGATTTCTTAAATCAAAACCTCATCTATTTCAGAATGCCAAGATATATTAAATTCAAGGAAAATTCCTAGCGAATCTATCGTTTACAAGATTTAAAATATCCATTAAAAGAAGGATTGGAAAATCCTGAGATTAAAATAAATACATGGGATTAAGAAATGAGAGATTTTATTAAAATTAAGAAAATTACCGATAATTGATAGAATGAAGTTGAGATATTAAAATATGAAACAAATACGATTATTAAATATAAGATAGAATTTATTAATATATAATTATCTTTTTAAAAGGAGGAAGATATGGCTCGAGCAAAGAATATGATTAAATACGTTATTATGCGTATTCTAGCCATGATTCCAATGGTAATTACTGTTATAATAGTAACATTTTTCTTAACGCGAATGATGGCAGTTGATCCCGCCACGAATGCTGTAATAAATGTTTCAGATCCTGTAAGGAGATATGAATTGCTCGAGATTGAGAGAAAACGTATGGGATGGTATGACCCATGGTACATTCAAATAGGTACGTATTTAAAGAATATTTTCACAGGAAACTGGGGGCAATCTTATGTTATTCAGCAAGGAAAACCTGTGCTAGAAGTGATTGGAGATATTTTACCAAAAACAATAGAATTAGTTATTTTTCCTATTATTATTGTGCCAATTATAGCAGTGAAACTCGGTGTTACTTCAGCAACAAATAAAGATAAATCTAAAGATATTTCAATCCGGTCGCTTTCAATATTAGGAGCAGGATTTCCAATATTTTGGATAGCTACACTTCTTCAATTATTTTTTGGTCTTAGCATAAAATATTTTACATATGGTAAGATTGATTTAGAAATAATGTATTCAAATACTCCAGGTATAATAAATCCTGTTCCTGAGGGGGGATTTGATACTGGGTTTCGTTTATTAAATGGTTTTATTTATAATGATCAATACTTTTTATGGGATACAATCTCTCATTTATTCCTACCTGTTGCATGCTTAACTTTTGCTTCACTAGCTGGAATTGCTAGGCAAACAAGAGCAAGTATGTTGGAAATATTGGATCAGGATTATATTAGAACAGCTAGGGCTAAGGGTGTCAAGGAGGATGATGTAATCAATAAACATGCTCTTCGAAATGCTATTCTTCCAACTAGTAATTTGATAGTTGCTAACATCACAGGTTCTTTATTAGGATCATTTTTCTTAGAAGTGAGTTTTAACTATACGGGTTATGGATATTGGATGATCTTAGCAATTTTCCAAGGGGATTACTTAGTAATAAGTGGTCTAGTGATGTTTTCATCATTTATTATTATGGGTGGCACTCTGACAGCTGATGTATTATATACAATTATTGATCCTAGAATTGTTTATAGATAATTTAAAATGAGGTTAATCAAAATGAGCGATATTTATCTTAAAGAGTTGGAAAAAAAGGATTCAACATTAACTCTAAAAAGTAAACTAATTAGATATCTAAAATTCTATTTAATTCCTGGAGCTAGAGATCCAAAATTTACTGCTATTGAATATGAAATCGGGAAAATTAAGTCTAAAAGAAGAGTTTTTCGTAGGATTTTTACACCTTTAACAATAATAGGTTTTGGTATAATATATTTCATAGTGTTTTTAGCAGTTTTTAGTCCTTGGCTATCGGAATATCCACTGCAAGAATTATCTTTACCCTATTATCCTCCTGATGGTGTAGCATTTCAACCACCATCTCCTGAACATCTTTTAGGTACTACAAAGTATGGATATGATCTTATAGGAAGGATAATATGGGGTTCTAGAACTGCAGTTACAGCTGCTTTACTCCCTGTTTTAATTGCAGTTGGTAGTGGTATGATAATTGGGACAATGTCGGCTTATTTTGGTGGAAAAGTGGATTATATTATAATGCGTTTTTGTGATTTAATGTTTGCTTTCCCCATTCTGATAATTGTAATAGTTCTAGCTCCATTAGTGGGTAAAGATATATATACAATCCTATTGATTTATGGCTTACTGTCAATACCAGCATTTATAAGATTTATGCGTTCAATTGTGCTGCAAGTAAGAGAAATGGTTTATGTTAGGGCAGCCACTGTTGGTGGTTCAAATAAATTAAAATTAATGTTCAAGCATATTTTACCAAATGCGATTTCACCTATGATAATCTCATTCTTTCATACAATGGCAGGAGCAATAATTGCATTTGCAGGCATTGGATTTTTAGGTTTAACTCAAGGAGCGAGTTATGCTGATTGGGGTACAGATCTTAATTGGGCGAAAGCACGCTTTTCGGCTTTCTGGGCTGCAATTTGGCCAGGATTTTTTATAGGAATTACTGCCATTGGATTTATATTTATTGGAGATGGATTAAGAGATGCTTTAGATCCGAGATTACATATTTAAAAGAGGGATAAAGAATTCTTGAAATAATATTTCAATATTTTCCAAATTATGGATTCACACTTATTCAAACTGTTATTCTGGTCTTAATTCTATATATTGTTGTTAATATTTTAAATAGTATTTTACCAGTAGATAAGCGAATACATGAAAAAATTTATCACCGAAGTAGCTTGCAAACTAGTTTTATTTCAATGGGAGTAATTATTTCTATTCGTTTTCTATTTGAATATCTTGGATATTATAGTATAATTTTTCGTATATTAAATAATGCTTTTTTATCTTTAGTTATATTAGCAACAATATTTTATCCTTTAAATAAAGTATTTTTAAAGAAAATAGGTAATTTAGAATCATTAATAAATGATAGGATTTATTCACAACAATTTTCAAAAATATATTTCATATTTATAGGATGTTTATCTTTTACTGCTTTAATATTTCTCTCATTTGATTTTCTGAATATTCCATTTGAGAATATTGACATTTTTTATTTGGGACTATTTTGGTCTTTTGGAATAGTAATTATAAATGTTTCAATTGTATATTTGATAAATTTTGTGTTGCCAATTAAAAAAAAAATTCCTGCACATTTTTTTAAAACAGCAATCTTTATATCAGCAATAATTGCTTTTGGAATATGGTCTATTCAACTTTTTATTTTCGAGATATATCTTAGGAGATTATTTGGAATTCTCTTTTTTGAGCAAGACATTCGTATTTTAACTTGTGTGGTTTCTCTTATTTTTTTCCTAAGTTTTTATGTTCTTATGAAATTAAAATTTTTACCTAAGAAAGAAAGTGTTAGCAAGCAAAAACTTCAAAAGGCCTTAGAACTAATTGAAAGAGCACCTACAGAGGAGTTAAGATTAAAAAACAAGGATATAGTTATAGATGTACAAGATATTGTGACAAAATTTTATACAGAAGAAGGTGTGGTTCATGCTGTAGATGGTGTATCATTTAAAGTTTATCGAGGAGAAGTTCTTGGCTTAGTGGGTGAGACAGGTTGTGGAAAAACAGTTACTGCTTTATCAATTATTCAATTAATTAGACCTCCAGGAAAAATAGAAAGTGGAAAAGTTATTTTTAATGATGACGATTTACTTAAAAAATCTGAGAAAGAAATGTATGATTATCGTGGAAAGGAAATTAGCATGATTTTTCAAGATCCTTTAAATTCACTTAACCCAGTTTTTAAAATAGGATCCCAAATCTCTGAAGTATTTTTATTACATTTGGAGAATGAGCTACTTATAGAGGCCTTAAAAGATCCTGAGTTAAGCATATATAGTGTAGCTAGAAAAAGAAGCACAGAATTATTAAAAGAATTAAACATACCCGCACCTGAACGAATTTATGATCTATATCCACATGAGTTAAGTGGAGGAATGAGACAACGGGTCCAAATCGCTATGGCACTTGCATGTAGTCCCCAATTATTAATAGCAGATGAACCTACTACTGCCTTAGACGTTACTGTAAAAAATCAAATTCTTAAATTGATGAAGGATCTTCAGAAAAAGTATAAAACATCAATATTGTATATTACCCATAATTTAGGTATTATATCAAAAATGTGTGATAGGGTTGCGGTGATGTATAGTGGACGACTTGTAGAATATGGAAATAGAGAAACTTTATTTTCACGTCCATATCATCCATATACAAAGGGTTTAATGGCATCTATACCTGTTGTTGGAAAAAAGAGAGAGGAATTAGATGTTATTCCTGGAATGGTTCCAAATTTAATTTATCCCCCTTCAGGATGTAGGTTTCATCCTCGTTGCAAATATTGTTTTGCACCGTGTGATTCTAAAATACCAAAAAATATTGAAGTTGAGCCAAATTATTACGTAGCCTGTCATCTATATGATCCTATTTACAAGGAACAAGCAGACATTTCGATAAACAAAAAAAAAGAAAATAAAATCTCAAAGAAATAAGAAAGTAAAGTAGATTGATAAAGAATTTAAAATTTCATTAAATAAGTATTTAAAAATAGATAATACAAGAAAAAATGACTGTTCAAGGGATGACTGTAAATGAATTTTATATAGTATTATTTAAGATTTTATTATTGATAATAATTTTTTATCTTGGAATTAAGCTATTTGCATTTTATTTAAAAAGAAAAAAATGGGACGCTCCATACATCAATGCTTTAATTTTGATTATTCCTTGGTTTATAATAGATTTGAATATTGGAATTTTGTTTTCTCTATATTATGCAGAAAATATTTTTATTGAAATATTACTTATCGCTATTAAAATTATAGTAGGAGTTCTCTTTATAGCTATTTTTTATAGAAAAAACTTAATTAGATCAATCCTATATATTACCTTTATTCAAGCTATTTTATTTGGAATTTTATTATCATTAGAAGGTATTCTTTTTCTCTTCAAATTACCTGAGTTTAATATAAAATATAGTGAAGGCTCAGTATTATTATATATTATCTTTTTTATTGTTATTATGAGTATAACTATTTTTTACTCATATTGGGGACACAAAATCAATTTTGTGGCTCAAAAAAATGAAATTGCTTTATTTAGTACTATTCCTGGAACTCTATACTTAAATTATATATTTATTACGCAAGTTGAAAATTTCTTCTCCAGAGGATTTTCTAGCTTTTTAATTGCAATATTACTTTCGATTATTACCTCGTTTATAACAAAAAAAATATCCTATAAAAATATTTCACTTAAAAAATTAAGAAAATTAACTATTCACGAAAAAGACCAAGATCTTTTAAGAATTAAAGATTTAAAAGTTTATTATCCTCTTCTTGGTGGAGTTCTAAAAAGACAAATTGGTTCAGTGAAAGCTGTTGATGGTATCTCTATCAGTATAAAAACGGGAGAAACTGTAGGATTAGTAGGAGAAAGTGGTTGTGGTAAAACTACAGTTGCGAACGCTATATTAGGTTTGGGTCCGAAAGAAGCAGGAGATATCATATTTCATGGTAAACCTATGCCAAAATATTATTCTACAGAACTAAGACACAAAATTCAAATGGTTTTTCAAGATCCCGATGCTTCTTTAAATCCAAGAATGAAAATAGTTGATATAATTGCAGATCCTCTTAAAAATCTAATGGGAATAACAAAAAAAGATGAAATTAGACGTCATGTTTTAAAATTGATAGAACAAGTCGCTTTAAAACGAGAACATATGGATCGTTTTCCACACGAATTTTCAGGAGGACAGAAACAGAGAATAGTAATTGCAAGAGCACTTGCAAGTAATCCTGAATTAATTATTCTAGATGAACCTACTTCGGCGCTTGATGTTTCAGTTCAAGCTCAAATACTTAACATTTTAAAACGTCTGCAAAAAACTTATAATTTTGGATTTCTCTTTATCACCCATAATTTAGCTGTTGTAAATCATATTGCTGACCGTGTAGCTGTTATGTATTTAGGGAAAATTGTTGAAATTGGTGATACAGATCAAATTTTTTTTAATCCCTCTCATCCTTATACTCAAGCTTTACTCGCATCCAGAACTGAAATTGATACTGGCCCAGAAATTAGATTCGTCCTTAAAGGAGAGGTTCCTAGTCCAATTAATCCTCCTTCAGGGTGTTACTTTAATCCTAGATGTTCTTCTGACACTAGAACTCCCGAATGTGAATATAAAGTACCTCATAAGATAACTATTGAAGAAGGACACTATATCTGGTGTATTAATCCTCCAGTTTCAAAAAAAATAGTGAATAATTAAAAAAAATCTAGGATTTATTTTTAAAATCTAACTATCTTTACTCATGGATGGAAGGATTATTCTCTAGATTTTATAAAGTCTTTATCTTTATTAATGAAATAATACCATGCATTATGAAACATGAGACAATTATCTTCAGCTCCAATTTTTTCTAAAAGTTTAATTCGTAATTTTCTTGCTTAAATATTCTCATGTCTTTCTTGAATCAATACATATAATATTTGAAGATCTAATTGAAATTGATCTTGATTATAAAGCTCTTCAACCCGTCCCAATATTTTAGTTAAATTTCTCGGTTTGAAATTTAAAATAAAATTTTTTTTTAATTTATTAATGTATACTAATGGTCCATCAAGAATAACCTAAATTTTTACTGATTTAGAACTTGTAATTAACAAAATAAACAGAAAATAATTTTATATCTATCCAAGTATACAAATTATTTAAGGAATGATCGGTTTTCTTCTTATTCCCTAATTTAATATAGACTAGATTTGTTATAACTCCCACCATTAGAATTAATGAAGTGAAGAATTTGTATTTTTTTTTATTGTTGTTCTTTTACTTGACAATCTTCCGGTCATAACGAATATCTTATTGCATAAAAATAGCTTTTAGCAATTAAAAGAAATCTTTTCAGAATTCTGTTATAAAAAGGTTTTTAAAAAGGATATAAGGTATGATGAATTTAATAAGTGCTGAGATATTTTAATATAATCTAAAAAATATATGAAAAATTAAAGAAAAACAATAATAATTTATGTCAGAAATAAAAATTTCATTTAAAGATTATTTTTTTGGCTTTTTATCAATATTATGGCGTTATCCAACTATTTTTAGAGGAATTTGGAAATTATCAAGACTCAAACTAGATAAAAAGAAATCTATTGGAAAACATATTGAGAAAATTGCAAAGAGATATCCAAATTTTCTTTCTCTATTATTTGAAGATAAAAAATATACTTATAAAGAATTTAATGAATGGGTAAATCGTTTTGCTAATTATTTTCTTTCAATTGGTGTCAGAAAAGGAGAAGTCATAAATGTTTTTTTAGAAAATCGACCAGAATTATTATTTATACTAGTTGCAATGTCTAAAATTGGTTCAATAGCTTCATTAATCAATACAAACCAGCGAAAGTTATCCCTTATACACAGTTTTAGACTTAATCAAGTTAACAAGTTCATTATCGGAGAGGAAACTTTAAATGCATTTGAAGAAATAGAACATGATTTAGATCTATCTAAAGATATTAATCTTTATTCTCTGAAAGATCAGGGAAAAAGAGATGTATCAGACCATTATATTAATTTAAGCCAAGAAATATTAAATAAAAGTTGTGAAAATCCTTCTACCACCGGAGATATGCAACTTAAAAATACATATGCATATATTTTTACATCTGGAACTACTGGTCTGCCTAAAGCTGTGCCAATCACAAATGCTCGAACTTTGGGGGCATCTATTTTTTATGGGAAGATTGTTTTAAATATGCAACCTGATGATGTAATGTATATACCATTACCATTTTATCATAGCAATGCTATTAATGTTGCGTGGGCAGCCGTTTTGGAAGGTAATTCAACATTGGCCATGAGACGTAATTTTAGTGCATCAAATTTTTGGAAAGATATTAAAAAATATAAAGCTACTATATTTAATTATATAGGAGAAGTATGTAGATATTTGTTGAACCAACCTCCTAGCCTTGATGATAAAAACCATGACGTTGATAGAATTACAGGAAATGGATTAAGACCAGAAATATGGAAAATTTTTAAAAAACGATTTGGGATTAAAGAAGTATATGAATTCTATGGATCAACTGAATTTACAGGAGTATTTATTAATTTATTTAATTTAGATTGTACAATTGGCATGAATCCAGCACCTTATAGTATTGTAAAATATGATATCGATTCAAATGAATTTATAAGAGAGGAAAATGGATATCTCCAAAAAGTTGAAGAAGAAGAACCAGGATTGTTATTAATGAAAATATTAGAAGAACAAAGTTTTCCTGGTTATACAAATAAGCAAGCAATGGAAAAAAAAATTATTGATAATCCATTTGGAAATAATGAAATCTGGTTTAACTCAGGAGATATCATAAAATCTATAGGGAATAAACATGCCCAGTTTGTTGATCGTGTGGGTGATACGTACCGTTGGAAATCAGAAAATGTATCGACAACAGAAGTAGAAGGAATCATAGGATTGTATAAGGACATTGAACTTGTGTCTGTGTATGGGGTTAAAATTCCACATACAGAAGGTCGTGCTGGTATGGCTTCCATTTTAACTTCGATTAATCACAAAGATTTTAACTTGAAGCATTTCCTAAAGTATTTAAAAGAAAATCTTCCTATTTATGCTATTCCATATTTTATCCGTTTTATTAGGGAATTTAGAACCACATCAACAGAAAAACTAATCAAAACTGATATAAAAAAGGAAGGATATAATATCAATAGAGTAGAAGATCCAATCTATATTTTATTACCTAAGAATTTAAATTACACTTTTTTAACAGAAGATATTTATAAAAGAATAATTAAAGGAGAAATTCCATTTTAATTACTAATTCTTTTTTCTCTAAAAATCTATAGTTCCAACATTGCTACAAGAGTATTATCTCTACAATAAATAAAAAGTTACAATTTAGATGAAATTTTATACTAAATTAGATTTTTATTTTATCCTTTATGGTTAAATTGTATTAAAAGTTATGAAATATATAAATAATTTTTCTGATACTGAAAACAATTATGAATGAATTACAAGGCATTCCTGCTTTATTATATTCAATATTTTGGTAAACTCGTGAATTAGTATTTTTAAAATTAATTTTAGATGATTTGAATATTAATTTAGTAAAAGTAATAGTATTCTTTAAATATTATAAACCTGGAGCTTAAATCAAATTAAATGGGGAAAAAGGAGACTACTTTGTTTGACGAGTTGATGAAATTTATAATCTAGCCCCAAATTATAATTCTTTAATTCAAACCTCCATGCTAAAATATTTCTATAAAAAAGAAGGAAGGTTTTCAAGAGGCCACGGTTATTTTACTCATAAATTAATATATCATTATAGTTTTGAGGAGTAAAATCAAAGATTATTTCCGTATGGATCGAATAAGTTATGTTTTGATAAACTAAAGGTATACTTTGATTATAATCATATAATAATATATCATTTCTGTATTTAATTTAGCACCTAGATTATAACTTCCTTCCGTAAGAGCAAAAGGAACCAAGAATAAACTTATAATAAAGGATTGCAATACAATATTTAGCCTTTTTTTATTTTTCAATAATCTTATCATCAAAATCTCTTAGATTATTTCTTTATATTAGTTTAAGATAATATATATTAGAAAAACAATCATTAATTTTTCTATAATCAGTTTCAAAGGAAGTTAATATCTAAATCCTATTGAGTTGAATCTTTTTCTATTAAATTTTAATTCTAACCATCTATTTGAATAAATTATTTTTCTTTTTTTACTTCCAATAGAAATTTACCTTAAGATTTATAAGAGAAAAGTGGTAATATTTATATATGAACATAAAATATCTATCTCCACTTTCAGATTTGAAAGCTGAGTTGAAACCACTTTTCTCTAACGAATATATGTTAGCATTTTTTAAAAAGTTTTGTGATGCTATCAAATCTAGGACGTGGGGATTTAAAAAGGCTAAAAATGCAAGATATGAGGCTGAAGACTTCCTTAGAGTCTTTTTTTATTCGTGCGACGTGAAAAGCTACATGCTTGAATTCGAGAACTTGGTTATTATCATGATGATATGTTTAGGGATTAACCAAACCACCAAGAAATCGACTTCGAGATGGACGAATGTGACTACCCGAAGGTGCACTGCGGGTAACGGCAGTGTGCTAAGCTTTGGGGACAATGTACTGACAGAGAAGACTACACTTCTGCTGCAGGCTAGCCAAGGTTCTTATGGTAAATGAAAGTGAACTCGTGTCTAAACCCCGTAAAAAGACTCGGGGCGAAATGTAGTGATACGCCTTGCCAAAATGGCAATGCTGACAGTAGACGATATTGAATAATTATCGTCTTTCCATCCATTGTTCAGCCGGGGGAGAGCGAGTACCTAAGGAACTGCTTAAAGTCAAGCATGTGGAACACGGTAAACCCGATAAGTCCCATACATGGAGAAATTTCCATGGAATGGTATCCCGACCGTAAGGAAGGGGGAAGGCTTAGCGGGTAGAGGAACCAAGAGAAAGCGAATACCAATTTGTAATGAATTGGATAGGGGCTACTATAATGAAAGAATAATTTGTAGTAGAGGATACCCGACCTGAAAGGGTGCTGACTTCGAAGGTGGTCGAGACTGAGAAAGCACTCTGAAGGAACTCTTAACTATAAGAGGAGTTAGACGATGCAAAGCATTGAACAAATCTATAGGCATAACGACTGGTGGGACGAGATTAATTGGTCCCAGATAGAACGTGATGTAAGACGACTTCAGGGTAGGATCTTCAGAGTATCCAAGGAAGGTGATAATAAAAGAGTAGATAACCTCATGAAACTTCTGGTAAGGTCTGAAAAGGCGAAATTATTCGCTATTTATATAATTACACAGAAGAATAAAGGTAAAGCTACTCCCGGAATAGATGGAAAGGTTTATTTGACGTCAAGAGAACGAATGGAGTTAAGTAAAAAAGAATTTGATTATAGGACAGATAGATTTCAGCCTATATTACGGAAATACATACCAAAGACTCAAGAGAATTGGAAAGCAAGGATCTATAGTTCTAAAAAGCGTAGATACGATAAGGCAGAGATGAGACCTTTAGGGATAATGACAATCAAAGATAGGGTAATGACAACGATTATTTCATTTGCTCTTACAGCAAAATGGGAAGCATTATTTGAACCGAATGTCATGGGATTCCGCCCGGGCAGATGTGCACAAGATGCAATACAACGGATATACTTAGAATTAATTAGAGGTGAGAAAATTATTTTAGACGCAGATATTAATAAATTCTTTGATAATATCAAACATACTGCAATTTTGAATAGGGTAAATGTATTCCGCAAGGCTCTATATCGATGTCTAAACGCGGGAATCATAGAAAAGGGAAAGAGAATTAAGACCGTAAAAGGTGTTGTTCAAGGAAGTCCTATTAGTCCCATTTTAGCTAATATAGCGTTAAATGGGATGCAAGAGGTTCTTGAAAAAGATATCTATGTTATAACCTATGCGGATGACCTAATCATAATTGCTCCAACTGTAGCTGCAATGAAACGGATGGTACCTAAGTTGGTGAAATTTCTTAGGGAAAGAGATTTATATTTGAAACGAGAGAAGACGAGAATTACTACTAAGAAAGAGGGTTTTAATTTCTTAGGGTTTAGGATTGAGCAACCGCGAATGAAGCTGTACGTTAAACCTCAGAAAGAAAAAGTTAAGAAATTTCTTAACCATGTTAGAGAGATAATCTGGTCTAATAAACAAATAGAACAGAGAAAACTAATAGCCAAATTGAATCCCGTTATTAGAGGCTGGGCAATGTATTATAGATATTCTGATGCGAATAAAGCGTTTAACTGGGTAGATCATGAAATTAATGGAATAATTTGGGAATGGGCTCTGAGAAGACATAGAAATAAAGGAAAATGGTGGATATACGATAAATATTTTGATACAACAGGAATGGATAAATGGATTTTTAAGGACGCAAGAACAGGTTATACATTATATAAAGCGGGTAAGGTTCAGAGATTAAAATATGACTTTTTAGTAAAGGATCTTTCTCCATTTAACCCCGATCCCATTGTAAAGGAGATATGGAGGAAGAAACGATACCAAGAAGTCAGACATACAATGATATAGTTAAACCATCCATTAAGAGGTAAATATCCGGATGATTGATTATTATCACCTTGGCTCAAGTATTCAGGAAACGGTGACGTGGAACAAAGAAAGAGCACGCGGCGACGCGATTGGAACTCTCGGCTTGAGCCACGTGCGGGGAAACTCGCACGCGTGGTTCTTAGAGGGGAAAGGATCAGTAATGATCCCGACCTACTCGACCGAAATAACAGGAAGGTCTATAGGAAGTGCCAGCGAAAGGCTGATGAAAGAAAAAAGCGAGAAATTCCGCACCAAACGGACGTGAACACATTTTTACGCCTAATTGGACTTAAAAAGGCAAGAAATTTATTACGCAAATGTTTGGATTATCAATTAAAAGAAGCTTTATATTTAGAACTTATTTCAAAGAAAGTGAACGTCTTAATTGACTTTACAGAACATTCTTATTATGGAAAGCGGGACGATAAAATGATTAAAAGAACAAATAGGGGTAAGGGAACAAAAAAAATGCGCCATTACTTAGGATTTTCGATTTTATCCCGAGGTATTCACCTTTATGCCGGACTGGAACACATCGCAAAAGGGCAACCAAAAGTACCCGTAATTATTAAATTTCTTGAGCATTTGATTGAGTTGGGATTTGAGTTAAATTATGTAATGATGGATAGAGAATTTTACAATGCTGAACTTTTACAAGAAATAAAAGGGCTGAAAGGAAATATATTAATGCCTGCCAAAGCGTATAAAAAAATTACTAAAATTATTGAAGAATATTTAAACGGTACGGGGAAAAGAGTAAGAAAATATACCTTTTCAAGCGCTCCTGGAAAAGAATTTCAATTCTTTCAAAATGTTTATTTGATAATTAAGGCAAAAAAAGGGCACACCCTTTTAAGCGTTAAACGAGCCTTTCAGAAAGGGAAATTAACCTTAAAGGATGAAGGAAATTAATTTATGCCATTATGACGACCCAAAAACCGAGGGGGCAATCAAGTTCTTGGGCGTCCCGCACTTCGCGTTTTTATAAAAAAAGATGGTTTATAGAAACAGGATTTAGCGACTTAAATCGGATGGGTCATCGATGGAAGTCAAAATACGGCAATACACGATATTTAGATATGCTGGTTCGCATGCTCCTTTACAATTCTTGGAAAATAAACCGGGCGTACCTTGAAAAATGCCAAATAAAAGGCTATAAACCTCAGGCGTGGACACTTCGAGACAATCAGGATGCCTTGGAAGAGATCTTTTTTAAGGCATAAAAAAAATTACGCTTCATTATTCGTTAAGGTGAGAATAATGTCGGATGAGGAAAAAGAAAAAATTATTAGAAAAAAAATACTTCATTAGATACTGATAATAGGAAAAAACTAATAATTTTGGATTAGTTTTTATAACACATAATTTAGTAGTTGTAAATCAAATGGCCTCCCTTAGAATACTATTTTAATCAAAGATGTTCTTCTGAAGCCAGGACCCCTAAATATGAATATGAGATACCTCATAAGATAACTATTGAAAAAAGACACTATATCTGGTGTGTTAATCCTCTAGTTTTAGTAAGTTGATTGAGAAATTGAAATAATTCATTTAATAAAAACATGGTTTAGTCACCTTTATATATTAATAGAGATTTATTATCTGGATTTAATATAACTTATATTTTAATTAATGTAATAATATTAAGCATTATAAGCTATGAGATAATAAACTTGTGCTCCAAGCTTCTCTAAAAACTTAGATTACTGTGATTTGAATTAGTAATAATAGAATACTTTTAAATTAAGTAAATTCTTCTTTAATTTATGGTTAAAATTAGCATTATTCCAGATAAAATTCCCAAAGTTATATGGAATAAAAAAGATTATGAAGAAATAATATTATATGCATTAGGTGCGTTTGGTCCCCTTGAAACAAAAGAATTTATAAATAAACCTGAAGAATTAATTACTAACCGAATTGATAAAGACATTTTTAAAGAGAATATTAGTTTTCTTACGGAAAAACAATTCTTAATAGAGTTTACTCATGCTGATAAAGTTTATTACAAACTAACTCCTCAAGGAGAGGACAAGTTATTAAAAAGAATTAAACAATATCCAATTATTATGAATATCTTTAGATATTTAGATAATATTTTAGGTTAATTTGTTAAATTAATATTTTTTCTTACCAAGATATTTGTTAGATCTTTTTAATAAGGATTTTATAATATAAGCTACCAAGTGTTAATAGGTAAAATTGAACTCTCATTATTTCTAGATTATAATCTTTTTTTACCGCTTACTCTTATTTTAACTTTTTATATAATAATCATTTCTATATCATAAATAAAGTACAAGAATTAAAAGGGATAATAATTAATTAAAAAAAAGATAGATTTTGTTTTGAGTTATTAGATCACGTTCATCTAATTAAATTAAGGAAATTGAGATGATATAACTATTTTCCTTTTATTTTAACAATATTTATCATAATTTCATAAAATTTCTCTAATCTTTTTGGTAAGTGCTTTTTAAAATATTTTATTACTATATCTTCATGAATTTCACTTAGATCATTATCGTTAATAAAGTTTTCAAAATCTTTCATAATCTCTCCCTGCATTAAGCGTGGTAGATAATAGATTAGTAAATAAAACATACTTTTTCCCTTATTTTTCCATACAATTTTTGTGTTTCCTATTTTTTCTTTCAGCCCATCTCGTTTTTCATTCAATAATAAATGGTCATCCGTTATATTATCATCAAAGGATAAACCGAGTCTTTCATATTGTTCAAATGGAGCATTATTTTCTTTCATCAATTTGATTAAAACTGAGATCATTTTTTTCTCTACAATAGAATCAATAATTGGTTTCTCTTGGTTTGGATCAATTCGCAGATCATAGAGATCAGTGCCATAAATATATGGGTTAATTATTCAATAATTTGCATTAACCTTCAAAATTTTACATCCCCTTGTAAATGTAAATGGTGGAGCTAATTCAATACTTTTTAATTCATCTATGGAGAAAAAGCTTCTCATATGCATTGGCATAAGAGTATAATTATATAATGGAGAATTCAATGGATTAGCAGGTCCTCTCATGTAGACATAGCGACCATCTGTAATGTTTACACGAAACCCATATGTACCAAATAGAACAAATTTTCTTACCTTTACATCTAAATCGATTGTTTCTTTTAAAATTTTGCCCTGCATATCTTTAGGTGTCATTACCCCAAAAAAATCCAATATTGTTGGTGCAAGATCGATTGTGTGTGTAAGTGAAGCCCATCTTTCATTTTTTTTCGAAACTCTTGGATCCCAAATAAATAGAGGGATATGGCTAATTTCATTATAAATTGGTTGAACAGCTTTACCCCACCAGTCTTTTTCGCCTAACAGAAATCCATGATCCGTGGTAACTATAAGCATTGTATCTTTCCACATATCCTTATCATTCATTATATCAATAACTTTCCCTAAATTATAATCACACATACTTATTGAAGCAACATACTCCTTCCTACAATGCTCCACTTGTTCTGGAGTTTCAATGACAATATTATAATTAGGCCAATCAAAATGAGATCCTTTATAATTATGCTTATATAAATCCTTATATTTTTGTTGTGAAAAAAAAGGTTCATGGGGATCAAATGTTTCAATTTGTAAAAACCAGTTATCTTCATTTATATTTGTTTTTATAAACTCTAATCCTTTTTTAAAAGTCCTCGTTATAGACTCATTTTCTTCTTTCTCCATGTATTTTCTATTAATCCAATTTTGCCTATAAAAAAATCTCCACATATATTCTCGTATATCAAATAGATGATCAGGTATTTCTGGATCTTTAATTTCACCTTTCCATGGGTCTCCTTCATGACCTCTTACAATTTCCCAAGTATTATAACTAGTATGATATGTAGCTCCTCCATGTTCCCAATAATGATAATGATCACTTACTAAATGAGTATAAATTTGATTGTTTCTTAAAATTCTAGGCATAGAGTCATCAAATGGTTCTAAAGGACCCCAACTTCTATGTAAAAAATTATACCTCCTGTATGAAGTTCTCTTCTCGCAGGAATACACATCAGACTTCCAGAAAAATGATTATCAAATATTACTGTTTTTTTAGCCAATCTTTCAAAATTAGGCGCATGAACCCAATCACATCCATAGGGCGGTAAAAAGCGTTTACATAATGTATCATAAAAAATTAGAATTACTTTCATGATTTATCTTCTCATATTTTTTCAATTTTAAACAAATAACTATAATTTACAATTTAAATATATATTTTTGATTGAAATTAGATAAAAAAATAAAAAGATAAGACGTATTATTCAAAACATTTTAAGTTAATTAGTAAATAAATATATTTTTTTGAATAAATGTGAATTATCAAATTAAAAAAGATTTCAATTTTTAATAATGAAATAATATCTAAAATGCAAACTACTAAAATAACTAAAAATGTTCATCTCTTTCGAGATATTGTAGATGTTTATGTAATTTCTATTAATAAAAAAAAAAAATTCTAATTGATTTTGGTTCTGGAAAGATATTAAGAACTTTATCCGATCAAGATATAAATAATATAGATTTTATATTTCATACCCATTATCATCGAGAGCAATGTTTTGGTGATAATCTTGCAATAAGTAGAAATATAAGAATTGCTGCACCTGAAAGAGAAAAAAAATTATTTTGTGATGCGGAAAAGTTTTGGAAATCTAAATCCTATTATGATATATATTTTTTTAAACCTACTTTTTTTGTATCTACCTATAAAATACCATTAAACTACACATTTACCGATGGTGATATATTTAAATGGAATTCATTAAAATTTGAAGCAATTGAAACAAGTGGGCATACTACTGGAAGTATGTCATATATATTAGAAATAAATGATAAAAAACTAGCATTTACAGGAGATTTAATTCACAATGGGGGAAAGATAATTACTTATTATGATCTCCAATACTTTTATGATGATAATGGGGATGGGAGTATTAAAAGATCGTTGGATTCTTTTGAGAAATTAATGAAATTTAAACCAGATTTATTATTGCCTTTTCATGGTAATATTATTGATGAACCTCTAGAAAACATTTAAAAATTAAAAGAGAAATTAACACATGCAAGGAGAGTATTCTCTTCTGAGGGTTCAAGTCTAGAATATTTGTTTGAGCCAAGATAATATGTTGGACTTCCACTTGTAAATATAAAAAAAAATTTTCCCCATATTTATCGTGATTTATTTAAAACATCATTTATAATTCTTGGTAATCATCAAAATTGTATTTTAATGGATTTTTCAGGTAGTAAACTATTAGGATATACTCTTAATGAATTAAAATAAATTATGTCAAAACTAAATATAAAAAATATTGATTTTGTGATTCCAACTCATTATCATGATGATCATACAGCTGGAATTCCTCTTCTTCAAAAAAGCTGGAAATTGAGAGTATATGCTCTTGAACAGATGGTAGATATATTAGAAAATCCTACACATTATAGAATGGGATGTTTAATCGATCAACCTATTAAAGTAGATAGAGTATTAAGAGATGGTGAAACGTTGTTATGGGACGATTATGAATTCCAAATTTTTCATTTTCCAGATCAAACAGAATATCATATGGGATTGTTTGGAAAAATTGATGGAAAAACCATCAACTTGCGATAATTGGTAAATAGAAGCGTCTTTAATCTTCTCTAACGTATTAAATCCTGCATCCACAACTCGCTTAGTCAAATCTTCTCCAATGTTTTCAATATCAAATCCTGCAATAAATTTAGCTAAAGAAACTTCTTTAACTGCGAATAAGTTATCCAATGCTTTCTTCGCTGAGGTTTCTTTAACATCCTCGAATTGTGTCAAATCTGGAATCTTTAAATAATATAAATCAGCGATAGTTCGTATCGTTTCAGTATCAAATAACGGTCTCAGCATTAATTTTTCGCTAAAATGTTTTACTTCTAATTTTCTAATCCATTTGACGATTCGATGATACAGTTTCTTTGGACATTTATCATTTGGACAATATAAGCGTGTTCCCTCATTAACGAGATTTGTATTACATACTTCACATATAGTGGGTATTGGAATCTCTTTAGCGTCTGATTGCGTATGAATCACTCGTTCGATTTTAGGAATCATATCTCCTCGTTTACTAATAAACACTTCGGAACCGATTTTTATACCAAGTTCTTCAATTAAGTTTGGATTGGCTAGACTTGCTCTGGAGACATTCATTCCCACTAATTGCGCAATATTAACAATCGCGACAGGAGTATAAATCTATCCACTAATACTCCATTCCACATCACGTAATATTGTCTCAATTTGCTCTGCGTGGAATTTGAAGGCAATTTACTTCATAGGTTTACTCATTTTCATATCCCCAATGTCGATTTCCTTTCCCTTAATCACCAGCCCATCAATATACTATTCTAACGTATCTCGAAGGTTATTCATGACATCTTCTCTAACATCAATAACTTCTTGAGGTGATTTAACAGTTTTTGTCCTGATTGTGTCAAATCCCTGTGCTTGTAACCATTTTAACTTTTGAATATCATTGGAAAATTCAACCTCATCAATGGTGCTAATTGCATCATAGTATATAAGATTTAAATCTCCACTGCCCACACTATCTTTCCTTCTTACGATCCCCGCAGCAGCATTTCTACAATTTTGCTTGTCGGTATATTTCTTTTCAAATGTATCATGGAATAATAGAATTTCAGCTCTTACTGCACCAGTGAATGGAACTCCCAGCTTTGGCATAAACCATTTCATATTAACCACATTTGCGGATACATCATCACCTTTTACTCCATCTCCTCTTGTCACCACATATTGAAATATGCCATCTTCATATTGTAATTCAATGCTAATTCCATCAAGTTTAAACTGAATAAGAAATACCTTATAATTTCGTTTTCGTGCCCATTTTAAGAACTCTTTGGAATCAACAACTTTATCCTGAGACGTCATTGGAATAATATGCTCTCGTTTGGTAAATAATTCCGAACTATCCACACCAATTTTAAATAAAATTGGATTGTCGGGATCAAGTTCTCGTAGCTCATCTTCTAAAGCGTCATATTTTGCATCGGAAATTTCGGGTTGCTCATTGTAATAGAGGTATCTGTGGCGTGTGATTTCCTCTACAAGATATTCAATTCTTTCTTGCTGTCTTTTGGTCATTCTTACCTCCTCACGAAATGAATTAAGCAGGTATGATTATTAATTTTTTTATGGTTTTAAATCAAAAGAGTCTTTGGAATGATAATGATCCAATTTTGTTGAATATTTTATTTATAAATATGAGTTACTTTTTCTTTACTTATTATGACTGGAAAGAAATTTCTTAATATAGATAAAATTCTTCCAGTAAACTATGATTTTTAGGTTCAAGTAAATTAGGAAAAAATTTATTTAGAGTGCATTGTTCTATCCTAATGGGAGCTAATTTTTCTCTTGATTTTGTTACTGGCATAATTAAATTAAGGGAAAAGTTCCCTATAAATCTTTCACCATCTCTAAATCTTTTTCCATCGGATATCAAGGAGTTCCAAATTACTAAATTTGGGAAATTCTTATTCTCAATGATTATGAGACAATTTATTATCAGATCATTTCACCATCACTGAATTTTGTATCCAATCATAGTTTTACCATTAATTATTAACTTAGTAATTACAGTCAAGTATGTAAAAATAGTATTTTATCATGTAATTAGCATTTCTTAGGGAATTAATAATGAAAACAATCAGCAAATAATGATTCTGTTAAATGTATTATTCTTAGAGATATTTATTTTATTGAAATAGGATATTTTCCATATCTTTCTAATGTTTCTCTCATTGCAAGAAAGTTTTCAAGCTTTATGGCAGGATTTATACTATGTCCAGAAGCAAGGATAAAGCCACCCCCCGGTCCGAGTTCTTTTATTAATTTTTTGGTATAGTTTCGAATAAATTCGGGATCTTTATCTGCTAGATCTTGTGGAGATACATTGCCTACAAAAGTAATTTTATCTCCATATTTTTCATTTAACTTAAAGATATCATATTCAGGTTCTGCTGTTGTTGGTTCAATAGGATTCAAAGCATCCACACCACAATCGATTATATCTTCAAAAATCGGATATAGATCACCACAACTATGAAGACAGACTTTTATTCCTGCTTTATGAGCAATTTTACACATACTTTTTAACCAAGGAAAAATATAGGTTCTATAATTCTCAGGGCTCATGAATATTCCTGTTTTATATCCATAATCATCAAGAATTATCACTGGACCCGTCTCTTCTCCCCAATCAACTATTCTTTTCATCATTTCTACCCCGAATTTACCCCGATCATCAAAAACTTGTTTTATTTGAGACTTTTTAGTTAACAACCTACTAAAATTCTGGAACCCAAATCCCTCCCAAGTTAATTCCATTATCCCTGCTATAACCGGAACTACATACAGTTTTCCCTTATATTGTTTTCCAAGTTCTTTTGCAATTTTAAACCATCTTTCTCTTAGAGGATTATCAGGATCAGGCTTAGGAAATGCTTCATAATCATCAAAATCTTTTATAACACCCCCCATATAGTAAGCAATTATCATATCATCCACAGGATTCTTAACATATTCCATCCTTCGGCCAAATTCGTCAATAAACCCATTTTCTATTGGTTTATGTACATATAGAACTAATGATGCAGATGGGGCTATATCCAGACCAACAGCACTACAGATATCTAAACTTCTTTGTATTGTATCCTCAAGTCCCCGTACTTCTTCTCTATATTTTATATTATAATAATTAAGAATTGATGCATTTTGTATTGGTCCCTCAACGGAAGGAATCCTATCTGGTTCTTCATGATTAATTGTTTTAAAAACTCGTTCTTGAGCAATCATATTATGTTATAATAAGTTTATTAATGTTTAAAAAATTATAGCAAGATTAGGTACTTTTATTAATTACCATTGCTCCAATCATTATAATTTCTTATCCATTACAAAATTATTTATATGGTACATCCTCCCCTTCTTTCGCTTGTATTATAAATAAATCGAATTTTGATGCAGTATAGTATTCTCTCAATGGGGGAAAGAACATAACCTACAACCCATTTACTCTGGAGATGAAGTATTTTGACCAGGAGGAATGGAATAAATTAGGAAATGGAATTGTTTCCATAATCTTTTATGCAAATGATACACCAGGAAACATCGCTTATGAAGAAATTATCATGAGAAAAGATGCATATAAAACAATAATATTTATTCATAATCCACTTGATAATGAGAAATTTGGAAAGTATTCACATAATTTCAATATCTCGTTTATCGAAGACCCATCAGTTATAACTTGGTATACTATAGTGAATCGAAGCTAATTTTCGTGCGACAAACTAAGATTATCGGTGGTGCAGATAGATATTTGTTTATAGGATAAGTAGGAAAAATTGATTAAAGAACTTGGGATAAAGCCCCTAATGGAAATGTGATTATTCATTTCTACGCGATGGATGCAGCCGGGAACTAGTTTCATGAGAATTCTGCTCCTTTACTAGTTATGAGTCCAGGATGATTGAAGACAATAGCAACAATTTCAACTATATCTTCTTCAAACACCATTAAACCCCAATCCTAGCCTGTCGCAAAAACCATCCTAAATTTACGAAACTATAATAAATATAGTTAAAATAAAAGGAAAATAATCCTATAATTTCTTTTCTTAAATAAAATTAATTATTTTAAATTGTAATAATTAAAAGCTTTAAAAGATTTAGGGGCGGGATGATAGATTCCTGGTGCCACTAATTTCTTATTGGATCAACCACTATAAAATATAATAGCAATGATAGAAGCAATAATAAATTATAAAAAAAAACTTAAATTTTCACCAAATAATACGACATAAATAAATTTATTTAAATGATCCGAAGACTTAAATTCGTAAAAGATAATTGTATTATATAGATATGCCTACTTCTATATCAAAATATTTACCCCGCCATAATGGAACGACAAAAATAATAGATTTTACTGAGCGTCCCGTTTGTAAGTATTGCAATAAACCAATGAAAATAGTCAAAACATCAATATTAGGTCCTATTGTAGGATTGTTGGAGAATTACGATGTCTCAAGAGTGTATTATCGCTGTGGAAAAGCTTTATGTCCTGGCGAAGAGGAGGCACCCATATCTCCAGAAAACACGATTTATCCCTATAAAAGCGATTATGATTACGAAATTTACGCTAAAGTGGCTGAGTTAAGGTGGAGGGACAAGCATACTTATGAGGAAATCATCGAAGAGATGAACAAACAGTTTGCAATCATACTTAATTTAGCGACTATCGAGCGAATGGTAAAAGTATACGAGATTGGATGCTCGGAAAAATATAAGCCGGAAATTGTAGAAAAAATAAAGAAAAATGGCGGCGTGCTCTTGACAATAGATGGCATGAGACCCTCACCAGGGAATCCAGGGTTGTATACGAGTTATGATTATTTCACTGGGCTTGCCATTCATTCCAAGAGGTTAACAAGCGAATCTACGATAAATATTTCGAAATTTTTGGAAATTGCGAAAAAGCGAATTTCTAAAGAATTGGGTGTTCCTGTCATCGGAATCATGTCAGATGCCCTTCCCGCACAGAGAAAAGCGATAGAGAAGGTCTTTCCGGACATCCCGCATTGTTTATGTCATTATCATTTTTATAAATTCGTGTTTGATGCCCCCAAGAAGTTAGACAGCAATTTAATGACTCAAACACGCAAATTTCTAAAGCAATTATATTATTTGAAAAAATCAACAATATTCGCTAATCAAGGAAAGTCTTGGGAGCCAAACTATTCATTTACAAAAGAACTTATTGATGTCCTAAGGAGTCTGTCAAAATGGAAACCGCGACCGAAAGATCCGTATTTCGTCGGTCTCGAATTGTTTTCGCGCTTGACAGACGTGCATTCCGTTTTAGCTTTATTCATTGAGGAATTAGAGGGTTTTAATGAACAATTCGAAGATGAATCAGTAATTAGAGATTTATTCTTAAAAATAACGGAGTATATTGAGTCTAAAAACGATATATTGGTAGAACTCAACATTATAAAGGGATATCTCGCTGAGATCAAAACAATTTTAGATGATAATAGTGCTACCGCAGAACAATCTCTTGATAACTTAGAACAATATTCTAAAAACCTTGACGAGCGGCTTACATGCGAAAATTGTTTTGAAGTAGAAAAAGAATTCATTGGAGCCTTGCAGAAATATTTGAAAAACAAGGGAGAATTGTTATTTAACTACAAGCGAATCGATGGTGCTCCACGCACAAATAATTCACATGAATTAGCTTTCAAGCAATTAAAGCATTTTTTACGACGTATTATAGGTTTCCAAATCGCAAATCATTATCTTTTATCGCATGGAGAACGTATTGTATTTGTAATTCCCAATGAGAGTTTTGAGGGCATTTTGGAAATTTTGCATGAAATGGACCATCAAAAAGCTCGAGAGTTAATTCGTTCAGAACGTACTTCTAGGGATAGTATTCGTTATATCATTCACGATCCGGCAAAGTGGGCTTCAAAAATAGAAGAATTAAAAAAAAAGTTCAAGGATTTATTAAAGTCACTTTTGATGAAAATTTAAGAAAAAAAATCAAAATTTGATATAACTTAGAACGGGTTAAATATATTGATTTAAATGTTCTAATATCAATATATTTATCAGATAAGTATATTAACTCTTTTTATTGGTCACATACCAAGTTGATTTCTTTTTTCTAAGATATAAAATAATTGTTGAAACAGTAATAGTCATAACTATTATAAATAATGAGGAGAATGGGACTGAAACAATATTTTTATGAGTAAGAGAAAAGTATAATGATACATAAGAAAAATCATAGTTATGAAATAATAAACAATCATTATTACCTGTGGTACTGTTAAAATAACCTGATGTATCAGACTTTTTAAAACTTAAATAGGTATGATTACTATATAAAAAACTAGTTAAATCATGACAATGAAGGAAATTGGCTACAATTTCTGAACTATTGCTTGTCCATTCAACAATAATTTTTAAATTCTCACACAATCCCCAAAACGCGTAATCTAATTCCTCTTTATATGGTTCAAGGATAGTTGAATATTCATCATCGCAGACATGGCCATTTACTTTAATTGGAGTAATAAGAAACACTAAGATTATTATCATTCCAACTTGAATTTTTAGTTTCATTTAATTTCAATACTCCTGTTATAGATACTTGATATTATAATTTACTCATATCAAAACCACAATTTGTACATTACTTCCCTATAGCAATTTTTGCCCCACATTTAGAACAAAATTCAAATTTAGTGGATTTTTGAGACATTTGAGATGAAGGAATAGATCGAGTGGATTCTGGTGATTTGATTGGTGTTTGTATTGAGTGAGTGAAAGGTCTCTTTTTTTGAATATCTTTTTTAAGAATAAAAATAGACTGTAATAGCTAGTAATGAGACGACTATTAATAATCCTAATATTAATGGAATCCTGATTTAAAATTTCTATGAGTTCGGGTTGTTTGATAAAGCAATCTATTTTATCCCATAGGTCATCTAAATTCCTTGGTTCAAATAATAATCCATTTTTTTTTCATTTTCAATAAGTTCTGCCATCCCTCCAAGGTTGGATGTGATAACAGAAATATTTGCTAAAAGCGCCTCATGGATTACTAAAGGAGAGTTCGGAGATAATCCTATTAAAGAAGAAAAAGATTGACATTTATAAATCTCTCGAAAATTCACGTATTAAGAAGTGATAATATGATTAAAAAATAAGTAGAATTTAATTCTTAAATGGTTATTTCATTCCCGCTAACTGTTTAATATGTCTTACTCCTTCCACAGCATCATCTGCAAAATCATCTGCCCCTAATTTCTTTGCCAGTTCCATATTTAAAGGAGCTCCCCCCACAATTAATTTAACTTTATCTCTTAAACCAGCAGCTTGCAAAGCTTCATGAACTAATTTAATTTGTTCCACGGTCATCGTAAGAAGTGTGCTTAAAGCAATTATTTGTGCTCCGGATTCTCTTACTTTCTCCACAATTGTATTCTCATCGACATCCATACCTAAATCATAAAGTTCAAATCCAGAGCTTAGTAATAAAG